>JAFWWB010000079.1 GCA_017518185.1 Lachnospiraceae bacterium
ACGTGAATTTCCGAAAAACTGAGATTCGAATTTTTTGGGACCAGTTTTTCGATAGTTTTATAGCTGGATAAGGGGCCTTTCACCCCTTATCTTTAAGCGCATCCTGGAGCTCCTGCCTTGTACGTCTTTTACGTGGCGTGCTGTCTTTTGAGCCTGCAGGACGGCCTGGTTTTCTTTTTGGCTGCTGCATTATTCCAGAGGCCTCCTTTTCAAGAGTCTTCTTGTTTTTACTGCCGGGAGGACGTCCGGGCTTTCGCTTCGGCTCCTCATGATTGAGCTTCTGTGCAGCTTCGCGTGCAAGAGTCTTTTTGTTCTTACTGCCGCGGGGTCTGCCCGGGTGCCGTACGGGGTGTATTGCCCCGTCATCTTCTGCGGGCTGCTCCGGTACGTCTTCCGTTTTACTGCCCTTTTTCATGGATCCTTTCAGTTTTCTGTGCGCTGTGCGGATCTCTTCCGGAGTCCGGTGATACTGGGAAACGCCTTTTCCGCGGGCTTTTTCCCGTTCATTTACGTCTCCCGCTATGGTCTCGAATTCGCGTGCGGATAAGCCAACGGATTCAAACAGCCTCGACAGAGGCTCCTTCAGGTTATTGATAAACTTATATGTGCCGTTCCCCATAAGGGCAAGGGCCGGACGCTCGATCTGGGAAAGCATGATGGAAGGCTTCAGCCCCGCTTCCTCACAGGCCAGGCTGATCTCCCGGCGCAGGACAGATGCTATAAAACAGGCCAGGCTTTTTGAACAGATCCCTTCCGTAGAGTGGGTCCGGAAAACACTGTTTCCCTCCATGGACTTGCAGATCATGTACTGCTTTTCCGACGAGTCCCGGAGGTGATAGATCCGGTTTGCTTCTTCAGGTCCGAGATCGACAGAGGAAGCAATGCTTTCAAATCCCTTTTTATACAGTACTTTATTGCACAGATCCGTCGGGACGATCCTAAAAGACGGCTCAGCTCCGGAAGGACCGGTGCCGTCCTGCCCGGCTCCATCATTCTCCGGTACGGGTGTTTTCTCTATCCGCAGATAGGGCTCCATCCCGTCCTTGACAGCCGGCTCTTCCCCCCGCTCTTCCATGGCCCTGGCTTCCCGGATGGCCTTGTAGAGCTTATTAACGAAGGTGATCTTTCTTCCTGCTCCGTTTTTGGCATCAAAATACAGATTTATGTAGGCAGTATCTTCGTGGTTCCGGAAGATCTTCCTTGGCCCGTCACTGATGCCGAAAAGCCCGTCACTGCCAGCGAGATGCTCCACATTCCAGTAGATCTCCTCACCGTGATCGATGACCATATGCGTATGGCCGTATGTATCGTTCTTCAACATGACGACATAAGGGAGGTCCTGCTTTTTTGCCAGTTCAAGGACGGAATGGGTCAGGAAGCCTCTGTCCAGGATGATCCCCTGGATCTCCATGCCGCTGCTTTTGAGGAACTCACACATACGGATAAAGGCTTTGGAATCGACTTCATCACCGTAATAAGTGAAGAATGATACAGGTCTTCCGTCCTCTGCACTTACCGCGTACATGTAGCTGACGGCATCCTTATTGGTGCCGGATTTGTTCTCTGTCTGACAGGGGAGCTCACTGGTACGGCATTCGCAGTCATTATTACTTCCGTCTATGCTGATCCATACTTTGCGGATGCCGCGCTCTGCGCACTTTCTGAGCCACTGTATCCGGAACTGCTGTATCATGTCGCCTGTGATCAGACTGCCGAACAGCTGGCTGAGCCAGTCGTCATCCTTTCTGTCCTTTGAAAAGATGACTTCATGCTCCATGGCAGGTCTGAACCGGTATGCCACATTTGATCTCTCCATGACGGAATACATTGCGAAATCCATCAGGGCATTTCCGTATAGAGGCCCGAAAGCGTCATGGATCACGTCATAAAGTCCTGTCCTGTGGCTGAGGGCCAGCGTCATGGCATACATGCCGACATTGTACTGGTAATGCGGCGCGTTCTCCTTTTCATAGGCCGCTGCCCACTCCTTCGGGCAGTAAAGCCGGAAGTTTTCATTAGCGTAGAAGGTCCCTTCCGCTTTTCTGGCATACTGGCCGATATAAAGCTTTTTGGTCTGTCCGCCGCCGATAGGATAATTGATATAGACACGATAGCCGTCGGGATGGGCGAACTCAGGCACCGGGATCTCATTCAATTCATCATATAAATGCATGATATATTACCTAAAATATTGGTTAATTACTACATCTCAATGATAACACATTTTTGATAATATTTCAAGCAATTATTTATATATTTATAAAATCAAAAAAGCTTGATTTTGCGCCATTTTCTGGGCATCCAATCTTCGATAAAATTAGCCTTAATGGCGTTGAGATATCTCAGAAACAAGGAAATTTACG
>JAFWWB010000080.1 GCA_017518185.1 Lachnospiraceae bacterium
GCTTCCAGCTTATCCTTAACAAGCGCGGAGAAGAGCTTCTCGGACTCGATAAGGGAAACCTGCACGTTGCCGTGAGGATCTCTCTCAAGGAAGAGCTGCTGCTGAACGAACTGGGGAAGTATATCGAAGACCTTGAAGGCCTCGGCGGAAAGTCCCTTCTTGATGAAATCGTACTTTGCGGCCCAGTCGGGAAGAGCGTTGAACTCTTCGGTCTTCTTGCCTGCAAGGAGCTCGTTGATCTCCTTGATCAGAGCGGAGAACTCGGGAACGAATTCCACGATGCCTTCGGGGATGATGGCAACACCGAAGTTCTCGCCGTTTGCTGCTCTCTTCTCAACGGAATCTGCAATGTAATCTGCTATTGCGGAAAGAGACATCTTCTTTGCAGCCACTTCCTCACCGATGAGGCAGATGTTAGGCTGGGTCTCAAGGGCACACTCAAGGGCAACATGGGAAGCGCTGCGGCCCATGACCTTGATGAAGTGCCAGTACTTCTTTGCGGAGTTGGCGTCACGCTCGATGTTTCCGATGACCTCCGAATAGGTCTTGGTTGCGGTATCAAAACCGAAGGAAGCCTCGATATCCTCATTCTTCAGGTCGCCGTCGATGGTCTTGGGGCAGCCGATGACCTGGACGCCGGTGTTGTTGGCAGCCATGTACTCTGCCAGCACTGCAGCGTTGGTGTTGGAATCGTCGCCGCCGATGATGACGATAGCGGTAAGACCGTGCTTCTTAGCCACCTCGGTAACTATCTTGAACTGCTCCTCGGTCTCCAGCTTGGTACGGCCGGAACCGATGATATCGAAACCGCCGGTGTTGCGGTATGCGTTGATATACTCGTCGTCAAACTCGATGAAATCGTCATCGATAAGTCCGCTGGGACCGCCCTTGAAGCCAAGGAGCACATTGCTCTTGTCGGTAGCCTTTATAGCGTCATACAGGCCGCAGATGACGTTGTGTCCGCCGGGTGCCTGGCCGCCGGAAAGGATAACGCCCACAACCTGCTTCTTTGCAGCGGAGGTGTTTGCGCCCTTCTGGAAGGTGATCTCATTCTTTCCGTAGGTGTTGGGGAAGAGGGCCTTGATCTTGTCCTGGTCCGCAACGCTCTCGGTAGCGGCGCCGTCCTTAACACAGATCTCGGCGATACCGCCCCTCAGCATTCCCGGAAGCTTGGGACTATATGCGTATCTTGCTTTCTGAAGAGGTGAAAGATTCATGATGCTTCTCCTTTTTATATTATTGTCTCAAAAACGAGCAAAGATACTATAGCATATTTTCTTTGAATATGCTATAGGAATTTTTCCCCATCTTCAGGCTGACGCCTGCTTCATATGCTTCTTTGCGGGCCGTATGACCAGCACTGCGAAGAGCATGAGCACCGCAGTGGCGGCAAGGCTTATGGGGTAGACCAGCATAACGTTCTTAAAGCTGGGATCCTTCGGGAAGACCAGGTAGATCCAGCTTATACGGGTGCCGCAGATGCAGAGCATGGTGATGATGGCCGGGACCACGGATATCCCGAAGCCTCTGAGGTAACCCGAGAGCACCTCGTAGCTCATTGAGAAGAAGTAGGCTGAAAAGATTATCACCAGCCTCTGGTAGCCCACCTCGATGACAGCCGGGTCCGGATTGAAAACGGAGAGTATATCCCTTCCGAAGAAGAGTATGAGAAGGATGGTGGCTCCAAGGCAGATGCTCCCCTCCACCATGCAGAGGGCCATGGTTCTCCTGCAGCGGTCGATCCTGCCGGCGCCGTAATTCTGTCCCACGAAGGTGGTACAGGCCTGGCTGAAGCTGTTGAAGACATCATAGGCAAAAATCTCGATATTGAAGGCCGCGCTCGAAGCGGCCATGACCACGGTGCCAAGACTGTTGATGGCCGCCTGGATGATTATATTCGCAAAGGAGAATACCGCGGACTGCACTCCTGCCGGTATACCTATGGCCAGTATCTTTTTCAGCACCTGGCCGTCGATACCCAGGGACTTAAGCTCAAGCCTGACCGGCGGCTCCGCCTTCATAAGCTTAACAAAGAGCAGCACGGCGCTGATGCAGCTTGAAATGACGGTGGCTGCCGCCACTCCGTCCACAGTCCTTTTCAGGCCCAGCACGAAGATGAGGTTCAGCACAACATTAAGGCTCCCGGAGATCACCAGCACCACAAGGGGCGTGCGGGTATCTCCCGAGGCCCTGAATACCGCTGCCAGGAAGTTATAGAGCAGCACCACTGGGATTCCCGTCATGTAGACCCTGAAGTAAAGCACCGCCATGGGGAGCACGTCCTCCGGCACCTTCTGGCTTCCGAGGATGCGCTCCGCAAAAAGCTCGCCTCCAAGGGCCAGGAATATGCCTCCGATGACCGCTATCACCACGGAAGTATGAAGTGCCTTCCCCGTGGTCTTTCTGTCACCGCGGCCTATGGCATTTGCGATCACCACGTTGGTCCCGAGGGATATGCCCACAAAGGCATTGACGATAAGGCCTATTATGGGACTGTTTGCGCCTACTGCCGCCATGGCGCCCTGCCCGGCCTCACCGGTGCAGCGTCCCACCACCGCTATATCCGCAGCATTGAAAAGCTGCTGCAGTATACCGGTGGCCGCCAGCGGAAGCGCAAAGGAGAAGAGCTTGTCCCACAGGCTCCCCTCAGTCATATTTTTTTTTGCAGCTTCTCTGTCCATTTACAGGTATTGCTCTCTGTTACAGATCTTGAGGTTCTCCACTATCTTGCGTATGTCCTGGGTGCTGTCCTTACCGCAGATCAGGGTCGCGTCCTCGGTATCGACTATGATGAGGTCCCTGATGCCCACCGCCGCGATGAGCTTATCGGTGCCTTCTATGATGCAGTTCTTCACGTTTACGGTAAGCGCATTGCCGTCAACCACGTTGCCTGCATCGTTAAGGGGCTTCATGCGCTCCACGGAAAGCCAGCTTCCCACATCATCCCAGCCGAAGGTGCCGGGGATGACATAGATATTGTCCTCCTTTTCAAGGATACCGTAATCTATGGACTCCGAAGGGATAACATCAAACACGCCCCTGAGTATGCTCTCTTCATCCTCGCTGCCTATGGCTTCCTCAATCCGCTTGAGTCCGTTATAGATCTCGGGCAGATGTTTTTCTATGGAAGAGAGTATAGTGGAAGTCTTCCAGGCGAACATTCCGGAATTCCAGAGATACTCCTCCGATTCCAGATAGCTCTTTGCCGTTGCCGCATCCGGCTTTTCCACAAAACAGTCCACCCTGAAGGCATCATCATAGACCTCTTCGGGGGTGAATTTAATATAGCCGTAGCCGGTCTCCGGGGCAGTGGGAGTAATGCCTATGGTGACAAGGTTCTCCCCCTGTTCGGCTGCGTTTATGGCATCCTTCAGCACGTTGGTGAACATGCCTTTATACTTTATCTGATGGTCACTGGGCAGCACCAGCATCACGGCATCACCGTATTTTCGGCGCATATGCACTGCTCCGAGACCTATGCCCGGAGCGGTGTTGCGGCCCACGGGCTCGCAGAGTATGTTCTCCGCCGGGATCTCGGGCAGCTGCTCCAGCACCAGCTTTTTATAGTTCTCGTTGGTGGCGATGTAGATATCCTCTATGTTCACTATGCTGAGGATACGGTCGACTGTCTGCTGTATCATGGTCCTGCCGTCGCCGGTAAGGCTTAAGAACTGCTTGGGATTGTTCTTGCGGCTCCTGGGCCAGAAGCGCTCGCCCTTGCCGCCTGCCAGTATCAGTGCTGCTGTTTTCATCTGTGTACCTCCGTTGATATATTCTGAGATTTATGTTATTATTACAGTCGTAAGATCCCTGCCTCAGCATAAGTTCGGCGACGAAGATCAAAGATCTTCTGCCTCACTTATCGACTACGGTCGCTGCGCGACCTCCGCTCGGGATGACAGATAACTTTCCCAAAAGGAGTAAACCATGCTTTCTATCGTAGTACCTACCTATAATGAAAAGGACAATGTGCGGCCTCTTCTGGACCGTATCGACAAAGCCCTTACAGGCATTCCCTGGGAGCTGATCTTCGTGGACGACTCCACGGACGAGACCCCCGAGGTCATAAAGGAGATACAGGAGAGCGGCAAGCGTGTCCGCCTGCATCACCGCGATACGGAAAAGGGTCTGGCAACCGCGGTCGTAAAAGGCTTTGAACTCGCGGAGGGCGATTTCGTCGCCTGCATGGATGCGGATCTCCAGCATCCGCCCGAGGTGCTCCGGGATATGTATGCCGCCATGCTCGCACACGCCGATATGGCCATACCCAGCCGTTTTATTCCCGGCGGCAGTGACGGCGGCCTGGACTTCATCCGGAAGGTGATCTCCGGCACCGCCAGATATATGGGCAAGATCATGCTGCCCTGCCTCAGGCTCATCTCGGATCCCACCAGCGGGCTCTTCATGCTGCGCCGTGAGCTCCTTGACGGAGTAAAGCTCGATCCCACGGGCTGGAAGATCATGGTGGAAGTGCTTGCCATGTGTCCCGTGAAGAACGTCCTGGAAACGCCCTACGCCTTCCACGACAGGGAGAGCGGCGAATCCAAGCTCTCAACGAAGGTAAGCCTTCAGTATATCCAGCAGCTCTGCAAGCTGCGCTTTACCGCAAAGAACAAGGGCCGTGACATGCGCGTGGTGCGCTGGAGTCCCGAAAAGCTGGAAGCAAGGCGGAACAAGCTTATCCCTTGATCCACTGGGCCCATTTCTTACGATAATCCTCAGGGGACATCTGCTCCTTCTCATTGAAGATGCGGCGGAAGTCCTCTTCTGTTCCCAGGCCTGACTGCGCTATGACCTCGTCCATCTGGAGGATGGTAAAGCGCAGCAGCTCCTTGGCCTTGTTCAGCATCCTGTTGGTCACATAGGCGTCCAGCCCTATGCCGTAACGGCCGGAGAAGCCTGCATCCAGGGCCGCGTTATCGCAGCCGTATTCCTCACGCAGTACCTTCATAAGAGCATCCCTTCCGTCTCCTGCCTCCAGGCGGCGGTTGATGAGCTCCCTTATGCCTTCAAGATCCGCGGCGGCATTCTCGGCCCCCGCATGCTCCATAACAAACAAAAGTATATTACCTATCACGGCATCCGAGCGGATCTCGGCTTCCATGCTGTTTTCTCCCTTGGCGTCCATCAGCTCTCTGACCAGATGGGTGGCTTCGCGCTCATCGCGGCCAAGATGGAGTCTGGGACTTCCTTCATTTGCTTTAAGGAACAGAGGATAAAGAGCCTCTGCCTTGGCTCCGTCAAAATGGGTCCAGGCCAGTTCCCAGGGATCATCCTCGCTGGAGGTATGGCGGTAACTGGTACGGCAGTCCAGAAGCACCGCATCCCCTTTCTTCATCTCCAGTTCCTCATCGCCGTATACTATCTTCCCGCGGCCGTAATTCACTACGATGAAAAGGAAAGAGTCTAATCCGTCCCTTGCCGAAGTGTGGGGCTTAAGGCACTTTAGTGTGCCCGCCTCCTGCACATAGCAGAGGTGCTTCCTCGCAAAGGATGAAGGGGTATAAAGATAGCGCTCGCTGCTCGTCACCGCTTCGCTGTCAAACATTCTCTCCATCTTGGTTCCTCCAGTAATAAGATCCCTGCTTCAGCATAAGTTCGGCGACGAAGATCAAAGATCTTCTGCCTCACTTATCGACTCCGCCCTCCGGGCTTCGCTTGGGATGACATACGGCTTACGCCGGCTGATCTCTCCAGTATTCCAACACTTCATCTATGGTCTGGTCAAGGGATATCTCCGGCTTCCAGCCTGTAGCGGCCTGAAGCCTGCTTATATCCGCCTCGATGATGGGTACGTCCACCGGTCTGATCTTGGCCGGATCCGTCTTTATCTTAATGTCCATGCCGGAACGGCTGATGATGCGCTCCAGTATGGATCTTATCTCCACTGCATGGCCGCTTCCCACGTTATAGGTCAGGCCCTTTTCGCCCTTTTCCATGATCATGGCATAGGCCCTGACCACATCACGTACATCGGTGAAATCACGCTTTGCCGAAAGGTTGCCCACGTACATCACCGGCTCCCTGTCGCCCCTTTCTATCTCTGCCACCTGACGGCAGAAATCTGACACCACGAAGATCGGTGACTGGCCCGGGCCGATATGATTGAAGGCCCTGACCATCATGAGCTCAAGCTCGTAGGCATCCGCATAGATACGGCCTATCATGTTCTGGCAGGCCTTGGTGGCGGCATAGATATTGCCGGGATCCAGCAGGGTATCCTCGCTGATGGGCGTACAGCCCGGCTTGATATGGCCGTACTCCTCTCCGCTTCCGATGAGCAGAACTCTGGGAATATAAAAAAGCTCCCTCAGGGCCTCGCAAAGGTTCACCGCCCCCTTGATGTTCACGTCCACCGTGAGCTGGGGGTTGCGCCAGGCAACACTGACGGAGCTCTGGGCCGCGAGATGATATATCTCGTCCGGCCTGAGCTCGAACAAGAGCTCCACTATGCTCTCTTTATCCAGTATGTTGAGATCCCGGATGTCTGCACCCGGGATCTGAAGCTTTTCCGTGGAAAGCTTTGTTGCATATACCTCCCTGCCCAGCTCCTGCAGATGCTTTATGAGATAGCTTCCCACAAAGCCCGCGGCGCCTATGACAAGGGAGCGTTTACGCGTGAGCGGCATAATTTATCTCCTGCTTAACGAGGGCCAGGTCAGTAGCGATCATGCGCTCCACCATCTGGTCAAAGCTTATTTCTCTCTTCCAGCCCAGCTTCTCCTGCGCCTTGGCGGGATTACCTATAAGGAGCTCCACCTCTGCAGGGCGGAAGAACGCGGGATTCACGCGGACCAGCACCTTTCCGGTCTTCTTATCGGTACCGGTCTCGTCCACGCCGCTGCCGGAGAATTCGATCTCGATCCCGGCCTTCTCAAAGGCGATACGTGCAAAATCCCTGACAGTCCTTGTCTCTCCGGTGGCCACAACGTAGTCGTCGGGCTCGTCCTGCTGAAGCATCAGCCACATGGCTCTTACATAATCCTTGGAGTGGCCCCAGTCGCGCTTTGCATCCAGGTTGCCCAGCTCCAGGTGATCCGCCACTCCCAGCTTTATGCGGGCCACGGTATCGGTTATCTTTCTGGTAACGAATTCCTTGCCCCTGCGCTCACCCTCATGATTGAAGAGTATGCCGCTGCAGGTGAACATGCCGAAGCTCTCGCGGTAATTCTTGGTGATCCAGTGGCCATAGAGCTTTGCAACGCCATAGGGGCTGCGGGGATAGAAAGGTGTGTTCTCATCCTGGGGCACCGCCTGGACCTTTCCGAACATCTCGGAGGTGGAGGCCTGGTAGAAGCGGCACTCCGGCTTTACGGCACGTATAGCCTCCAGCAGGTTGGTGACGCCCACCGCATCGATCTCAGCCGTGGCTATGGGCTGATCCCAGCTGGTGGCCACGAAGGACTGGGCCGCCAGGTTGTAGACCTCGTCGGGCTGCGCTATGTTCAATGCCTTTATAAGGGACACCACGTCCGTCATATCGGCGTAGATGAACTTTATCTTATCCTTGATATGGGTAACATTACCGTAATCCACCACGGACTTGCGGCGGAGTATGCCGTAGACCTCGTAGCCCTTCTCAAGAAGAAGCTCCGATAAGAAGGAACCGTCCTGTCCGTTGATGCCGGTTATGAGTGCTCTTTTCATTTTTTCCCTCCCTCGTGTAAAGATCCCACCTGTTGCTTCGCAACCCCTCGCCGGGGCGGCACCTCATCCGCTTCGCGGAAGAGGTCAGCGTCGACTTCGCAGGCTGCGCCTGCTTCGCTCGGGATGACAAATTCATCGCTTTGGATGACATAGTATACCACATTTAGTGTCATCTGTCACCCTTCATGCATACTATCTATCAGTTTCTTCGCGCTCTCACGCCAGGAGAAGCGCTCAAGGTTCTTCTTTACGGCTCCGGGGCCGGGGCCTTCGTATCCTGCCAGAGCCTTCAGGGCCTGCTTCAGGGAGCCCCTGTCATTATTCTTAAAGAACAGGGCCGTATCCCCAAGCACCTCCGTCAGGGCCTCCGCATCGGAACTCAGCACCTTCTTCACTCCCGCTGCCTGTGCCTCCAGAGGCGGCATGCCGAAGCCCTCATACAGGGAAGGAAAGATGAATGCCTCCGCTCCCGCGTAGAGGGCGGGCAGATCCGCATCATCCACAAAGCCGGTAAAGATAACGCTGCCCTCCTCCTTTGCCTTAAGCAGGGCGGGATCCATAAGCCAGCCCTCTCTGCCCGCGAGCACCAGTCCGGGCAGCTCTTCTCCTTCAGCCTTCAGTTCCAGATATGCATCCGTAAGGAGCTTCAGGTTCTTTCTGGGCTCCACGGTGGAGAGGCTTAAGTAATACTTCCCGGGCAGTGAGTACTTCTCACGGACACGGATCTGCCGCTCTTTCGAAGCCGCTCCTTCAGGAGGGAGATTTATGCCGCAGTATAAGAGCTGCATGTCATCTGCCTGTTTATGCAGAAGCTTTTCTATCCTGCCCTTTGAAAACTCCGATATGGTGAGGGTCTTTCTGCTGATCCCGGCCGTATGCTTCGCCCCTTCCCTGAAGAACAGCACCTGCTTCTTCTTCATGGTCTGCGGGCAGTCATAACAGCCCAGATCGGCTATCATTCCGTAAGTGTCCTTTTTATTGAACAGCAGCGGAACGGGAAAAGCCGGGAACAGATAGGCGTCCGCTTTGATCCGCGACATGGTAAGGGGAAGTGTCAGCTGGTTTGCCACAAGCTTATTTTTCCCCTTTATCCGGCAGAAGCGTACATTGGAAAGCCTTCCGAAGGGCTTAAGCATCCCCGGCACTTCGTTCTTTATCACCAGTATGAACTCATCCTCCGGCGCCTCATCAAGCATAGCCTTCGTAAGCTCGAAGGCCATCCGCTCAAGACCGGAGAAATTATCCGAAAGGCTTGTCAGGTCAATTGCCGTCCTCACCCTTATACCCCCTTATCACTACGTCCCTGTACTTAAGCGCCAGGAAAAATATCTTCATATCATCCACGAAATAGCGTTTGAACATACGTCCGGGCTCCTGAAGAAAACGGTAGAACCATTCCAGTCCTAAACGTCTCATCCACAGAGGCGCCCTCTTCTGGTCTCCTGTGGCAAAAGCCAGGGCCGCCCCCACGGGAAGGGCCACGCCCACGTCAAGTCTCTGCCTGTTCCTGTAGATGAACTTCTCTGATTTGGGCGCTCCCACTCCCACCACCAGTATATCCGGAGCCGCTTCGTTTATCTTCGCAACGGCCTTGTCTACTTCCTCCTTCTTCTCTCCGAAACCCATGGGAGGAACATAGCCGCCGAGTATCTTTATTCCGGGATAGTCCTGTTCAAGCCTGGGAATGGCATTCTCCAGGAGCTCGTTGCTGGCCGCCAGGAAGAACATGCTCCTGCCTTCTTTTGCCGCCCTGTCACAGACTGCAGGGAGCAGATCCGCCCCAGTCACCCTCTCGGTTATAGGACAGTTAAAGGAATCCGCTATCCAGAGCAGAGGTGTCCCATCCGTGGTTATAAGGTCCGCGTGGGCATATACCTCCCGGAATTCGGCATCCTTTTCCAGTTTTATCACATGGTCCGCATTCGGTGTCACCAGCATGCGGCATTTATGCTCTCCGCCGGCATATCCCATTATCCGGTCCAGAGCCTCATCAAAGGTCACATCATCTATCTCACAGTTCAGGAATTCCCTTCTTTTGCCTTTTCTGCCCTCGTTCCTGGGAAGGGCCCTTGTCTTCCTCAGCTTCAGCACCACAGCCGCGGTGATCACCACTCCTGCCATATCCACCACGACATCCCTCGGGTCGCCGTACCGCATGGGCACAAAGATCTGGACAAACTCATCCAGAAGGGATATGAAAAGACACACCCCGTACATGTAGACCGCCCGGAGATGCCGCCTGATACCGTTGCGTGTGGAGGCATAGGCCATAGCCACAGCCAGCATGCAGTATTCCGCAAAGTGGGCCAGGATACGTATCACGTTGTTTATTAACAGAAAAACCTCAGGCGAGACCTCAATCCCAAGAAAGGTGTTGGTGATGCTGCCGGTGACATTTATGCTGGTCTGGTCCGATACCTCGCCCGGCTGAAGGGAAAAATAAAAGATCAGCACCACGCAGAGCAGTGCCGGAAAGAGGCTCAGTATATTCCATTTCATGCGTGGCGCTTTCATTACTTACACTATGGTCTTGAAGTACTCGATAGTCTTTTTAAGGCCCTCCTCCAGGGGGATGGTGGGCTCCCAGCCCAGTTCCTTCCTTGCGAGGTCGATGACAGGCTTTCTCTGCAGGGGGTCATCGGAAGGCAGCGGCTCGTATACGATCTTTGAGTCCGTACCGGTGAGTTCGATCACCTTTTCGGCAAGCTGCTTTATGGTGAACTCCCCGGGATTGCCGATGTTTACGGGGCCTGTAAAGCCATCTCTGGAATTCATGAGGCGCACCATGCCCTCGATAAGGTCATCCACATAGCAGAAGCTCCTGGTCTGGGAGCCGTCGCCGTAAACGGTGATGTCCTGTCCCTTCAGGGCCTGTACGATAAAATTGCTTACCACACGGCCGTCTGCGGGATGCATGTTGGGGCCGTAGGTATTGAATATACGCATCACCTTTATGTCCACCTTGTTCATCCTGTGGTAATCGAAGAACAGGGTCTCGGCCACGCGCTTACCCTCATCGTAGCAGGAGCGTATGCCTATGGTGTTTACACAGCCCCTGTAGCTTTCGGGCTGGGGATGGATCTCGGGATCGCCGTAGACCTCGGATGTGGAAGCCTGGAGTATCCTGGCATGGACCCTCTTGGCCAGTCCCAGCATGTTCATGGCGCCGAGGACGCTGGTCTTGGTGGTCTTGATGGGATTGTACTGGTAATGCACAGGGCTTGCCGGGCAGGCCAGGTTGTAGATCTGGTCCACCTCGAGCTGTATGGGCTCCGTCACATCATGACGGATGAACTCAAAATAGGGATGGCCCAGCAGATGCCGTATGTTGTTCTTGTTTCCCGTAAAAAGGTTGTCAAGGCAGATGACATCGTTGCCCTCCGCGATGAGCCTGTCACATAAGTGGGAGCCCAGGAAGCCGGCTCCTCCGGTCACGAGTATTCGCATGGTAGTCTCCTTTTTTATTCGAATCTTATTTTCCCAACAGTATCCTCACGTAAGGCGTTACGCTGTGGTACAGGGCCGCCGGAAGACTGTAATTCTTGTGTACGAAGTGGAACCAGTCCGCAGCGGGAAGCCCCCCCGGACTTTCTTTCTTCTTAAGCCGTTCGGTCCGCGTCAGGCCCGTGTCACGCCAGCTGCCCTTCACATCATTGTCATCGCAGACTCCCGAGTGGGCGGCGGCATTGACCACTATACGCCCCTTTGCCTTCATGCGCAAGCCATAATCGTAATCTCCCATGCTGTGGACGTACCGCCTGTCCAGATTTCCCATGGCTATAAAGCATTCCATGGTCACCAGCAGGCAGTTACAGTTAAAGGTATCGCACAGGACCGGCTCCTCCGATGGCGGGATCAGTTCAAATCTCGCCAGATACTTTGAGCTCTTCTTAACGCCTCCGTAGCTCTGCCTTCCGTCATGCCATACCGTTGAACCCGCCACCGCATCGGCTTTTATGTCCTCCAGACGCTTTATGAGAGCCTCCAGGGCTCCCGGGTAGAATTCCACATCATCGTTCACCAGCAGCACGTAGTCATAAAGCTTCCTGCGCTTCGCGGCGTGGCTCATGGCCACTCTCATGCCCCCGTTCCAGAAGAGCTTTCCGCTGACGTGTATCAGAATGATCTTTCCCGCTGGATTCTTATACTCCTTCAGCATATCCGGAGTGCCGTCATCGGAGTCGGAATCCGCCGCTATGACATCTGCCCGTATCTCCGGCCCCAGGTCCGTAAGCAGCGTATCCAGGCATCTTTTTGTCTTCTCCCGCCTGTTATGACAGGTAAGGAGCATCGCAACTCTTTTCATCTCAGAAGCAGACCAGCCTCCTTCCGCTCAGATGGAACACTATCCTGCAGAGCAGGTCCAGCATTTCCTTGCGCTTATCGTCACCTCTGTCCTCGGCCTTTTTGTATGCCTTGTAGATAAAGCGGCACCACTCGATGTTGAGCCTGCTGTCACCAAGCTCCTTCTGGAGCCTGTAGATCTCGAACTTACGCTTCGCGTTGTTCTGTCCCGTCTTGTTGTCGCCGTACATGCGGTACAGAGCCAGGGGCTTTCTTATGTAACAGGGTGTTCCCTCATCGAAGAGTCCGGTGAAAAACTTCCAGTCGAAAACGTAATGGTACTTCTCGTCAAGCAGCCTCCCCTTATTACGCCAGAAGGCCGCCGGCTGCACTATATAGTACCAGCGTCTTATCATGCCGTCGTAGCCCTTTCTGAAGGAGGCATTATATTCCGTAAGCCTCTTCTCCCTGTCGCAGTACCAGGCATCTCCTATCACCAGCGTGCTCTCCGGCTTCTTTTCGAAAGCCGCAGCCACCTTCTCCAGCACATGCTCATCCTTATAGCAGTCGTCGCTGTTGATCCACGCCACGTATTTTCCCGCAGCTCTCTTAAGGCCTTTATTTATGGCTTCAGCCTGTCCGTGATCCTTCTCCCGGATGTAGATGATACGCTTATCTTTTTCACAGTAGCCCCGGACTATCTCTTCCGTACCATCATCGGAGCAGTTATCCACTATGATGTACTCAAAGTCACCGAGGCTCTGGCATAGCACCGAATCTATGGTATCCCCTATGAACTCCGCCTGCTGCCAGGTGGGTGTTATTATGGTAAATAAGGGCTCAGCCATGGGCTTCCTCCGAAAGAATCCTGGCCAGCTCCCGCACCACGCCGAAGCCCCCGTTCTTCGAGGAGACCCAGTCGGCGATCTCAAGGATCTCAGGCTCCGCATCCGCAGGCGCACCCTTGATGCCGCAGAGACTCATGGCTGCCATATCGTTCACATCGTTGCCTATATACATCACTTCCGATGCTTCAAAACCACTGTCCGATAAATATCCCACCAAAGCCTCCGCCTTATCCGGGACGTTATGTATCACCGGTATGCCCAGCTTTTCTCCCCTGCGAGCCACTATGGCCACTCTTTCCGTGGAGAGTATGAGCTGGGATATGCCCAGCTTTTTTATGATGCCCACACCAAGGCCGTCGCCTCTGTGGACACAGGCCACCTCCCGGCCTTCGCTGTCTATGTAGGCGCGGTTGTCGGTCATCACGCCGTCAAAATCGTATACTATAAGTTTGGGTTTATTCATAAGTTTCACCGTTTCAAAGATCCCTCGACTGCGCTCGGGATGACATTTTTGCATAACTGCGCTCGGGATGACATTGTGCGTACACGTGTTCTCTTGTCATTCCGGGCGGGCAGCTCCTTTTTTTGTCATTCCGAGCGAGCAAAGCGAGTCGAGGAATCTTTTTCCCGTTCACTGCGCTCGGATAACATTCTGCTTATCATGCGGTGTCCGAGATAAAACGGCATCAGCGCCGCAAACTCCGTATTGGTGACAAGGTAGCGCTTCCACAGCCGTCCCGGATCCTGCAGCAGCCGGTAGAGCCACTCAAGTCCCAGGGAACGCATCCACTCGGGAGCCCTCTCCACAGTGCCCGCATGAAAATCAAAGGCTGCTCCCACACCAAGCATGACTCCCTCCGCAAACTTTGCGTTTCTCTGCATGAAGTACTCCTGCTTGGGGGCTCCCAGCCCTATCCATATATAATCGGCCCGGGCTTCGTTCATCCTGTCAACCGCAGCCCGTTCCTCTTCCTCTTCCAGCTTTCTGAAAGGAGGCGCCTCCATCCCGGCCACCACCGTTTGCGGATAACGCTCCCTCACCACGTTCTCAAGTTTCTCCAGTGTCTCCGGCGAAGCGCCGTAAAAATAATGGCGTCCGCCCTTCTCCAGCATCCTGCGCATGAAATCAGGCCCCGCCACCTGGCAGGCATCGCCGTGGCCCCTCTTCTTAAGGCACCAGGCCAGCGGTTTTCCATCGGGCATGACCACGCAGGCCTCCTGCTGGGCGGCCCTGTAATCCGGATCCTTACGGAGCGTCATGAGGGTATGGACATTGCAGAAGGTAATGTACTTTCCCTTCCGTCCTTCTTTTTCCGCTGCCAGCCTCTCCGCCGCCTCTTCCGGTGAAGTCACTGCCACTGCGGTACCCAGCAGCTTTACTCTTTTTATGCCGAGATGCTTTTCCGTCATTTTTTACCCAGCCTCTTCTTTATAAAGGCTATGGCCTTGTTCACCCCGTAATACTTTCTGATATAGGCCCTGTCGTAATCCGTATCCCGCTTCACGCTCTTTATCACGGGCAGTGGGAACTCCATGCTGCCTCTGGAAAAATCCTCGCTGCTGCTCCACTTGGTGTGGGTAGCGTCTTCCCGGTCAAAGCCTATGTTCTCGATGAGGTTCACCGCCGGGACTATCCCCAGGCCCCTGTTCTTGTGCCTGCAGTAATCCCACTGTATGTCCCAGGTGTCCTTTTTTTTTGTATAGACACTCATTATATCACGTTTTGCGTAGAAATATGAACTGCCGTATATCCCCCTGAAACTACCGCTCCGGTCGATCTCCGGCCAGTCCGTAACATCCGGATCGTACAGGCTCCAGGCCCTGCGCCAGGTAGCCCAGCCCCAGATGCTTGAAAAACAGGAGAAGCAGTAAGGTCCGTTTATCTTATGATCCCTTACGAGATTCGTGCCGGAGATCATCATCACCCGCCTGTCGTTCTTATAGGCTTCCAGCATGTCCCTGCAGTAGGTAAAGAAATCCGGCACCGGCACCACGTCGTCCTCCAGGATTATGGTACACTCCTCCTTCTCCAGAACGGCGCTTATGCCCGTGTGCACCCGCTCCTTGCAGCCCATATTGGCGGCGGCGTAGATCTTCTCAACCTTACATGGCCAGTCCACGTTCTCCGCCAGCTGCCGGCAGGCTATCACCTTTCCTATATCGTCGGGCCTGTCCGCCCTGGGGCCGTCGCATACCAGATAGAGTTTTTCCGGCCTGGCCTCCCTCACGGCTTCGAACACCTTTTCCAGAGTGTCGGGCCTGTTAAAGAATATCAGTGTTACGGGCACATCCAGCTTTGTACTCATTTTGACCCCTTTCCGAAGATCACCACTCCAACTGTCTGGAGCAGGAGCTTAACATCCAGCATCAGCGACCAGCTGTCGATATACTCAAGATCCAGCCGCACCACCTCGTCGAAATCCGTGATGTCGCTGCGGCCGCTGACCTGCCACATACCCGTAAGTCCCGGGGTTATGGAAAGCCTTCTTCTGTAATGCACGTTATACTGCTCGAATTCCGCCACCGTGGGAGGTCTGGTCCCCACCAGGCTCATATCCCCTTTGAGTACGTTCCAGAACTGGGGAAACTCATCCAGACTGGTCTTCCTTATGAAACGTCCCACCTTTGTGATGCGGGGATCGTTCTCCATCTTGAACATCAGCCCCTTCATCTCGTTCTTTTCCATGAGCTCCTGCTTCCGCTTCTCCGCATCCTTATACATGGAACGGAATTTATAAAGCTTGAAGCGCCGCCCGTTCTTGCCTATGCGTTCCTGGGCAAAGATCACGGGCCCCCTGGATTCGATCTTGATGGCCAGGGCGATAAAAGGGAAGATCACGGCCGTGATGAGAAGACCTATGATGCTCCCTATGATATCAAAGAATCGCTTGATGAGCAGGCGCCTGTAATCCATGTTCTGAAGGGAGAAGGAGAGCACGGAATAGCCGGCGAAATCCCCGGCCTCCTTGCCTTCCAGGTTCAGCTCCTCCACGTCTATATCGTAATGGCAGAGTATGCCCATGGCTTCGAAATCCAGGATCATATCCCTGACCTTTTCGATGTCCTCATGGGGCAGGGATATGAAGACCCTGTCCAGTATATCCTGTATGGCCACATCGATAAGGTCGTCGGCGCAGGCCACTACAGGTATGTCATCTATGTATCCGCCCCTGAGATCCTCGTCCATAATGGCCACGGATTTCATCTCATAGTTCCAGGCGTTTTCTTCCTTTATGTGGGCGATGATCTCCGGCGCCCTCTCCTTTGTGGTGATCACCATGAGCTTGTCGCTGTTGGTGCTCCACTTGTAATGCCGGAGCATGTATTCCTTGAAGGCCAGGTGGGCGCCGTAGGTCAGTATCTGGTTCAGCACGGCAAAGATGCCGAAGACCAGTCGGGAAAGCTGCCCAACATTGTTGCTGATATACATGAATATCATGCTGCCCACGGTGATGATCACTGTATAGCGGGCGATGGCCATGAACTCCTTGAAAAATCCGCGGATGAAGAAATCCCTGTTCCAGTCGGTGAGTATGGAATACATCAGCGACATGATGAGCAGGAAAAGTCCGAAGAAGGTGTGGGTGCGGAAATCCCAGCCGTCGCCGCCGTAAAAGCGGATGAACATGGCCGCGGCAAAGGAAAGGGCCGTCATCAGCAGCTCTATCAGCACCAGCACGTATGTTTTTATGACCCGGCTCTTCCGGTATATCTTATTCATCGCAGTCTATTATACACCCCTTCAAAGGCGCTGACAAATCTGTACAGACCGTAGGATATGTCAAAGGCCTTCATCCTGATGCGCTTGCCCGCATCCCATTTGATCGTTTTGAAATGATCCCTGTAAAAACGCTTGAAATACCGTTTTATCTTTTTTCTGTCTTCTCTTCCTGCCGCTGCCCCGTAATATTCGATGGTCTTGTACATGGAGTAGTTCACTTCCCGGCGGTAGAGCTCCTTCTCACCCTTCGTCCTGTAGAATTCCATCTTCTCAAGGCTTACGGCAAAGGCATCCCTGTAATTCTTTCCTCCGTGGGCCTTCATAAGGCCTCCCTGCCAGAAGCGGTATTCGTAAAGGGGCTCGTTCACCACCGCAGCCCTGCCGGACTTCCATATGAGACGGTAGGTCACGCTGGCATCCTCGAATATCCTGCCCTTCGGATAGCGTATCTTCTCGCCTTCCTTAAAGAGGCTCAGGTCGTAGAGCTTGTTCCAGGCCACCACCCAGCCCATCATCCTGCCGGGCTCGTAGGAATCCAGCTCCGCCTCCCTTGCCTCATAAATGCTGAGCTTTTCCACGGGCATCTTTTCAGGTTCCGTAAGCTTCCCCTCGGGATCCATCTCCGTATAGCCGCAGCGCACAAAGCGCGCTCCCGTCTCTTCAGCAGCCTTTACCAGCTTTTCGACGGTATCCGCTGCCAGCCTGTCATCCGCATCCACATAGGTGAGCCACCGGCCCGCAGCCGCTTCTATACCCACGTTACGGGTCTCCGCCAGTCCCTTGTTCTCCTGGTGTATGACCCTGACCCGGCTGTCAGCCTCAGCGTAAGCATCCAGTATGCCCGGAGTTGAGTCCTTTGAGCCGTCGTCGATCAGTATCACTTCCAGTGCCCCGTATGTCTGGCCCAGGATGCTGTCCACGCATTCCCTTATATAGTTTTCGGCCTGATAGGCCGGTACGACTACAGAGACCTTATCCATCAGTACTTCCCCGTCAGCTTCATGGCTGCGCGTCCTGCCCTGGCAGCCGCATATTCCAGGCCTCCCGCCATCAGCTGCTTTCTTATCCTTTCGGAATCCTCACATTCCTCCTCCAGGGCGCTGTAGATACGCAGCGCAAAGGTCAGTTTATTTTCAAGCGCCGTGGTATAAAAAGGCTCCAGATCCGCTGCAGTAAAGGTCCCCCTTCTGTCATAGAGGTATTTCAGGTCCTTTACATGTCTGATGGCGCTCAGTCTGTGTTTATCCGGCATGAGATATCTCTCCACCGACCAGCCTATCATATTGGAGGCGCTCTGCTTCAGCAGGTCTATGGCATTCCAGGAGGAACCCGTAACCTGCCGGTAAGCTCCGAGGGTGTCCGGAATATAGTACATCTTCCCGTGACGCAGCAGCCAGCAGGTCATGTTGTTATCATCAAAGACTGCTGCCAGCGGTCCTTTGGGCGTATCCTCCTTATAGATGTTTCTGAACATCATGGCGTTGGCCTGCAGAAACATCAGCGGCCAGTATTCTTCAAGACTTATCTTCCTCTCGCATTTTGCCCGGCTGAGCGGCATGCTGTGTCCGTCCTCCCAGACCAGCGAGAGATTGGAGGCGGCGCAGATGCAGTCGGAATCAGCCTCATCCTCAAGCGCCTCAGCCAGCCTTGAGAGCCTGTCCTCGGATATGTAATAATCGTCCCCGTCCAGAAAGCTTATGTATTCCCCCTTTGCCTCCTTAAGTATGGCCAGGCGGTTAGCTGCGGAACGGCTTACACGGTTGTACTCCCTGTCCTTATCCCGTGGCTGCCTTACCAGTCTTATCTTTCCGGGATGCTTTGCGGCGTATATATTCAGCAGCTCCCAGGTGCCGTCATCGGAGCCGTCGTCACCGACAATGATCTCATAGTCAAAGGCCGTCTTCTGCATAAGGACGGAATCCAGACATTCCGCGATGTAGTCCTTTATGTTATATGCGGTTATCAGAACACTGATCTTCAACTAGATCTCTCCTTTCTTCCTGGAGGTTCCTGTCATACCTATCTTCTTCGAAAGGATCTGGGCCCTGGTCTTCTTGTACATATGCATGGGAGCCTTGAACACGTTAAGCGCCTTCTTAAGCTTCGCCGCATCCTTAAGGCGCTTCTGGTAATCCCGGCCTATGTAGACCATGCTGCGGCGTATTGCCTCTTCCTTATCCTGCTCAAAAATATTTAAGAGAAAGCTCTCGGCGTAGTCCGGATCCAGATATTTCGCCGCAAGGAAACCCTCCGGCGCCATAGGCGCCTTCATCATCTTGAGATAACGCTCGTCATCCTCCCATATCTCCCTTATGGCTTCCACTGCCGTGGGGATGTCGGGATAATCCGCGCAGTCTATGAAGGACTCGGGATTGAACTCCTCCTTTATGCTCCTGCTGCCCCAATAGATGGGAACAGTATCTCCGGCAAAGGCCTGGAAGATCTTCTCCGTGGTGTAGCCGTTGGTAGAGCAGTTCTCGAAGGCCAGGGTGAAGCGGTACTGGCGCTCGAATGCTATCTTATCCTTTACGGGTCCTCCCACGTTATTGCGGTAGCGTCCGCCGGAATCCACGCCCAGCGCGGCATCCAGTGCCTTGTACATCTCGTCCCTTTTGCCTGCGGCATAGGGATTGGAGACAACCCTGTTGCAGAACTTCTTTCTGGAAAGGTAATATTCGTCGTCATGGGTATGCTTTGCCAGAGCCAGGGGTATGTCCTTTTCGTAAAGTGCATACAGGGGAAGGCGAAGATACCTGTCCTCGAAATCGATGAAATGAAAGCCCATGGCGTAATCGTAAAGGTTGAAATCGGGAATGATGTTCTCTCCGGTGAAGAAGATCTTCACGCAGTCCTGATAATTAAAATGCTTTTCCCCGAAGCAGGAGCAGAAGACATAGTCCGGCTTATCGGATATCTCCACCTCGTAATGCTTCTTCAGTATGTTGTAAAAAAGGTTGTCGGTCTTCTTTAAGTCATTCCAGAAATCGACATATGCTATCTTTATCTTCTTCATATCATTCTCTCACCAGTAACAACCGTTCTCTATATCCTTCACGCCTCTGGACAGTCCCTCCGCCGCGGCGGGCCTGGTCCAGCTTTCATTCACATAGGGCTTAAGCTCCGCCATGTTCTCCCAGCGGCCTCCCATGATGCCGAAGAGGAGCTGCAGAGACCCTCCCCAGTGGACCGCGCATCTGCCGGCTTTCCTGAGCCTTGCTCCCAGAGGCAGTCCGTAGGCTCCGCAGGCTATGAGAGCCACATCGAAGTCCTCCTTCATGGCCTCCTCATACATATGATCCAGTGCATCAAACCAGCTTTCAAATCTTCCCAGTTCTTCATCCAGCATGGTCTGCACTGCTTTTACTACTCTCAGTTCGAATTCCGGAAGTATCTCCGTTCCCGGAAAGATACTGTCCCTTTTATCGTACTGTTTTATTATGCTCTCTGCAAAGGGATGTATCACGCATACCTTCTTTCCCTTAAGAGCCGCGGTCCAGGGCTTTTCCGGGCAGTACCAGGGCTCCAGTCCCTCCAGGCGTCCGTACTTCATCTCCGGATTCCCGTAATGCTTCAGTATGTAATCCTCCATCTGGTTGAACCAGACACCGCAGAGATCCACATACTGCAGGCTCTCCTCCATAAGGCGGCCGTACTTTGCATAATCCTCCATGGTGCCGAAGAAGCCGGCCAGTGTACGGAGGTTGTCGTAGTTAAGCTTCCTCTCCGACGCGTTTTTGAACTCCTTCTGGAGTGAGACCATGGCCTTGAGCTCATTGCCGCCTATCCTGGCTGCGCAGAAAGGCTCTGCTGCAGAGACACGGCCGTACAGCTCAGCAGCCGTGGCGGGAATATCCATTATGGGCTTACCGTAATACTTTTTTTTCGCTATGGGAAAGCCCATGTGGTTGTGGAGATACATCCCCGCTTTCCAGCTTATGCGTTTTGATATCCATTCAGGGTTGATCATGGTTATTATCTTTCCGGGTCCCGGGCATCATAAATCCCGGCAGTCCCGCTATCATAAGAAGCCACATGGGATTCTTGTTAAAGTATGGCAGGAAGGATTCCGCCGCCAGATAAAGGAGCGTTACCGTGAGCAGTATCATCCCGGCCCCGTCCTTTTCCCTGTAGAGTCTCTTTATCAGGAAGAAGGCCAGCAGGAAAAAGAGTACTATAAATATCACACCTTCTTTATACAGGCTGTTGACGTAGCTTACTTCCGTTCCGTCCGCAACCTCCCTTAGCCCCAGTATGGGCACAGGATTGTTTACCAGCGCTCTCCTTGCGTGGGAAAGCCTTCCCGTTGTCACCACGTTCATCACATCCCAGAGGTTCTTTGCATCGCCCACATTCTCCTCCGGATAGGGGAAGAGCCCCAATGTGTAGATAAACGCCGGAAGGAACAGACCAAGGAAACTGAGGATCAGATAGGCTGTTTTTAAGAACAGCTCCCTGTGTATGAACTTCCAGGCAAAGGTAGCTGCCAGCAGGAAAAGGTATATCGCTATACCCGCCTTTGAGCGGGACATTATGAGAGGTACCACTCCAAGTATCCCCGCTGCCGTAAGGACCAGCGGAGGCAGGCTTTCAACAAACAGATAAGCCCCCAGCGCCGCCAGCCTTATCCAGAAGAGTGAGAAACCGTTGGTATGTATGAAGCCGAAGCAATAGCGTCTTTCCGTCACATGCCTGAAGCTCTGCTCCATATAAAGAGGATTGGCTTCGTATCCCATAAGCGAAACTATAAAAGCTGCCAGCATTATGCCTGCCGTTGCAAAGAACATAAAGGCCGCAGCCTTTCTCCGGTCTATCCTTCGGCCTGCCATCAGCGCCAGTGCCAGTCTCAGGATCAGGGCCGAATTCTGGAAATAATAACATATCAACGCAAAGCCGAAAAGCAGGGCGCAGCGGGGTACATCCTTCCACAGCTCCAGGGAACAGAGCAGGGATAAGGAAAAAAAGCAGAGCCCAGCCATGATGAAGGCGTTCTCATGATAGCCTCCCCATATGTAACCCGTTGGGGAGACGCAGAGTTCGCAGAAGAGCCCGAGCCAGAAAAAAACCTCAGACACCTTCCTCAAAATGTCATTCCCCATACTATCGTCCTCCGATGCTGCGGTACAGCTCCAGCACCGCAGACACGTTTATCTCCGAAGTAAAGCACTTCATGGCTCTTTCATAGCCGGCATCACCCATACTGTGCGCCAGTTCCTTATCCTTCATCAGCATGTCCATTTTATCGGACAGTTCTTTCAGGTCCGTACAGAGAAGTCCCGTCTCGCTGTCCCTCACTATCTCCGGCGTGGCACCCGAGGTATAGCCTATCACCGGAAGTCCGGCCCGCATATATTCCACTGTTGCCAGGCCGAAGCCCTCGTGATCGGATATCATTATCCCGGCATCGCATTCCGTAAGCAGCGCCGGTATATCATTCACATATCCCATAAACTCCGCTTCCTTCAGGCCGTGCTTTGCGGCATAAGCCTTAAGCTTTTTCTCATAGGCCTTATCCCCTCCGCCTGCAAAAATGATACGGAAATCTTTATATCCCTTCTTCTTAAGCTCCGCCGCCGCCTTCAAAAGCTCAAGCTGCTGCTTTGCGGGGAAGAGGTATGAGATGTAGATAAAGTTCCTTACCTCCCTCAGCGGCCGTTCCGGCTTTTCGGCCTTTTCTATGCCGTCATAGATGCGCACCACATTTGCGGAAGGGTATTTCTCCCTCATGTAGTCCTTTATGGCATCCGATATGGCTATGAGGCAGTCGGCGCTCTCGTAATATCTCTTTACGGTCTCCTCAGGATAAAAGTATTCGCAGCCGTAGTGCTCATGGGCGAATTCCCTGATATGCCAGAAGTGCCTGCAGCCCAGCTTTTCAGCCAGCATCGCCCCGGTGCCTATCACAGAGGAATTGGAATGCACGGCATCGATACCCCTGTCCTTAAAATGCTCATAGAGCATGGTCACCTCGGCATCCATTGCCTTCCGGCGCTTTGCGCTCTTTACCGCAAAGCTTACCGGCTCACGCCAGATGGCCTGCCACTGGGTAACGCCGCAGACATACACCTCAATGCCGGCACTACGCATAGTTTCCGCGAACATACCATCCGCAGGGAGCACCAGTATGGCCTCGTGGGTGCCCTCGGCCTTTATCCTGATGAGCAGCTCCTTCAATGCCATATTGGCGCCGTACATATTGTCATAGTGGGTGATGAAAACTATCCTCATCCCAGCACTTCTTCCTTACTCTTTATCGCAGCCTTTCCGTCGGAGATCTCGTAGATCAGGTCGCAGTTCCTTATGGTGCTCAGACGGTGCGCGACTATTATCAGCGTCTTGCTGCCGCGGAGATGGTCTATGGACTCCATCACCGCAGTCTCGGTCTCATTGTCAAGGGCGCTGGTAGCCTCATCCAGCACCAGTATCTCAGGCTCGGAATAAAGGGCCCTGGCTATGGCTATACGCTGTCTCTGTCCGCCGGAAAGAGCAACGCCGCGCTCTCCCGCCATGGTATCCAGGCCGTGCTCCAGACCGCGGACAAAATCCGCCAGCTGTGCATCCTCCAGGGCCTTCCAGACCCTCTCCTCATCCACATCTTCTTCATTTATACCGAAGGCCACGTTCCTTCTTATGGTATCGTCAGTAAGATAGACCGACTGGGGCACGTAGCCTATGAGCCGCGACCAGCCCGCCAGGTTTTCGTACACGTCCTGTCCGTCCAGAAGTATATGCCCCTTCTGCGGCCTGAGAAGTCCCAGGATAACGTCCGCCAGGGTTGTCTTCCCTGCTCCCGACGGACCGATAAGGGCCACGGACTGCCCCCGCTTTACGGAGAAGTTCAGGTCTTTCAGAACATCGTCCCTTGATGCGGGATATTTAAAGCTTACGTTCTCTGCCTTAAGCTCCGACGTGAACTTCATAGGCTCCGCGCTCTCCACGTCTATGAGAGGCCGGCGTCCCAGGGTATCTTCGTTTATCTCTTTCAGCATGCCGTAAATGGTATCCAGCCTGTTGCGGTTATAGGTTATGGCGTTGAGGTTCGTGGTAAGCCTGCCCACGGAGGGGAATAGACGGAAGGCCGCCACCGCAACGGTCGCAAGTTTGGTAAGGAAGCCCGCCACGTCATCCGTCATATGAAGGCGTATCATCACCATTCCGATAAGACCGCCTATGCACACCACCTCGTAGATATTTGCGGGGATGGCGTTCAGAAAATGGTTCCTCTTCTGGGCCCTTGAGCTTTCCCTGCAGGCATCCTCGAAGGAGCGGGAGAAATACTTCTGACGGTTCATGACCATTATCTCCTTGATGCCTCCGAAGGCTTCGCTCAGATACTGCAGCGACCTGCTCTCGCATTCCTGTCCTATGCGGCCTATGGCCCTTATCAGCTTCTTAAGTCCCAGGAATAGCAGAAGCATGCAGCTTCCCAGTACTACGACCAGAGACAGGGCCAGCAGCGGATCAAGAGTGATGATATAAATGCTTATGGCTGTTATCGTAAAGACCTCGGCGATGACCCTGAAGAGATAAAAGAACACGCCGAAGACACCCACCACATCCTGGGTGATGGCGCGGATCAGCACCGATGAGTTCATGGTTATATGGTAAAGATAGGATGAGCTCAGGCAGGTCTGTGCCATCTTGATGGACAGATCCCGCTGGACCCCGGTTGAATACCAGGCCTGGACATAGGAGGAGAACATAAGGTACAGGTTCTTCACCAGGTAAAGCAGTATGATGAAGAGTCCCAGTATGGTCATGATCTCCTTCGGATCCTCGGCGCTGAAATACTTTATCACAAGCCCCGTATACCAGCGCTCCTCCGCGATCTCCGGCGTCATGATGGTCTCAATGAAGGGCAGCACTGCCGCGACGCCCAGGAGCTCCCACATGGAGCCGATGAAGGCGATGATCGTTACGAAAACATACTGGCGTTTCTGTTTCGCCGTCAGTATATATCTCAGTTTCCTGACTATATCTCCAAAGCTTCTCATCTCTTTTTCGCTCTCCCGGTGATCAGCGCATCCAGCATCGAAAGCCCCGCCATGTAGAACAGGGGCATGTTGTAGATCATGTATCTGGTCTGGCAGAAGATCAGTGCCGCTGTGACTCCGGTATTTGCCAGTATTGCCATGAGCACGCAGAGTCCGAAACGTCCGGCGCTCATCCCCTTTGCAAGGCAGCTCCCCATAAGTACCAGATAGACCGCGATAATGGCCACAGCATATATATCAAGCAGGCTGTTTCGCTTCGCCACGGTGTTCACGCAGCCGTTCAAAAAGTTTGCGGCGTAGATCCTTATATATTTCGGCAGGTTATCCTTAATGAGGCTCTTCACTATCACTTTGCTGTAGCGGTCTGCCTCCTGCTCGGCCTCAAAGCCTTCCTGCATGCCCTGCCCTACGGCGTATTCCACAAAGAGATCCTTTGTGGTATCGATGGTTATCATATCATAGTGCTCCTCGTAATGCTCCTCCAGCTCCCTTAAGCTGTCCCCGGCGAAACGGATATTGCTCCCGCTCTCCTCAAGCCTGTCCATGGTCTGAAGGAAGAGCTCCCGGACCCGTTCCTCTTCTATGAGATCCGCATCCTCACGGTCAGCCACGTAAAGGCTGGTGGTGAGCACCAGGTTCATATCCCGGGTATTTGCGGCGAAATCCCCCCGCAGCACGCTGTTGTAGATCCTTGTCCCCATAAGGGCCGCAAAAATGCTGACGATGCAGAGAGCCAGGGTGATATAAAGCCTTCTGAACCAGCTCTTCTTATCGTCCCTGCCCAGGCGTCCGAAGAACACGGACATCATGAGCGCTATCCAGGACACAGCCAGCTGCTTTCTGATATCCGTCATCACGGCTGCCAGTATCAGCGCTCCGAGAAGACTGTACAGATCGCAGTCCTCAACGACCCTGAACACAAGGTACATATAGATGAGCCAGAGTGAAAGGGCTATGCCCTCCGTCAGTATGCTGTTGGAATATACTGCCCCGCGCTCCGATAAAAACTGGCATATGAGCGCCACTCCCGCATGCACGGCATAAAAGCCGTATACCGTATACTTCCCGGTGCAGCAGCTTTTCGCTATCCTCTCACTTATCAGCCAGGCGGAAAAGCCTGCAAGCATAGCCTGGAAGATTATCACCGCAAAGAGATAACCCTCCCGGAACACCAAACGGAAAAGTGCCAGGAACAGCGGATACACCGGCTCCCTGGCAGAGATCATGTTGATATATCCCGCGGAATCCGACCTCTCCTGCACTCCGAAGACGAAGCAGAAGATCAGGTAAAAACATATGGCCGCCGCCAGCCGGATAAGGCTTTGTCTTTTTTCCTTCTTTATTTCCAGAGCCTTTCTCCCTTCGGCTTCTTAGCCAGCATGTACTTTGCCGTGGCTATGAACATATTGAGGAGGTGGCCGTCGTGGTAGCTGCTTAAGGCTATATCCTTAAGGCTCAGGTAATCTTTATAGCGCTCCCACCTTATCTTCGGGTTCTTCTCCCGGAATTCCTTAGCCACAAAAGGATACAGATCCTTATGTCTGTCCCACTGGTGCACAAGGGCGGGGATGTTGACTCCTCCTGCCGGAGTCTTCAGCTTATCGCCCTCCACGCTGTAATCCCCGTCGTTACCTATGGTCGCAACCCTGCCGTACTTTAAAGTGCTGTATGCCACCTTGCCCTTTTCAGGCACCATCCCCTTGTATATCATGTACTGCCAGGAGGTCTGGTCGTTGATATCGATATAGTTGTACTGCGGATCTGCCAGTACCTCCAGCATCTTCCTGCAGAAGGAGCTGATGACCTCCGTACTGCCCCAGATGGTACCGGCGCAGAGCACCTGGCGTTCTTTCAGTTCCTCGTAAGCCTCTTCTCCGAAACGCTCACGCATCCAGCGGCTGTTCCAGTCGTCGTCACAGATACGGCCGCTCTCCACTGCGGCTCCCAGATATTCCTCCGCGGCATCCTCCTTAAACATCGCATCCTGGAAGAACACGTCCCTGGTATCGCAGAAGAGCACCTGGTCATAATCCCCGCCCTTTTTCTTCAGCATCTCTATGTAAAGGCCGTAGCGGTAATCGATAGGGCCTTCCTTTTCGTAATGATCCGGTATCTCCACACAATGGATGTGGTATTCCTTAAGCTTGTCCCTGGTATAGCGGGACAGATCCTTCGTAAAAGCCACTATATCGCAGTTACCGCCGTTAAAGCGGCTGCAGGAAACATAATAGGGCTCTATCTTATACCACCAGTAGTGCTTGACCACTCCCATTATAAGCTTTTTCACAGTCCCGCCTCCTTTCGAAGCCTCCGTTTTTCTATGCTTATGTCATTTAGTCTCAGTTCAAAATCCCGCCGGTTCCTGGTCACCATGTCCGACAGCACCAGGCCGTTGAAGAAGGCCATGATCGCTGCCAGGGCTATGAAGCCGCTGACGGTAAGAGTAGGCAGATTCTCCACCAGATGGGTGCTTAAGAATCTTGCAAACACCCAGAAGAACATGGCTGCCGCCACCAGGAGCATCAGCGCCGCTATCAGAGAGAAGAAGCCCAGGGGCTTGTAGTTCTTGTAAAGCCTGACTATGGTGCTCAATACCCTGCTGCCGTCTGATACGGTGTTCAGCTTGGATTCGCTGCCCGCCGGACGGTCCCGGTATTCCACAACCACGTTCCTTATGTCCATCTCGTTGAACACTGCGTGGATGGTCATCTCCGTCTCTATCTCGAAGCCCCGGCTGAGTACCGGGTAGCTCTTTACGAATTCATAGGACATGGCCCTGAAGCCCGTCATTATGTCCTTTATATCGGTCCTGAAAAGCCGGTTTATGGTAAGCCGCACCATGCTGTTTCCGAAATTATGGAAGGGCCGCTTGTTCTCCTTAAAATATGTTGAGGAGAGCCTGTCCCCCACCACCATGTCGGCACCGTCCTCCAGCACCAGCTTCGCCATCTCCGCAGCGGAATCCATCGGATAGGTGTCGTCCCCGTCTACGCAGATATAGCAGAGGGCGTCGATCTCCCTGAACATGCGGCGCAGCACAAAGCCCTTGCCCTGGCGGCGTTCCCTGCGTACCACGGCACCGGCCTCCGCAGCCAGCTCCGCAGTCCTGTCGGTGGAATTGTTGTCATAGACATACACCACAGCCTCAGGCAGCGCCGCCTTCGCGTCCCGCACCACCTTCGCCACGGTCTGTTCCTCATTATAGCAGGGTATGAGTACCGCTATCCTGTCCAATGTACGATGTCCTTTCAATAAAATAATTCCGACTCAAAGTCTTTGTCATTCCGAGCGAAGCATCCCGTAAGATCCCTCGACTTCGCTCGGGATGACACGGGATGCGCAGTCGAGGAATCTTATTTTCCCACGAACTTCAGGAATTCATCGTAATCCCTTATATAGTCATTCTCGTCATAATACTTCGATGCGAAGACCATGAGTACCGCGCCCTCGGAAAAGTCCCTCATTTCCCGCCACATGTTGTTGGCGATGTAAAGGCCCTCGTAGGGATTATCCAGGACGACCTCCTTCTTCTCGCTGCCGTCGTCCAGGAGCACGGTGACCCTGCCGTGGACGCATACCAGCAGCTGTTCCAGGGACTTATGGGCGTGCATGCCCCTTACGATGCCGGGTCTTGTGTCAAACATATAGTAAACCCTTTTTATCTCAAAGGGTACGTCTATCATCTCTTCCAGGGCTACCAGGTGTCCCCTCTCATCCCCGTGCTGCTGCAGTTTGTATTTTACTATTTCCATATTTTCTTCCTGTAAGATCCCTCGACTTCGCTCACTTCGTTCGCTGCGCTCGGGATGACATTATGTGGTCACTTCGTTCTATGGTTTCGGTAGCATTATACGCTCACTTCGTTCGGGGCACAGTGTTGCTTCTTTTGTCATTCCGAGCGGAGCATCCCGTAAGATCCCTAGACTTCGCTCGGGATGACACGGGATGCGGAGTCGAGGAATCTTTCTCTTCTCCAACACTCATTGCAATTCTATTTCTTCCCATTGTGGATTGACACTTTCAACCAATGCCCTTTTCTTTTCTCTTCTCCACTTTTTTAACTGTTTTTCTCTTTCTATAGCAGCATTCACATTGTTTGTTTCTTCAACGTACACCAGTTTATCAACATTGTACTTTTTTGTGAATCCGTCTATCATTTTGTTTTTATGTTCATACAAACGTCTTTTAATATCATTTGTCATTCCCACATATAATACATTATTATTCCAATTCGAAAGTATATAAACATAGTAATGATTCATCTTACCGCCATTATTTCCCGCATAATTTCAATATCCTTTAGGACCTGCGGGCTGACGCTGCTGCCGGAAACGCCGCCCATGCCGTGTTCTATCACCTTCAGCGGCGAGAAGCCTATCCTTTCGCCCTTCAGCAGAAGCTTTACGAAGCAGGGGTAATCCTCCACCAGCCTTAAGCGTTCATCGTGCAGTCCGTATTTTTCATAGAGCTTTCTTGTGGTAAAGGTGCAGCATCCGCTTAAGTAGTTCTTTGTCCGGAGCATCTTTTCCCCGAACTTCTTCGGTGCGAAGAGAAGTGCCGCTCCCACCCATATGCCGGGCCTTGCCTTACGATTTCCGTCACTGTACACATCGATGCGCCTGAAGGCCGTGGCCATGGCGCCGTTACTTTTCATGGTCCTCACTATGCTGCCCAGGGAGGACGCTGAAACAAAGCGGTCTCCGGCGCAGCAGCTCACGAAATACTCACCCTTTGCCATCCCTATGACCCTGTTGATATGGGCCACGGTACCGAGGTTCTGCTCATTCACGTTCACCAGCACCTCGGGGAACTTCATCCTCAGCACATCCGCAGCCTTCTCGAGGATCTCCCTGTCGAGCCCGGGGGTGCCGTCATCGCTTATGATCACCTGCGCATCCGTGAAATCCTGCTCCAGCACCGAGGCTATAGTGCGGTCAAGCTCCTTTTCGTTCCTGTATATCAATATCCACAGCGTCGCCGACGGTGTATCCTTTTCCCGGATTGTCATATGCCATCTTCCTTACGTTATACTGTACATCCTCGAGTATCTTTCTGTTGGCGCTTATCACATCCGCCAGCATACCGATTATAAAGGTCATGAAACCGATTATCATAAGGGTACAGGCAAGTATCAGGGACTGTATATGACCGGCGCTCTGCCCCTTTACTATGAACACGATAAAGCGCACGCCTATTCCGAAGCCCACGGCGAAGGGTATGAATCCCAGTGCCGTCAGCACCGCCAGCGGCCTGTACATGAGCAGTGCCCTGAGTATGGTCAGCATGGACTTCTTTATATAGCCTGCCATGCTGCTGAAAAGCCTGGATTTCCTGAGCTCCGGATTTGTCCTTACGGGAACGGAGGTTATGGCCATCTTGTTACGGCCTGCCTGCACTATGGTCTCCAGTGTGTAGGTGTACTCGTTCACCACGTTAATATGCATGGCCGCTTCCCTGGAAAAGGCCCTGAAGCCCGAGGGCGCATCCGGAATGCCCGTTCTTGATGCCTTCCTGACCACCCAGCTGCCGAAGTGCTGCAGCTTTTTCTTTATCCAGGAGAAATGGGGGATGTCATCTATTGGACGCTCGCCCACCACTATGTCCGCGGTGCCGTCAAGTATAGGCTGCACCAGTTTCGCTATATCTTCTCCGCAGTACTGGTTATCCGCATCGGTGTTCACGATTATATCGGCGCCGTAAGCCAGGCAGGCCTCGATACCCGCCATAAAACCTTTTGCCAGCCCCTTGTTCCTGGTGAAGTTCACCACATGGTGAACCCCCCAGTTCACGGCTACCTCCACAGTCTTGTCCGTGCTTCCGTCATTCACTATGAGATATTCGATCTCGTCTATACCCTCTATCTTCTTCGGCAGGTCGTTCAGCGCTATCTCCAGCGTTTCCGCCTCATTGTAGCAGGGTATCTGTATTATAAGCTTCATTTATCGTCCCTTTCAGCCAGCTTCAGTACCAGCGGCGTTTCCAGCTCCATGGCCTTCTTCGGATAGGGCACAAGGCCGTCCTCCGCAGGCTCATAGACGCTGCCCTTTATCACTGTCTTGTAGATATCGGTGTAGCCTTCATCGTAGCGCTCTGCCTCTCCAAGGTCAAAGGACAGGAGAAAGACGTTCTGATACATGGCGCCGTAATAATCCAGCTGCCGTTCGATCCTGTCCCTGTTCACAAAATAGATATCCGCATCCGTAAGGGCCCGCAGGGGCAGGGTAAAGTATTTGTTTATCTGATAGCCCTGTTCGTTTATGAGCACGCAGTCGTTCTCTCCCAGACAGGAGGCCACATCCTTGATGATGCGGTATTCCACCATGCTGTTGTCCTCTTTGAGATAGAGTATACGGCTCTGGAACATCATGAGTGCCGTTGCGATGATACCCGCCGGCAGCATGAGCCGCATGGGCAGGTGCTTCAGCATTATCCCTGCTGCCAGGAGCGGCAGGAAGATGAAGGGCGTCAGGTATCTGGCGTAATAAAAATAGCTGTTCACTATCCACCAGATGCATTCGATGTACACCCACATTATATAATAAAGCGACACGCATATCAGCATGAAATTCCTGTTCTTGAGGACCCTGTCCCCCCTGATGGCGAAGACCGCCAGTGAAAGGGGCAGGCAGGCAAAGCCCGTCATGATCATATATGCGTAGAGGAACAGATGTGTTATCTGCTCGGGGCTGTCCTTAAGCTTCCCTATGTTCATCACCACAAGGAATATGGTGAAGAGGGCTGCAGCCCCGCATACGATCTTCATTATCTTTCCGGCCTTCGGGCTCTTTTCAAGGGCCTCCGAAAGCCTGCAGGCAAAAGCTTTCTTACCTCTCAGTATCATCAGGACGCACAGTGCGGCGCAGACTGTCACAGCTCCCCAGACGAAGATCCCGATGTTCTTCTCGTTTATCAGGCCCCCGGTCCTTCCGTAGAGATTGGCATAATTGGCCGAGGTGTAATACTCCGCCGTCTTCATCATCATCTCGTAGCCGGTGCCGAAGGATGCCAGCACGAGGATCAGCGCCAGGGGGAAGCTGCGTCTTCCTGTACGTATGAAGGCCAGGAAGTAGAGTATCACTATCATGGGCATCACGGTGACGCACATCATATGGGTCATGCAATAGGCCGCCAGCGGAAGCGCTCCCAGCACCTGCTTCTTTCCGTCGCCTCCGGTGAGTATGGCAAACCACAGGGTGATGAACATGGCCAGCGCCACCTCGGTAAGGCTGTTCTCGGAAGACCAGAGCACTATGGGCGCAGCGGCGTACATAAGCGCTGCCAGGTCCGCATGGCTCTTCCTGAAACGGAGGTTCCTGCAGATCAGCCAGACATTGGCGATGGACAGAAGATAACAGAGTGTCTGTATGCCGCACATCTTCTCAAGGCCGAAGAGCTTCCCCCACAGGGCCAGCAGAGCCGGGAAGGTGCCTACGCCGTGGATAACGCCGTTAATGTCCTCGGGTATATCCGAGGTGTCCTCCGAGCCTCCCCGCTCGTAGCCCTCGATGTAATAGCCCCGCATATCCTTAAGTTCAAGGTAGTAGTGGGAACGCTCCCACTTTTCATGTATGTGCTTATACTCGGGGAAGCCCACGTTCTCATCGTATTTGCCGTTTATGAAGAACATGGCCCGGGACTGGTAAAGTCCCTGGTCCTGGCCGGTGCCGAAATAGCCCCCGGTCTTTCCCCCTGATATCAATGCAGCGATCAGCAGCAATATTGCAAGGCCGAAATACAGCCCTGCCTTGAAGCGCAGCTTCGGCAGCTTCATGCCGTTATAAAGGAACTCCACCACATTTACCGCAAGCAGTCCGAAAAAGGCCAGGGCCGCCGCGCCTTCGATGGTGAAGGCCGACACCAGCATAAGGAGCGCTGTGGAAACTGCATACGCAGAGATATAGGAGCCCAGCCCCAGGATCACCATCCTGCCGGTCTCCCCTTTCTTATGCGCCTGTGCGATCATGAAGCAGGATAATACAGCCCCTGCCAGCACAAGGAACATCAGCATCCGCTTATCTCCCTGTAGATCTCTTCCAGTCCTCCCACCATAGTCTCCTTCGTAAATCTCTTCTCCGCCACATCCTCAAAAGCATCCGGCAGACCCTTTGCCGCCGCCAGCAGCTTATCCGCCAGATCCTTTGCATCCCTGTTCTTAAACGCGCGGCAGTGTCCGAAGGCAACCTCGGGCAGCGAACCTCCATCACTGTAGATGAGCGGCCTGCCGCACTGGCAGCTCTCCAGCGCGCTGAAGCCGAAGCCCTCGGTAAGAGAGGGTACCACCACCCAGTCCGCCTGCTTTATGCACTCCTGAAGATCCTCCCTGGCTATGGAGGGTCTTACACGGACAAGGCCCTTGAGCCCGTCCCTGCGCATTTTTGTGAGCAGCTCCTTACGGGGCTCCTCAGGCTCCTTCCCGAGCAGGAAGCAGAATTTCACATCCTTTGGAAGCCTGCCACTGTCCTTAAGGCGCTTTATGGCCTCCTCCAGGACGAACACTCCCTTGGTCCTGCCGGGGCGTCCGTAATATAAGAACACCCTGGAGCGGCCGGTATTGAAGTATTCCTTCAGTGAAAAGCTGCTCTTCTCCGCAGCCTTCCCCAGGTCATTTGCCAGATATACTCTTCGGACATCGCGTCTGCCGATGAATTTCAGGTAATCCCTCTTTGTAGCGTCGGAGATGGCGTGATAGGCGTCAAAAGGCATCCTGCAGCAGAACTGCTCCACCATCCAGTATATCACGGCCCTGTAGACCACGTCTGACCAGAACCACTTATTCCCCCTTACTTCATACACTGTAAGTATGGAAGGCTTTTTGTGCTTCTTCGCCAGGAAGCTGACCACCGGAGAAGTGGTGAATATGGAGGTATGTACCACATCGCACCAGCGGATGTGCTCCTCTATGTCCTTAAAGAGCGGGATGGGATGGCCGAAGGCGCTCTTCCAGGGGCAGTACCATATGTCCAGCCCTTCCACCTTCTTATGTCCCAGATACTCGTCGCCCACATTCCTGGCAACCACCCGCACCTCGTGTCCCTTTGCCGCCATGCCCCGCGCCACGTCGAAGAACATGGTCTCGCCGCCGCCGACGTAGGGGTAGAAATGGGGAAGTACGTAGAGTATTTTCATAGCGAGCTCTCCGTTATCTTTTTATTCTCAACCTTGTATATGATATCGCAGTTCTCAATGGTCTTCAGCCTGTGGGCTATGATGAGCATGGTCTTCCTTCCCTTCAGGGAATTCACCGCCTCCATGACCGCAGCCTCTGTCTCGTTATCCAGGGCGGAGGTGGCCTCATCGAAGACCAGCAGCTCCGGATCGTGGTAAAGCGCCCTGGCGATGCCTATACGCTGCCGCTGTCCGCCCGAGATGCGTATGCCCTTGTCTCCGGTATAGGTATCCAGCCCGTCGGGCAGCCCCTTCACGAAATCCTCCATCTGGGCCTCTCTCAGCACTTCCCAGACTCTCTCATCGTCTATATCCTCATCGTTCATGCCGAAGGCCACATTCCGTCTTATGGTATTGTCCAGCATATACATGTTCTGGGCAATATAGCCCACATTATAGAGCCAGCCGGGAGAAGTGGGATCCACCTCCCTGCCGTCCGCAAAGACCCTGCCCTCCTGGGGACGAAGAAGCCCCAGCAGTATATCCGCGATGGTGGTCTTTCCCGCACCGGAAGGGCCCATGACGCCCACGGAGCTTCCCACGGGTATCCTCATCTCCGCCCTGTCGAATATCTGCTTATCCGAATTCGGATAGTGATAGCAGATGTCCTTCAGCACTATCTCTTTTTCAAAGCTTATCTTCTCCGTATCCTGACGGCCCTTCCCGGCTTCCTTAAGGGAAGCCACGTCCAGATTATCGGCGATGACATTCAGGGAAGGCTCGTAGTAAGTGATGGCGGAAACATGGGAAGACATGCGGTTCACCGAAGGCATGAGCCTCACCGCCGCCATTGCAAAGGCTGTCAGCGTGGGGAACATGGACATAAGATCCGCCCCTCTCATCACCAGTATGAACATGTACATCAGCATCCCCGCGATACACACGGTCTCTATCACCAGCCTGGGGGCCGCGTTCAGCACCGTATAGCGCCTTCCGCTGGCAGCCAGTCTCCTGTAATCCTTCTCGAAGCCCTCCACGAAATGCTGCTCCCTGGCGCTTACCTTCACATCCTTGATGCCGCCGATGCTCTCCTGCATCCACTTCATGGTCTTGCTCTGCTGGGATACGCGTTCGTTGCCGAGCCTTGAAAGGGTCGGCTTCATGAGCTTTATTATGACCAGCACCATCACCGCCAGCAAAAGGGCTATGGCCATGGTCATCTTAAAGTCCACTATCATCAGAAAGATGCAGATGCAGATTGACACCACCACCTCGCTGGCCAGCAGCATAAGTTCCTTCAACAATTCGAAAACATGGGGGATATCGCTGTGGAAGGTGCGCATGATATCGCTGGATTCCGCATTGAGATAATACTCATAGGGACGGTTCAGGCAGTCATAGATCAGCCGCACCGAGGTCTCGCTCTGGGCGTTGGCCACGAAACGGGCCTGGATACCCGTCATCCAGAGGAGATAAACATTCTTTAATACAAAAACCGCAAGAGTTGCTATCAGCATGATCCGGACAAAGAGATCCCTTGAAAGCTCCGTTATGCCCAGCTTTGACATGATCTCTATCACGATTTCGTTTCCCAGTATGGAATCCGGATCCACCAGAACGGAGATCAGCGGTATGATTATGCCCACTCCGAGAGTCTCGAACAACGCCCCGATGAAGATCAGAACGACCAGTATCAAGACCCTGCTCTTCTGCCTGCGGCTGAGCACAAATTTTAGCCTGCGCAATACGTTCATGAAAAGCCCCGCTGCCCTGTATATACAGGGATCCCATAGGTTTACATAATCGTATAATTATACCCTTGCGAAGCGGTTATTGTCAAGAAGACATAAAGATGCCGGCGGCGGACACACAGGCCTGCTGCCGGCATTTGTCAGCTTCTTATAACGTTCAGAGCTTACGCAGTAAACAGGGCGGTTGAGTAATACCTGTCTCCGCTGTCGGGAAGGAGGGCCACGATGACCTTTCCTTCATTCTCGGGCCTCTTTGCCAGCTGTATTGCTCCGAAGAGAGCCGCGCCGGAGGATATACCCACGGAAATGCCTTCCTTGCGCGCCAGCAGCTTTGCGGTCTCAAAAGCGTCGTCGTTGGAAGCCCTGAAGACCTCATCATAGACCTTGGTGTTCAGCACATCGGGCACGAAGCCTGCGCCTATTCCCTGGATCTTGTGGGCGCCTGCCCTGCCCTCAGAGAGCACCGGTGAATCATCGGGCTCAAGGGCCACAACCTTTACATTGCTGTTCTGGCTCTTCAGATACTCGCCTACACCTGTAACAGTTCCGCCGGTACCCACGCCCGCGATGAAGATGTCGACCTTTCCGTCGGTATCCTTCCAGATCTCGGGGCCGGTAGTCTCACGGTGCATCTTCGGATTTGCGGGATTAACGAACTGCCCGGGGATAAAGCTTCCCTCTATCTCCTTTGAAAGCTCCTCAGCCTTTGCGATAGCTCCCTTCATGCCCTTGGAGCCCTCGGTGAGAACTATCTCGGCGCCATAGCTCTTCAGTATGCTGCGGCGCTCAACGCTCATGGTCTCGGGCATGGTGAGTATGATGCGGTAGCCCTTTGCAGCGGCGATGGCTGCCAGGCCAATGCCGGTATTACCGGAGGTGGGCTCTATGATCACGGAGCCTTCCTTCAGAAGTCCCCTCTCCTCCGCATCCTCTATCATCGCCTTTGCGATCCTGTCCTTAACGCTCCCTGCGGGATTGAAGTACTCAAGCTTGGCAAGGACAGTAGCCTTGAGCCCAAGCTCCTTTTCAATATTGGTCACCTCCACCAGAGGGGTGTTTCCCACAAGTCCGAGCGTTCCTTTGTATATGTTTCCCATAACTGTTACCTCCTTATATCTGGCATGAGCTGTTTCCGCAGTATATGCAGCACTGATGCCTGTCGTTTGTTTTGATGTATCAGAGGATAACACTTATTACCTACTATGTCAATAGGTTTTTATATATTTGTCTCCATAAGGTCCGTAAGCTTCTTTCCGTAGAAGAAATCATGGACCATTTTGTCAAATTCCGTCCACATCGGCAGTGTCCTGCATATGCCCCTGCGGCTGCACTCATAGTCCGGATCCGCCAGACAGGCCACTGAGGACAGGGTCCCTTCCGTCTTTTCCAGGATCTCTCCCACGGTATATTCCTCCGCGGGACGTTTGAGCCTGTAACCGCCGCCCCTGCCGCTGGCTGCCGCCAGGAGACCGCCGCTGACCATGTCCTTTACGATTATCTCCAGATACTTCTTTGAGAGCTCCTGTCTTTCGGCTATGTCCTTTAAAGGGACAAATTCGTCGCTGTTCTGCTCCGCTATGTCCAGCATGACCCGCAGGGCATATCTGCCTTTGGTTGATATCATCACAACACCCCCTCATAATTCGGCATGAGGTAGCTCCGCAGGAGCCGGAGCCCTGATGCCATTTTTGCTTTACATTATCTGATCCTGACTATAATACTACCGCCGCTGCATCAAATACAGGGCCTTCGGTACAGACCCTTGCGTTGTTCACCTTTGTATGTTCATCCTTTTCCACGGTCTTCACCATGCAGCCGAGACATGCCCCCACGCCGCAGGCCATGCGTTCCTCAAGGGAGATATATGCCTTCATGCCGAAGTCCGCCGCGTATTCCTTCACCGCCTTCAGCATCGGAAGGGGACCGCAGGCGCAGACCGTGTCAGCTGAGATGAGATTTTCATTCAGGGCGTCTATCACCGTGCCCTTTGTGCCTATGCTGCCGTCCATGGATGCCGTATAGGTGCGGCACACATCGTCAAATTCATTCTTGAGGAAGGCGTTCTTATCGGCATAGCCCAGCACAGCCGTCACATCATTGCCGGCATCCGTCAGCTTCTTAGCCAGCAGCAGCATGGGAGGTATGCCTATCCCTCCGCCAAGGAGCAGCAGCTTCCTGCCCTTCAGGGCTTCAGTATCATAGCCGTTTCCGAGTATCCCCAGGATCTCCACCGTCTCCCCTGCCGCAAGTCGGGACAGGCCGATGGTACCTCCGCCGGCAGCACGGTACACAAGACGTATGCTGCTCTCCTCCGTATCGGCATCGCAGATGCTTATGGGGCGCATGAGCAGCTTTGAGGCATCCTTTGTGTAAAGGCCCACGAACTGCCCCGGCCCTGCCTCTGCCGTGAGGTCTGTCTTCAGCGTCATGGAATAGATGCCCTGGCACAGCCTCCGCTGTTCAAGTATAAGTGCGGTTGTTTTTCTTTTCATTATATACCTCATCTATCATGCTTCCAGTGTTACAGCGTAAACTCTTCTATCCTGCACTCGTGCGTCTTTTCTTTCTCGTCGTAGTTCACGCCCACGAAGAGCAGGCCGCCTTTATAATTCTTAAGTGGCTCGAAATACTGCTTACCACGTATCTGATCGATGGCGCTCTCCGCACACTTATTGTGCTTAAGCTCAATGATCAAAGCGGGAATGTCCTGTTTAAAAGGGACAAACACCACATCCGCAAAGCCCCTCCCTGCCGTGACCTCTTTAAATATATAATACCAGTTCAAAGCATAGATATATGCAAGGTAGATGGCTGAAGCAAGCGCATCCTCATTGTTGTAGCTTCTGTTACTTGTCACATGTATATGACTCTCATTCAAAGCCGCGGCCACCGCCGCTTCATTTTTTTTGAGGGTTTCGGAAAGCAGTTCCTTGGATGCCTTGATTATATTATCCGTTGTCTCATAATCGTTCATGGTCGCTATAGCCATGGCCCATTCTCTGCTTATCTCAAGATTCGGTATCCTGCAACTCTCGTCCTCCTCATCATAGGCAAGATAGCCTATATGTATAAGGTAGGTCAATGCATCATCCAAAGTCGAGAAGCTGTCCATAGTATTAAGATATTGCAATACATTGACAGACACGTTCTCACCTGCCAGCATCCGTATCACGGCATCCTTTGTTCCCTTAAAATTTGCCTCCACACGATCATTTATCACACGATAGGACGAAGTCTTGCCCCAATAATTGGAGTATTTATGATCCGTCATACTCTGTACAACAGACTCCGGATTGTATATCTCATATCCATGCTGCGTATATCCGTCATACCAACGCCTGCACTCCTCGAAATCCATGTTCCATTCTTTGCAAAGCTCCTCCACTTCTTCCGGCAGAAAGCCAACAAAAGGAGCAAGTTCTCTTGCATCAAGTATGGTATACTCCCTGAAATTGTTCAGTTTGCTCTGGATCTTGTCCCTCACTATGGGCAGTATCCCCGTGAGATAAGCCAGTGAAATAGCCGGACGGACAGTATCACTTTTGAAAAGTCCATTAAGGAAACCCAGATACTCATTAAATAGTGGGGGCGGAACCTGCTCCCTCACCAGCACGTCGTACTCGTCAATAATGATGATAAAGGTCTCTCCGGTTTTTGAATGTATGTGGAGAAGACACTGTGCCAATGAGTCATCGCTTTCAAAGTTTATACCAGGATATTGTTCCCTCATCTCTTCCCGGATCTCAGAGGTAAGCCTTGTGAGCATCTTCTCCTTTTTTAGAGTATTCTGGTATTCGCTGTTCAGATCGATCTTGATCACGTTGTACTTATTCAGCTTATCCGCATATCCTTCTGCCGTCGATATCTTAAGCCCCTTGAACAATGCGGATGAATCACAGCCCTTCGAGTAATAGGCCGCTATCATATTCTGGGCTATGGTCTTCCCGAAACGCCTAGGTCTGGAAACACAGATATACTTGTTTTCCTTATCGATATATGAATTCAGTACCTCCAGCATCATTGTTTTATCAACGTAAACATCCGCTTTCAGCGTCCCCGCAAAGTTCTCATTTTTCGGATTCAGATAGATTCCCATTCTTTACCTCTTATTTATTTCCCGCCAAAAACACACCGACTTTATTATACATCATGGGAAATCAGATTTCAAACTTATGAAGAACGAAGATATCCATGAAAATACGCAACAGGACTCCCAAAACGGAGCCCTGAATGATCAACAAATATGGATTTTTCAGAATACCAACTGTTATTCTACCACTCTCATCATTTACCGCCAAATATCCGCTTTACAGTTCCGTCTTTATCATCCTGTCAAAATTTTTTAGTGAATATGCTTTGTACTCGTAGAATTTTGTTTCCTGCCTGTCAAAGATATGTATGATGTTCCTGTCGGAAAGATTAAATATACTTGCATGATTTCCCCTTGAAACTGTTAATTCAAAGTTTCCATCGGGAGCTGTCATCTTTGTATCACGTATGAGACTGCCCTTAAGCACTTTTTTCAATTCATCCTTACCCGAAGCATCCATTCGGTCATAAAACAATTCTTTGATTTTTTTAATCATTTGCTCCTCAGTCAGCGTTACCGTTTCTACGTGTGTACCTGTCACTGCACTGAGTATTTTATCTGATACAGACTGTCCCATATTTACACCTCCAAAAATTATTTTAAAACTTATGCATTGCATTCGCCTTATTATAACCCGGCAAGCTATTTATTGCAATGCATTCATTGCACGGAATAACAGTGATCGTCAGATATTTTTGATGTTCAGATAATTGTCAGCTCTCGTTCTCGCTACAAGCTGTATTATCTTCATAACGATCCATGGAATGATCAGCAAAGAATACGGGATACATAAAAGAACTATCACTACTTCAGGAAGGGACGGAATAAACACTAATACTGTGATAGATACGAGTATTATCCATCCAAACACCCTGTTTACTACTATATATGCCGGTTCCTTCCTTCCAACCTTTTCTCTGAGCTGTGATAATCTTATTCTCTGGCTTTCCGAAAAAATCTCTGTCTGGAACTCTGCCATCATCTTCTGTCTTTTTTTCTGGTTCTTCGTGGACATAAGATTATTCTTAAGTGCATCCACTGCCATCCGCTCCATAGGCTCAAGCTGTGTCTGTAATGTCATAGATTCAAGCTGCCTCGCCGCCCGTTCATCGGCTTTCTCGGCTTCTATCTTTGCCCTCGCTTCCGATTCGATCCTCAGGCGACGCTCTGCATCCTCACGCCTTAACTGATCTTCACGCTCCTGTTGTCTCCTGCGCTCCTGTATCTCAGCTTCAGCTTTCGCCTTTGCCTCAGCCTCCACTCTGATACGTAGTTCTTTTTCTTCTCTTATACGCTTTTCCTCTGCTGCTCTCTCCATCTCTGCGACAGCAGCTTCACGTCTTCTTAGTTCGGGATCCTCCTGTTTTCTGCCACATTCATTGCAGAACATAGCATCATCCTCCAGCCCAAAACCACAGTATATACATTTTTTGGCCATTATATTCCTCCTTAGAATCCTACATCACCTGGCTACAGATATATCTTCTACGTCCATGGAATATCCCATGATCTCACCAACATCTGTTATCCTTCCGGTTACCAATATAAGATCCCCCTTCTGAAAACCGGATAATTTATCAAGAAGACGCTGATCTTTATGTATACTGCAATGTATGCTATCAAATGACCACTCTTCATAGGGATCGTTGATCGAGAAATAATCACCACTTGAATCTATGATATATAACCCGCCTGTGATCACTACATATTCACCTTTATGGTTCTGTGCCGCATTATATGCATTTACTTCCAGCTCATTAAACAGTTCCCTTGCCGTATAGCTTGTATGATGTATGGGTGTGGGTGTAGACGTAGGGGCAGAAGTTGCTGTCGGAGTCTTAGTTGCCGTTGCTCTTGAGCCACCGTCAGAAGCGTTGCTGCCGGTATTACCCACGTTTTCAGACGTTCCGTCCGAATTACAGGCATTGAATAAGATCACTGCTGCGATAATACCTATAACGATCTTCAATATGCCGAAAAAAACACCTCCGGTGGATCCATCAGCTGCCTGCCCGCTTCCTGTCTGCGGCCGCTGAGGCTCCACTCCCCGGTACACAGTTTCCGGTGGGGGAGGTGTTTCCGGTGGCAGTGTATTCTGTCTCCACGGTTCTTTAACCATCTCTCCACCAAGGATGCCCGTGCTTGTTCCACATCCCGGACAGAATTTTGAACTTTCGCTCATTAGTTTGCCACACTTTTTACAATACATATCCCCTCCGTAAATACCCGACATCAACTCCATCGACTTATGCTTTACCATAAATACCGTTTTGCAACTTATACATTGCATCAGAATAATTATAATTCAGTAAAATGTTTTTTGCAATATATTTATTGCATATATAATATTTATGTGGGGATTTGTAAGAATGCCTCAAAAGATCCGACAGGATATAAGATTAGGGAAGAATATCCGAAGCCTTCGAAAAAAGGCCGGATTGACTCAGGATCAGGTTGCTTCAAAACTGCAGCTTGCAGGCTGTGACATCTCCCGGAGTATATACTCCCAGATAGAATGCGGTACATATAATATTAAAGTCTCAGAACTGCTGGAACTTGCAAAAATATTTTGCTGTGATATGAATACTATCTTTGGATTTGATGATCTCAGCTACCCAATGTAAATAAAAATATAGAACTCTGCAGGCAAGGTGATCTGCGATCCGCTTTTTCATTGCGTTCTCCTGTGAATGGTTATCCCTCTCACCGTCCCAGATGCCTGCCCGAAGGAGGTCGGTAGGTGACCCGTACGTTTCCTTCTCCGAGAAGCTTTGTCAGCTTTTCAACGAGCTCCGTATCCGCATTCACGCATACATTGTGGGGGAGCTCAAACACCTGCTTGTCCGAGGTATAGTAAAATCTCACATAATTAAGACCGTCGGAGGCCTCGAGTATCTTCCTTACGTCTTCCCACAGCCTGTCCTTTTCCGCTTCGTCGGTAAACTGAAGCCATAAAGTCCTGGGTATGTCCTCAAAGGGCGTGACCGCCTGTGCGATGAGCTTGCCGTTCTTATCCTCCTCCAGGCTCACCCTTCCTTCTATCATGATCTTCGCGCCGTCGCTTATGACATTCTGGTACTGCTTCCAGGTCTTGGGGAAGACTATCACCTCTGCCTGTCCCACCAGATCCTCTATGGTCACGAAGGCCATGACCTCGTTGCGCTTGGTGAATTTCAGCTTCACCTCCTGCACCAGTCCGCCCAGGGAAATGCTCTCCCCGTCCCGGACCGCCGGTTCCTCCTCGCCCTGCCCTTCTTCAGGGACCTTCAGCACCAGGTCTCCGGAGACGTTGCTGATCACCCTCTCCCAGAGGCCGCTGTACTCATCCAGTGGATGGCCGCTTACGTAGATCCCCAGCATCTCCTTTTCGAAATCCAGGAGCATCTCACGGGAGAATTCTCCCATATTCTCCGGTATCTTTATCCTGAAGCTGTCCTTTTCCTCGCCTTCGGCCAGGTCAAAGAGGCTCAGCTGGCCGCTCATGGACTGCTTGAGATCCTTCTGGGCATTGTCCATAAGCTGCATGTATACCGCCATGAGCTGCTTCCTCGTATGTCCGAAGCAGTCCAGGGCACCGGCCTTTATCAGGTTCTCCACCTGTCTCTTGTTCATTTCCAGAGGTGCACAGCGCTCGATGAAGTCATAAAAGCTCTCAAAGAGGCCGTTGCGGCTCCGTTCCTCTACTATATCCGCCACGATGCCCTTACCTATGCCGCGTATGGCGCTGAGGGAGTATATTATCTCATCCCGGGGGGGATCCTTCGACTCCGTGCCTTCGGCACTCCGCTCAGGATGACCTGTAAGTGCTTCGGCACTCCGCTCAGGATGACATGTAAGTGCTTCAGCACTCCGCTCAGGATGACATGTTGGCGCCCCTACTGTAAAGCCCACATCCCCTATATTGATGTCGGGAGGCAGGAGCTTTAAGCCCATCTGCCTTGCGATAAGGTTATACTCCGCCACCTTCCCGGCGTTATCCAGCACCGAGGTCATGAGGGCGGCCATGTATTCCGCAGGATAGTAATATTTCAGCCAGGCAGTCTGGTAAGCCACCACTGCATAGCAGGCAGCGTGGGATTTATTGAAGCCGTACTTGGCGAAATCTATCATCATGTCGTAGACCTGTTCCGCCACCGCTGCGTCTATGCCTTTACGCACGCAGCCCGGAACGGGCCTGGGCCATTTTTCTTCGGGCAGGCCATCCTTCTTTGCCTTTTCTATCTCGGCGTCGTTGCCGTTAACGAAGATGTCACGCTCATAGGCCATGACCTCGCCTTTTTTCTTGCTCATTGCCCGGCGCACGTTGTCGGAACGGCCAAGGGAGAAGCCCGCAAGATCACGGACTATCTGCATGACCTGCTCCTGATAGACTATGCAGCCGTAGGTAGGGGAGAGAATGGGGCGCAGCTCCTCGCAGGCATAGCTGATGTGCTCCTCGTTCTCCTTGCTGTCGATATATTTCGGGATCATGTCCATGGGACCCGGCCGGTAAAGGGAGATGCCGGCGATGACATCCTCCAGGCTCCTGGGCTTAAGCTCCTTCATGAAGCTCTTCATGCCTGCGCTCTCCAGCTGGAATATGCCCTCGCAGCGTCCCGTTCCTATATAGTGAAAGACCTTGGGGTCGTTGTAATCTATCTTTGACGGATCTATATCCTTTCCGCAGCTCTTTTTTATGTTCTCCACCGCGGACTGTATGACCTCCAGGTTCCGAAGCCCCAGAAAGTCCATCTTGAGAAGCCCCAGCCTCTCCAGAGTGGTCATGGTGAACTGCGTTGTTATCGGACCGTCGCCGCTGCAGCTTAAGGGCACGAATTCATCCGCCGCCTCGGGACAGATGACCACGCCGGCCGCATGCATGGAGGTATGCCTGGGAAGACCCTCCAGCCTCATGCACATATCCAGCATGTAATGCACTTCTTCGTCATCGTCGTAGAGCGCCTTGAGCTCCGGGTTCATCTCCAGAGCCGCCTTGAGCGTTATCCCCAGCTCCGCCGGCACCATCTTTGCCAGCATATCGCAGCGTCCGTAGGGTATGTCCATGGCCCGTCCCACGTCCCGGATGACGCCCTTTGCCTGCAGGGTTCCGAAGGTGACTATCTGAACCACCTTTTCCCTGCCGTATTTTTCCGCCACATACTCTATGACCTCCTGGCGGCGCTCCGGCCCGAAATCCACGTCTATATCGGGCATGGACACGCGCTCGGGATTCAGAAAACGCTCAAACAGCAGGCTGTAGCGTATGGGATCTATATCGGTTATCTTTAAACAGTAGGATACTATGCTGCCCGCGGCGCTGCCTCTTCCGGGTCCCACGGGTATGCCGTTCTCCTTGGCATAATTTATGAAGTCCGCAACGATGAGGAAGTAATCCACGAAGCCCATACGCTCTATGACGGAGAGCTCGTACTCCAGCCTATCCTTAAGCTCCTGCGTCACAGGCTCATAGCGCTCCTCAAGCCCTTTTTCGCAGAGCATACGGAGATACGACTTCGCGTCATAGCCTTCGGGCACATCAAAACGCGGCAGATGGCTTTCACCGAAGCCTATGGTTACGTTGCAGCGCTCCGCTATCTTCTGCGTATTCTCCAGCGCCTCCGGCACATAGGGGAATAGCGTCCTCATCTCCTCTTCGCTCTTCACATAGAACTGGCCCCCTTCGTAACGCATGCGCTCCTTATCCTGGACCTTGGCGCCGGTCTGTATGCATAGCAGGATATCGTGGGCTTCCGCATCGGAAGCATAGGTATAGTGAGCGTCGTTTGTCACCACAAGGGGAATGCCCAGCTCGCGGCTCATGGCCACCAGCTCCATGTTTACCTTTGCCTGGGCCGGGATGCCGTGATCCTGGAGCTCCAGGAAATAGTTTCCCTCGCCGAAGGTATCCCTGTACCACAGGGCCTCCTCCCTGGCTTCCTGTGTCTGCCCCCTCATTATCATCCTGGGCAGCGCACCCGCCAGACAGGCGGACAGACAGATAAGGCCCCGGTGATACTTCGCAAGGACCTCCTTATCTACGCGGGGCCGGTAATAGAAGCCTTCGGTAAAACCGATGGAGACTATCTTCATGAGGTTCTTATAGCCCTCATTGTTCTCCGCCAGCAGGATCAGATGGTTATAGCGCTCATCCCCGCCGGTGGCCTCTTTATCGAAGCGGGAGCCGGGAGCCACGTACACCTCGCAGCCCAGGACAGGCTTGATGCCTTCCTTCAGGGCAGCCTCGTAGAAGTCCACGACCCCGTACATGACTCCGTGATCGGTGATGGCGGCTGCCGTCATCCCCAGCTCCTTCACCCGCTTAACATATTCTTTTATCTTATTTGAACCGTCCAGCAGGCTGTATTCCGTGTGGACGTGCAGATGAACAAATGACAATCAGTAACCCCCTTTGTATCACTGCCTATGATCATAAGTATTTCTTCAGTGCTTCCGCCTTATCGGTCTTCTCCCATGGCAGATCCAGATCATTCCTTCCAAAATGTCCGTAAGCCGCGGTCTGCTTATAGATGGGCCTTCTGAGATCCAGCATCTTTATTATGCCGGCGGGACGCAGGTCGAAATTGTCCCTGATGATCTCCAGAAGCTTTTCATCCGAAAGCTTTCCGGTGCCGAAGGTATCCACCCTTACAGAGGTGGGATGAGCCACGCCTATGGCGTATGAAACCTGTATCTCGCACTTGTCTGCCAGCCCGGCAGCGACTATGTTCTTTGCCACATAACGGGCCGCATATGCAGCCGAACGGTCTACCTTTGTGCAGTCCTTGCCGGAGAATGCTCCGCCGCCGTGGCGCGCATATCCGCCGTAGGTGTCAACGATGATCTTTCTGCCGGTAAGACCGGAATCGCCGTTAGGACCGCCAATCACGAAACGTCCCGTGGGGTTGATGAACACCTTCGTGTCCGCATCCACCATATCGGCGGGGAGCACGGGGTCCATCACGTACTTCTTTATGTCCGCGTGTATCTGCTCCTGGCTCACATCGGCAGCATGCTGGGTGCTCACCACCACGGCCTCCAGTCGCTTAGGCCTTCCGTTCTCATCATATTCCACGGAAACCTGGCTCTTACCGTCGGGACGGAGATAAGGCAGGGTTCCGTCCTTACGTACCTTTGTAAGCTGTCTCGTAAGCTTGTGCGCAAGTGAGATCGGATAAGGCATGAACTCCTCCGTCTCGTTTGAAGCGAAACCGAACATCATACCCTGGTCGCCGGCGCCTATGAGATCCAGCTCGGGATCGCTCATGTGAGCCTCCCTTACCTCGATGGCCTTGTCCACGCCCATTGCGATATCGGCGCTCTGCTTGTCCAGAGCCACCATGACGCCGCAGGTATTGCCGTCAAAGCCCTTATCGGAATGATCATAACCTATCTCGCAGATGGTATCCCGCACTATCTTCTGGATGTCCACCTGTGCCTTTGAGGTGACCTCACCCATTACCAGCACAAGTCCGGTGGTGATAGCAGTCTCACAGGCCACGCGGCTCATGGGATCCTGTGCCATCATCGCGTCCAGCACTGCGTCGGAGATGTTGTCGCAGATCTTGTCGGGATGCCCTTCCGTCACCGACTCGGATGTAAAAAGTATTTTTTCCATTCTGTCCTCCTCCCCTGTGTGGTGTTGTTTCGAAGTCCTCCGGTCGGGATAATATAGAAAGACCCGCTTTACCGAAAAGATAAGCGGATCCCACTGCAGATCCTCTTATTGTTCGATCGACTCGCTCAGGTTGGCACCTTCCATTGGTCTCCCTCCGGGGTTGCCGTGGCTTCACCGGTCCTATGTACCTCCACCACTCTGAATAAGAGAACTTCAAAAATATGCTGTTATCGTACCTAAAAGAATACGTCAGAGCCGGAAGAATGTCAAGCCGAAAAACCGTTTCAGCGCACTATTCCGTTTTTCTTACGGAACTCTTCTTTTACCTCATACATCAGCTTATCAGCACGCGCGTATACAGACTCCACGCTGTCGCCCTCCGTGTATTCGGACATTCCTGCCGAAGCCGAATAACGCTGCCACTGCTCAAGGTCAGTCCTTGCGTAGGCTTCCTCGAACAGCGAGTTAAGCTGTGCCATATGCTCCTCACGCTTGTCGAAATCAACATCCATCAGGATAGCCACAAACTCATCGCCCCCCACGCGGTATATTGGCGAATGCTTGAACACCTCGCAGATGATGGAGCAGCAGCCCTTTATATAATCATCGCCCGCATTATGCCCGAAATTGTCATTGACGCTCTTGAGGCAGTTTATGTCTATCATGACGATGGCAAATTTCGAAAAGCCGGATCTTATCATTTCCTCTATCTCTTCGCACCTGCTGTCAAAGGCATTCTTATTGCTCACGCCTGTCAGCGAATCCCGGAAAGCTTCCCTGCTGATCCTCCTGAGCTCACGGTTCTTGCTGCGCACCTCAAGCTCCGCCACATCCCTGTCTCTCTGGATGGCAGTAATATCATCGATATAGTCGATTATACGGATCTGCATGGAACGTATCTCTTCATAGATATCGCCGATCTCGTCCTTTCTCTTCATATCCAGCTCGATGACACCGGCATCGTGATAATCCTTCTTCTCCCCGGGCGAAAAACGCTTCATCTCCCTGGTCAGGGCATTAAGGGGATTGATGAGCGCCTTCTTAAGGTAGAAGCCTGCAAGGACGAGGACCACAACCGTAAATGCCAGGGATCCCAGCAGCATCAGGATAAGGCTGTTGCGTCTTTCCTCCATTATTTCATCCATGCCGACATCACAGCCCACATGGCAGATATACGCTCCGTTCTCATCGTAAACAGGCGCATAGCCGGAGCAGAGCCAGCCCCAGTCTCCCGTTGAAATGGTGGGTTCTATCTCGGCGGAAGGATCAACGCCTATGAATTCCGGCTCACGCTCCTCATAATAACCTGTCTGGGTGATGGGATTGTCATCATCATCCAGGAGGTACATGTCATACTGTTCGTCCGCGCCGCCCCAGACTACGATGTAAAGGTATTTGATATCCTCCATGGTGCGGAGATACCTGCACATCTTCGTTCTCTGATCCACGTACCTGTCCCAGAGACCGTGTTCCTCAAGGTATTCCTGTACCGGAGCCTCTTCCTCCGCGTCTTCGGCGGCATCCCTTATGGCCTGGTATTCCTCGGATTCAGCCACCTCCCGGAGTTCTTTCATAAAGTCCGCATCCACCATGGTGGCAAAGTTTCTTGCGTTATCTATTGTAAGTGTCTTGAAATAAGCATCGATCTGGCTGACGTTTATGAAATAGGAAATGATGGTCGCACCGAAAGTCGCGACCAGGATAGCCGCGACCACAAAAATGTACATCTTCTTACCCAATGAAAACCTGTTTTTCTCGTTCATTCCACGTTCTCTCCCCCTGCAGTAAAGAAAAAACCTAGCAAATTATTATACAATACCCGTCAAATGCCGACATACATCAACACCGCCCGGGAAACCCGGGCGATGAATAATATATTACGTCTGTGAATCATATCCCTGTGCAACATCGTAACCATCACAATACTCAACTGATAGCTTTGGTATAGGGATGCCAATACTCCAGGATATAATCCTTGCTGACTTCCCCCCTGTAATAACGCTTTATCTCATCTATCTCATCCCAAAGTTCTTTATCTATCCTGAGAGGACGGTTCTTCGGATCATCGATCGTCTTCCGGACAAGCCCCTCTATCTTTCCGATATAAAAATCGAAATGATCGGAGGTCTTCTTCCCGGTGAGAAAGTCCTCCCTGGCATCAACAAGCCGCTTGACCTCACCGTCTATATTTGACAGCTGCTCCATAAGTGTGAGTTCATTCCAGTAATCCATACGCCACCTCGTTACAGTATCCATTCTTCCAGAATCCCTGTAAGCTCATCCACAACCTTCTGATCTGTAATACTTCGTCCTGCACCTATCCCCAATTGCCTGTTTCTTGTAAATAATTCAAAACAGGTGTTCTTTTGAAAACAGAATACACCATCCCATATCTGTAGTCAATAAAGAGATGGTCACCTTAAGCTCTATGTCCGACTTATCCCTAATCGCCTCCGGAAATGCATCGCTAAGACGCAGCACCATTTCCTCCCTCTCTTTTTCGGTCCCGTTGTAAAACACCACAAAGCGCGGCACCGGAAGCTCTATGAGTCTCGTCCCGTATACATCCAGATCATCGCTGCCATAAAGCCAGCCGCTCCACAGCGTTCCCAGATACATCAGAAACCTTACAGGCAGGTTGGGATTATAGCTGCTCTGGCGCTCCCGTTCACCGCGTTGTAAAGGCTCAGGGTCCATTCCCTGTGCTCCGGCCTTCCAAAGATCATCTTGAAAAGCCTGTCCTTGTGTTCTCTGTTGACCATATACATTTCCTCCTTCATTAAAACCGGTGCAGGAGAAAATGCATGTCCGGCTCCTCTTCTACTTCCCCTATCTTTCCTCTCGGATCCGCTTCCTCTTTCGCGCATCCGCCCATCCCGATGCACAGCACCGCCGCCAGCATCAATCCCGATATCTTCAAATTCCGCTTTTTCATAATCGTCCCCTCTTCATACGAGGACAGGGGCCTGACCCCCTGTCCTCATGATCTACCATCAAACTACTTTTAAAGCCAGATCCACTGTATGAGGATCCACTCCCGAAGACAGGATGCTTTCGCTGCTCTCACCTCCGCGAAGCCGTCCTATCACATCGATCAGCATATCCTGACCTTTTTCTATTCCCTTCTCTATTCCTTTTTCCATGCCCTCTTCCCATGAGTCTTTTGCTATCAGCCTCAGTTCCTCTTCTGCATCATATTCCGTAAGCACACTCATCTGCACTTCCTCCTTATTTTCCAGAAGAAAACTCCTGATACGAAAATCTTCC
>JAFWWB010000081.1 GCA_017518185.1 Lachnospiraceae bacterium
AATCAGTAAATAGATTATATTTGTGACAAGAAAAGGAAGAATTATCTTAGGGAGCCTTTTCGTTAGAAATCCTTCCAGATAATTCTCTTTTGTTTTATAACTCTTATACAGACCAAATCCCGAAAAGAAGAAAAATACAGACGTGAACAGAATACCGAAATAGCTCCACTCTGTGACGGGTCCTTTTTTTATATCACCGTACCGGGTTATACTTTGAACCATATGATGAAGAATGATCATCAGCGCCGCGACTGCACGAAGGGCGTTAGACTGAGTCAGACTCCACGCATCTTCATAATACTCTCTATTTCCCCTGATACTGCATCCCCAGAGCATTACTATAACTATAATCACAGGATAAATAAAGAGCAAATAATTCGCCATAACACTTATCCTCCTTATCCATCACTGATTACCGGTTATATTATATATAATTCTCGGGATAATTCATATCAATATAATAACTAATATTATAACTATTGTCATCTCAAATCTATTTGAAGCCGAACATGTTCTTGTATGCAACTTCCTATAAACCACCAATAAGTTTGGCCCATTTTAGTATGTTCCAAGCCATCGATTCCCCCTATCACTTCATCTTCCTAGCCACTATCTTGAAGGTTCCGGCGCAGGCTCCGGTGTAGGGCTTGCCGGCCTTGGGAACAAGGATCACGGTTGCCTTGCCCTTAGCGGTGTTGTCGGCATAGTAGATATCGAAGTTCTCGGCGACCTCAGCAGCATTAAGGGTGGTGTTCTTATCGATCTTCAGGCAGAGCTGTATGTCACCGTCTGCTTTGAATTCAATGGCGCTGCCGGTGTATTCTACCTTGGTGGTCTTCTTTGTGCCCTGCATGAGGACGGGCTTCGCCTTGCTTATGTCGGTAACTCCCTCTGCCGCTGCGTTTACATTGTAAGTTGTTGATACAGTCCCAAAGCTGAAATTCTTCTTTTCCTTAGTCTTGACATTTATGCTCAGGCCGTCTGCCGCGCCTTCCAGCTTTTTGGAACTGTCAGCATACTCAATGCTCAATGCCGACTTGGGCACCAGTGCTCCGTCCGCTATCACCCAGAACTTAGGCTGATACTTACCCTTCTTCTTAAATACCATATTCCCTGCGATGACGGTTATCTTTGAAGTATCTTCAGGCGCAGGCTTTATCACAAAGGTATTATTCCCCTTGTATTTGGAGCCCTTGAAGTTTCCGATGAACTTAAGCTTGTATTTCGCGATACCTGCCTTCTTATTTTTACTGAAGCTTACCTTGTAATCCCTGCCCTCGGTAAGCGTGATCTTCGTGGTACCCACCACAGCCACGATATTGAGCTCGGGAGTCACACCCTCCTTGCGGTAATAGTATTCCGTTTCCGCAGTCCCTACTTCAAAGTGATCGACCTTGGATATATCCTCCACCTTATCGGATACATTGATCTTTACGGGCGTTATCTTATAGCTCCCGGTCCAGGTTCCGCTGTAGGCGCCTATGCCTGTGACGGTGACCTTTACCGTACCCGCATCAACAGCATCAGAATAGGTCACCAGATAATCGACGCCCTCGGTAAGGACCTTTCCGTCAGCATCCTTTACCACCAGCTGACCGTCCCCCGGCAGCTGCTCTTCACCGTTGTAGGTAAAGCTCAGGTTTTCAAGGGTCACATCGATGCCTGAATTTTTGCTCTCCTCTTCGCTCTTTACCGTAAGGGCCTCGCTGCGTTCGCCTTCGTAGTTTCCTTTACCTGTGATAAGGATGGTGGTGCCGCTCTGCTCAAAGCTGTAATCCGTACCCTCCTTAAGGGTCATGCCGCTATAGCTGAGCACCGGCGCTGCCTTTCCGTCTTTTACTATCACCAGGTTACCCACCGTGACTTTGTTGATATCCACCGGCTCGATAATGAAGCTCAGTGTTATGCTGTCCGATAAACTTCCCTTTCCTTTTACGGTGACGGTGGCAGGTTTTTCTTTATTAACGTTCACGTTATTGGAATAGCTTACGGTATAATCACGGTCCACCACCAGCTTTTCACCGGCGCAGCGTACCTCAACCTCAGGTGTGATGGCCTTTCCGGTATACTCGGCGCTGTCCTCGCCCTTATCGTTCTTTTTGACAACGGCTCCGGTAAAGCTTACCCTGAGGCCTTCTTCCTCTGCTGTGGTTATGGTCACGCTCTTTGCGGCTTTTCCGGCCTCTGTTATGGAACCGTCTGTTATCTCAGCATCTGCGGGCACGCTTATGCGGCAGTCGGATAGCTCTATTCCTCCCGCAAATCCCTTTACGGCTCCTTCTTCGCCTTCCAGCGCAGCCTCAAGTCCCACTATACTCAGACTGCTGCCGGAGCTGCCGCCTATGCATACACCGAGAGGCGCAGTCACGGTAAGCCTTCCGCTTCCGGTAACAGTGATGCTCTTCGAGGTCCTGATGGCTTCATCGGCGCCGGAGCAGATATTTGAATCCCCTATCACGTTGATGATGAGTCCGTCTATATCGTTGTCTATGACCGTCATCACCGTATCGATATCTCCCTGCACGGTAAGCACCTTCTTGCCGTTATAGGAGAAGCAGCCGTCCCCGAGTATATCGTCCATGTTATCGGTGTTTACATCGGTGCCTGCGATGGCAAGGGCATAATCCTGACCGTATATCGTAACAAGGCAGCTTGCCGTAAGGCCTCCGGCTTCGGCAGTTATGGTGGCTGTTTCGCCATAGGCTGCATCCGCCGCTGCCGTGATCTTTCCTTTATCATCTACCGATACAACCGAAGGCTTGCTGCTGCTCCAGTTTATGAGATAGTCCGCATTGGCGGGCGTGAACCTCGTTACGAGATCGTAGCTCATGCCCCTTCTTGCACTGATGGTATCCGGAAGCAGCTCTATCCCTTCAAGAGGTATGCCGCTGACCTCGACTTCAAAGCTGTCCGTGACCGTGCCGCCGCATACCAGCTCATAGCTGTATTTTCCGGCAGCCACACCGGCGGCGTCTATATCCATGGTAAAGTCTTCGTTGTTAAAGCTGACGGCAGGAGCCCCCTCCGGCGCCTTCACGACCACTTCCGAAAGGTCGTTGGCTGCCATGGGATAGCGGTACAGCGCTATGCCCTCCAGCTTTTCTCCCGTACCCACGAAAAGTCCGGTATTCTCCATGAGCTTCACGATAGCGGGAGAGACTTTTCCGCTGCTGTCTCCTATGTAGAGTGTAAAGCGGGAAGTATAATACGAATAGGCGCCCTGCTGATGCTGTACGCTGACATCAATAGTCTTTCCTGCTGCTTCAGGTACTTTAAAGTATACCGTCTTATAAGCTTTGGTGGTGGCAAGCTTGGTTTCACAGCTGCTGTCCTCAAAGAAAAGCCCGGAAGCATCATAGCCGGCCACAGTGAAGCCCGATGCATATACCCCGTTGAATACCGCGTTAGGCGGAGTGGGAACTATATCCAGCTTAAGCACCGCTCCTTCCGCACAGGAATAGTAGCCGAATCCGCAGTTCACCGCATTTTCCTCATCCACAACAAAGCTTATGGACTGCAGCATCTCGCTTTCCCCGCAGTAGCAGCTTGAGCTGCTCACATAGACTCCGGCATAGCTGCCTGCGGTCTCTTTTATGCGTGAGTATATGTAATAGGTCCTTTCCTTGCCGAAATCAAACTCCAGCTCACCGTCTTTCTCCGGCTTAACGGATTTTTTCCAGTCCTCCTCTGTCAGGCTCGTCTTGATCTGCTCAAAGAGCAGGTATTCCTGATCGGCCCTGGCATTCTTAAGCGTCATGGTCTCTGCTGTCTTGTCATACACCAGCTGCGGCTGCAGAGGATATCTTGTGCAGCTGCGCTTAATGACCGTAACGGGAGCGCTCTCCAGTCTGCCGTCGTAAGACGGGCTGCTTAAGGAGACCCTGATGGATCGTCCTGCCTCTTCTTCCGACACGAGATGGCCGTTTTTTGCTTTATCGCCGCCAGGAGAGCTCTTTTTCCACTCGCTGCCGTCGTTATAATACCAGGTTGCAAGAAGGAGATCCTTTTCGTAAAGCTCCTTCGCAAAGCCCGTGACTTCGGGATAGATCTTTTCGCCCACTACCGGAGTACCGAGGCTTACGGTACCTGTCAGAGACCTGATGCTGATCTGCACATAGGCTGCCGTCTTTCCGTTTGAGTCCTTTACCGTGCCGTCTTTTACAAAGCCATCGGAAGGGCTGGCAATATAGCTGCTCCCGTACAGGATGATATTACCATCATCGCTGTAAACGGCTGCTTTCTTCCCTTCGGCCACCAATGTGTCATTGACTTCGATATCATCATTTGCCCAGATGCCGTAACTGTCGCTGTTGAGAGCTTTTGCTGCCACACTTTTATTTATGGTCAGGCTGCCGTCCTTCACATATATACCGTATTTTTCTCCGCTCAGGGAGCTGATCTCATGGTTTATGGTGATGTCTCCCGTTTCGGAGTAGAGACCGTAGGTCCCTTCGGCACTGAGCTCTCCCTCCACCACTATATCCCCGCCGGCACCGAGTCCGAAGCGGTAATCCGAATCTTTGTCAAAACCGCCTGAAGCCGTAACCTTTGCGCCTTTGGCTATGGTAATGTTGTTGGTGACTATCATGGCTGCGGACATACTGCAGACAGCATAGTATTCTCCCTTTATGACCGCATAATCAACCCATGCCCCTCCGCCTCCGCTGACGGAGAGCTTTGAACCGCTTTCTATGGAGAGGTTACCCTGTACAGCCATGGCGAATTTATTGCTGGATTTGGAATTGACGATCATGTTTGCGGAATCCTTCAGGGCCAGGTTCTCTATACTGACAGCCAGATTCTTATTGTCCCCGCCGTTTACGGTCAGGGTCTTAGCCCCTCTTAACGTAAGGGAATACAGGCCGCTTATGCCGCCCAGGGTGATATCATTGTCAAGATAGAGTACGGTATCCTCTGTAAGCTCAAGGCGCTGGCCCGGCGTAAGGCTGCCGGAGTGGAGCTCTGCAGCCCCTTCGACTCCCGGCTCTTCCTCCGGCTGTGCCTTTCCTGCCCCGTCTATGCTCATAAGGGCTTCACAACCCTCCCCAAGTGAAAAGCAGGGGGTATCATCCCCATCCTCCTCCACAGGATCCGGGATATCCGTGCCGTCAGAGGCTTCAGTTTCCGCAGATGTGTCTTCTTCAGGGTATCCCTCCGGATTCTCTGCCTCTTCCTCCAAAGTCTCGTCTGCGCTCTCACTCTCTTCGCTCAGATCCGTCTCCTCATCCCCGTCAGCCTCATCGATCTCCTCAGCCGCTTCGGGAGCTGACTCAGGAGCATAAAAGTCCTCGCTCTCTGCCTCGGCACCGTTCTCTTCTCCTCCGGACCCGGCAGTGTCTGTCTCCGCATCTTCGATGCTCTCTTCAGCCGCAAAGACTCTCATCCCGCTGCTGCCCAGTTCTCCTGCGCAGAGCACTCCTGCCAGCATTAGAGAAGCTATACGTCTCGCCATCAGATTTCTCTTTTTCATTTTTTTCCTCCTTTTCTGCCCTTCTTCACTTTCAGACTCTTCAGATGCTCTTTCTGTTCAGGGGTTATGCGGTAACTCTCGACAGCTTTCTGAATGGCCTTGTTGTGAGTCCAGGGATCCAGCTTTTTGTTCTCTATAAAGGGCAGCACGGCCTCATACTGTTTGGCCAGCGCCGTTGCAAAATACCAGGCCGTCATCATGTTCACGTAATACTCTTCGGAGCGCAGCTTTGACACCAGCTCCGGATACTTTATGTCAAAATCCTCCTCCAGAAAATGCTCCATCAACATACCGGTGCCGAAACGTATGGTATAGGTCCTGTCAGACTTTATCCACTTCTTTATATGCTTAAGGAGCTCCGGCCGGTGCTTTTTGAAGATCTTCGGAGACATCTGGTCGCAGGTGGCCCAGTTATCAACATATGGCATAAAAAGCTCTGTCTCTTCCATGCACTTTTCGAAATCCTTCATGCCTGAAATGACAAAAGCGTGGATCTGGTTTTCATCGAAATAGCGGTGGGGCAGTTCCCTCAGGAATACCTCTATATCATCCCGCTTACCCCATTCCTTTGCAAGGCTCCTGAGTTCCGGCGTTCTCACGCCTATCATGCTTTCCTTATCCACGGTGGGCAGGGTCTTTGCCTGAAAATCCCTGTAGTCCTTATCCTGCCTCGAAAAAAGTTCCTTTCTTATCTCTTCACCTGTCATCTCATCCCGCCTCTCTTATAAGCCCTCCCAGAGGGTCTTCACTTGCTGTCTTAACGCCGCTTTCTTTCACTCCTTCCTCAATGCTCTGTTTCATATACCATCTCCTGACCTCGCCCAGATGGTCGATGCCGGCACGCAGCAGCCTGTCCTCACAGAGAAGCTCGATATACATGCTTTCCGGCAGGTGCTCCCGGAGCAGCTTTTCAAGTTTTTCATCCGTGATGTCCGAGGCTTCAGATCCGCCGTCTATCGCCGAGTTAAGATATTCGTAAAAGGGCTTCGTGCGCTCTCCGGAAAGACTCTCAAAAGTGTCGATCCATATCCTCCTCACACGGCTTCCGAAAAACTTAAGACCGGGTTTTGAAAAAAATACCTTCAGCTCATCCCTGGATGAGTCCGCCCAGCTTTCCTCAAGGAAATAAAAGCCCTTCTCTCCGGTGTTTATCCGCTCTCCCCAAATGTGGCGTTTCAGGAAATCGAGATCGCTGTCAAGTTCCTGACCTTCATTGAGGCTGATGCCACGCAGGGCAAACTCCTTTTCGATATCGATCCTGATCAGTCCCTTTTCCGTTTTCACTTCCGGCCTGATGCTCTCATATATGCAGTCCCCGGCTTCGTTCTTCCATCTGAGAAGGCAGACACTGCCCGCATCGTCGGTTCCCCTCCGGGTAGTCAGAAACTTCCTGTTCCCGAAACGGGCTTTTATCATGAGGGCGTCTTCATTATCCGCTGACGGTTCAAAACATAGAAAGACCTTGTCTCCGCTGCTTATGAGACGGCTTAAGTCTATGCATCTTAATTCTTTCATCTTTCGTCTCCCACTATATCTATAAGATCCGCATACCTTCCTATGTCCAGCCGGTAAAAAGCCTCAGGCTCTTCTGTATGTATGGGCAGGATATGCTTTTCAGGAGCCACTGTCAATATCATCTTCCTTATATCCTCCGCAGTAGCGTGTCCGCTGGTATGAAGGCTCACCCTTCTGTTCTCAGGCCAGCTGTTGTACAGGCCTCCCAGATCCTCCCTGTAAGTATCCGGATACTTTTTCCTGTTGATATATCCGTCCCACATGGAGTAGATCAGCAGGGGATCATACTTTTCGAAACGCTTCATCCTGAGCCTGTAGGCTTCGGAGGTCCCGATCAGCATGAGGAAACCGTGCTCCTCCATGAACTCCGGCTGGGTGGTGCCGTACCTCGGGTTGATCCTGTCCTGCGGTTCAAAGGCATAAGTCTTTTTGAACTTAAAGTCCTCATCATCCGCTCCGGCTGTCCTTCTGTAGAGGTCTATCTGTTCCTTCACGTAGGGGTTCACGAAAAAGGCGCGGGTAGGTCTCAGTGAAAAGGCAGCATTGGCAAAGGATGCCAGACTCTCCACGTTGGTGGAGGAGCAGATAAGGTATGCATATTTATTCTCAGGTCTAGCCAGGAGCTCCGCGGCTTCAGTCTGAAGCTCTCTTTCCGTACGGACCTTTTCCGTTAACCGGCTCATCATGGTGCCTTCGATGATGAGGGTATCCACCCTGCGGCCTCCGATGGCCTTCTTTACCTTATCGAACAGGTCCTCTCCGAGACGACCGTGGGTGCGGAAGTCACCGGTGTGCACTATTACCCTGTGATCGCTGCGGGACTCTATGATGAACATGTAGGCGTCATAGGCCGAATGATCAGCCATCACCGGCGTAATGTTAAAGTCTCCTATATCAAAGCTCTCTCCGCTGTCGTCGAAGGTGCTGACGCGGCTGTCCAGGAGAGCGATGTAATCCCTGTGTTTCTGCAGTTCCTCCTCAGGCTGATCGTCAAAGTCCGAGAGAGTGGTGTGGATATTGCGGAGCACCTGCCTTGCGACAGAGCCCATGTAAAGGCCGATCTTCCGGCCCCGTATGTCCTTTTCGGGTATTCCGCTGATAAGGCCGATGTGGTCTCCGTGATAGTGGGTGAAAAGTACCGCATCGCACTCCGCATGCCTTATCATATCCACCATCTTCCCGTCGGTAGAGCGCTCCGGATCCACGGACAGCTCAGAACCGAAATCGATGAAGATGTGGGTATCTTCCGTATATATCTCAACTATGCTGCCGCCGATCTCATGCGATCCGCGGTGAACCTTTATCTCTGTCATGTACTGCTCCCGAAAAGCGGTCTGAGTATACTGTCATACAGCCAGCCGGCGTAAGCTTCATCATCTGCTTTCTCTGGGACATATTCCCTCAGATGCACTATCCCGGCCAGCTGCTCTCCCAGTTCCTTTTTTATTATATCATCATAACTGTTATCCGGCACGATGTATATGATCTTTACTTCTTTTTCCCACAGTTCGCTGAACTTCTCTTCTCCGACCTCCAGCAGCTGCTCTGCCTGCATGAGTAATTTCTTACTGCCGTACGATCCGTTCTTTATGCATCCTTTCAGATAAAGCTCTGCGGGAGCCGGGATCCTTTCCCTGCCGTCGGATGATGAGTCCTTTCCGTGAGCTTTCGTGATCCCAGCTCTCTCCACTATCCTGTCGTACAGCTTTTCCAGACAGCTGAACGCTGCTGCCGCTTCCCCGTCAGCCGTGGCAGCACTTTCTTCCAGGCTCCCGCTTTTATCCTCTTCTTTCAGCTCTCCTTTCAGATCTTTATATTTCAGCTTTTCCTTTTCCTGCTCTCCTTCCTTTTTCGATCCTATCCCGGTATACCTTACTGCATTGAGCAGGACAATAAACTCCTCTGCCAGTGTTTTGAAACGGAGCTTACCCCCGTCTTTTCCCTTGAGCTTCTCCCGGTAGTGCTCAAGCTGCGCTTTGTCATCCGTGCTGCCCGCCGTGGTCTTAAGTTCCACCAGATAAACCGTATTTTTGTCATAGAGCAGGAAATCCGCCTTGGTATTTCTGTTGCTCACATCAGCATTTTTGATGAGCGGAAACTCTTTAGTTATAAAGACCGGCTCATTATCCGGATCAAAAAGCTCCTTCCCTTCCTTATCAACCGCCTTCTTCACCACTTCCGTAATGACCGGCGTCAACAGCGTATCCAGTATCACCTCGGACTTAATGCCCGCGGTATAGTAATCCCGGATCACATTATCAGCTATTTTATTCAATATCGATCTATCTTCCTGTCCCATATTTTTCCCTTTACTTTTACACGACACTATTATGTCGCACCCCTTATCCATTCTGTGCTATAATCCTTACAACAAAAGACCAAACGGAGGCCCGGTATGCCCAAAGCAAAAACACCGAAAACCATAAGACAGCTGAAGCTGCTCATCTATATCGCGACCACCACCTACCACGGTCCCGGTGATCTTACCCTGCATTTCGGCATCAGCCGCCGCATGCTCCAGCGTGACCTTAAGGATCTGCGGGATGCCGGCGTGATGCAGGTCGAATACGAAAAACGCCATAAAAACTACGACGAATCCTTCATCGATACCGGTCTTGATGAAACCGCCACAGGCCGGCGCCGTCAGCATCTGCTGCGCCTCCGCCGTCTCTCAACCCTCTTCCTGCATATGGAACGTACCGACGTCTATGCACTGGAGGAATACGAATCCGCGCTGGAGGAGTATCTGTCCATAAAGGAATATATGAAGGAGGATCCTGAGACTTTCCCTCCCGGTTCTCTCGGTAAACCTCCCAAAAAGCCCGTCCTTGAGGATATCATAGCCTCCTATTATTCACTGTTCCCGGACAGTAATGAACGCATGCGTCAGAGGGATTTCAAAGCCCTCTGCGATGCAGGACTTAACATCTATTACGACCATCGTTACAGAGCGGTGATCTTTGACCCCTGCGATGAGGACTGGTGATCCTTCGGAACTGCCCTGCTGTTCCGGTCGGATATGACTGGTCATTTCGGTGGCAGGTCCATCTCCCCTTCTCCCGGCTCTATGGCTATGACGCAGTCCGGATGCAGACGCATGAGTATCTCCTTCATGCGCTCCTCGGCAATGGCCACACAGCCCGCCGTATCCTTTTTCTTTGAATAGCAGTGCAGAAAGATAGCTGCTCCCCTGTCCGGGGTCTGCTCCTCGTTAAAGCTTATGTTAAGGCAGTACTTATAGGATTTCGTATACTCGATGAGATGTTCGGAATCGCTCTTCAGAAAATCGGATGTCTCCAGATCCGAGACCATGCGATTATAATAGGGCGAGTCGGAATTTCCCACCCAGTAAAGATGTTCGTTCACCTTTGTATAGCCCACGGGGCAGCCCGGATCGTCCGCTATGCCGAAGGCCATGGTAAAGTGGAACACTCCCGAGGGTGTGGTCTTATCCCCCATGCGCCTGTTTGCCGAAAAACCGTTCTTGCCTATATAGGCGTGGGTCGCAAAGATCTGGGACCAGCTTCCGTCAGCGTTCTTTTCATAAAGTGAGAGCTCCGCGTTGGAGCCGCCTGTCCCCTTTACATATATAAACTGGCTCCTGCCTTCCAGAGCCTTCTTACCTTCAAACCAGAAGGGTTCCCGGGCAACAGTCTCCGTGGGAGCTGCCGGCTGTTCAGTAGGAGAAGGTGCTTCCGTGGGTGTTACAGCTTCCGAAGCTGCCGGCTCTTCCATGGGTAAAGGCTCTTCCGTGGGGGACGGAGCCTCCGTAGGAGTTTCCTCCGCCGCCTCCTCCGCTCCGGTCTCAGTTTCTGCTTCTTCCGGAGTATCTTCTATGCCCCCGGCAGCGCCGCTTTCCGGAGCACCGTCTTCTTCACTCTCATTCACAAGCCTGCCGGCTTCGGATGCCTGTACTCCTTCCGCTCCGGCTATGCCTATCTCTGCTAAGGAAGATTTGCCTGACGGCAAATCTTTGAAGCGCCTCAAAGCCGGCGCGGGCTCCCCCGAGCCAAGCTCGAGGGCAGAATAGGCAGATTCCGGTATCTGCAGTTCCACCACAGGCCTTTCGGCCTCTGCTGCCGTATCCTCAGGCGCGGCGCTCTCCCCGCAGCCGCACAGCAGTGCAAGAAGGAGGACTGCAGCAAATGCCCTGTGCTTAAGCATGCTATTCCTCCGCGAAGGGATCCGTGTATTCATCTGTAAAGTGCCACAGGCTCGAAGTATCATATATTTCCGGCAGGACCACCCACTGTCCGTCCTGCACCTCCACATACCAGGTATCCTCGTCAGAGCTGTATTCCATCCAGCCGTAATCCCCATAATCCGAGGAGATATCCTCATACCAGTACTGCCACTGATAAGGCGTCTCTTCGTCATTAAACCAGAACCAGCATTTCGTTTCGCTGTCGTACCAGTCCTCCCCGTCCAGATAACAGGTCCTTCCTATCTCTTCCACATAAACGGAATTCTTCCTTGACGCTGTCTCCGTGGTAACGGTCCGGCTTGGGCTGTCCCCGAATATGGTTATGGCCGTCCCCACCATAACGAAAAGAGCGCAGCTTCCGAAGGTCATGGCCATAAAAATGATGAGCAGGACTACGGCGATCTTTGCGCTTCTTCTGACAGAAGCCGCGCTATCCTCGCGGGCTTCGGGCTGCCTGTCCATTATGTCTATCTGGAACTGGGCCCCGCAGTTGGAACAGCATGGCAGCTCCCCTTCCTTACAGCTGTACAGCATCTGGTTCCCGCAGTAGGTACAGCTCAAAAGCAGTGTCGTTCCTGGCACAAACACGTTGCGGTAATAATTTCCCTCCTCATCGTAGTAGCCCTTCTCAAACCGGCGTCCGTCAGGTGCTGTCCAGGATACGGGATAGTAATCGTAATCATGGCTCTGCATATGATAACGGCTGACGGTCCTTCCGCCGCCGGACATATAACCTACAGGCTGATGCCTCCTCTCCCTGACACGGGGTATATGGGGCGTCCTGCTCCTTGCAGAATAGGAATAGGAGGAGTGGCTGCTGCTATGCGAAGAATGGCTCGAACTGCGGCTTCTCGATGATGAATGATGAGAAGACGAGTGGGAGCTTCTGTGTGAACTGCTGTGATGCGAGCTGCTGTGATGGCTGGGGGGCATGGTCTTTTCTCCTTGTTATCAGGAACCGTAATACGGCAGATCCGTTTCGTAGCTGCGGTGGAACACCCAGGTGGCGCTTCCGAACTTCACCTCGGGATCCGTCCAGACCGCGCGTATCTGAAGACGGTCATCTATAAGTGTCTCAAAATAATATGTAAATTCCCTTCCTTCCTCATCCTCCGCGACATAGGTGATCTCGGACTGGCCCTGGTCTTCGAAGGTCAGCACCTGTGTCTCTCCGTTTACGCCGCTTAAGATGATGCTTCCGTCCTCATTTACTTCAAGGATGGTGCTTCCCTCTTCCGCATACTCCAGGTCGCCCTCCACCTCAGTGGAATAAAGATCCCACCTTCCGGTCAAATCTTCCGGCCAGGCCTTCCAGATGTTCAGGAAGGAATAGCCTATGTTCTGAAGCTCTGTGGGTACACCGGTGCTGTGGTTGCAGCGGTTGGGTGCAAATGGTATCACCCACCATTCCATGCTGAAGGGGGCATAGGCCTCTCTCCAGCCGGTATCCGCCTCCGTGATCCTGTAGCCGATGGCAGTGCAGATAAAGGCATATTCGCCTATCACAGCGTAATCCTGGATAAAGTTCCTGTATTCATTCGGCATTCCGTATGCCTCGGGCTTGTATATGAAATCCTCATTGAGGATCTGGGCTGAAAAAGGTGATTCCCTGTAGATCAGGTCACCGTAAGAGTATTCGCTCAGATATATCTCTTCCTCTCCCGTAAAGACTCCTGCGCTTCCTCCGCCCTCCACTAGCATATAGGGAAAACCGTCGGATAAGGCATCATAGGCATCCGCATCAAAGACCTCCATGCTGTATTCTTCCCCGGGCATCACCCGGATGGCCGCATAGGAAGCCAGAAAATGCCCTGTGCCTTCATAAAAGCCTATGAGAAGATATGCTCCGTATTCATCGCTCTCCATCTGCCGGAGCTCGGGCCAGGCCATGCTCTCATCCCCGATGGGATCGTCCACACTTCCCAGAAGAGTGATATTCCCTTCCGTATCGATGGAGACTATGTCCAGGTCGTGATCATCACTGTAGCGCATGCCCACCAGCATGTCGCCCCAGAAGCCGAAGATACTCCTCATCCTGTCGTCATCTCCGTTGACGCTGCAGAGTATGTCACCGTCCTTTACTATACTCCAGGTCTCGTCATAATTCTCATAATCCTCCACGCCGCAGGTGCAGAGATACTGCCCGTCCTCCGAAATGGCAACCGGGCCGCCGAAGCAGTAAGCCTCCGTAGTACCCGTATCCGGAACGCAGAGCAGGGTCTGTTCGCTCTCCGGATCGTTCAGGAATATGCCCTAAGGCCCGAGAAATATCTTTCCCACGCCACCGGTCTTACATATCTCTTCGTATTCTTCGGTATTCAGGTCATAAGCGCAGATGGTGGATTCCCCTGCCCGCCATTCCGTTCCGAGAAAATCTCCGAAAGAAGCGGTATCCTCAAATGACTCCGCCGCAGACTCCCGGTAATAGACCTTATCGCCCGCGCGGACAAAATAGTCACCGTTATTCTCCACCTCGCCGTTTGCAAAGTCATCCTCAAAAGGAAGGTATTGAACTGCTGGCGTCTCCGTTGGCTCCGCCTCGGGAGCCGTAGGTTCCGGCTCTTCCGGTTCCGTCACCTCAGGCTTACCGGGCTTTTCGTCCTCCTCCGGCTCTTCCTCTTTATCCTTTTCATCCGCGTACTTACCGCGGCTTTCACCACCGTCAGCTTCCGCGCAACCTGCCAGCATTGCTGCCGCCAGGAGCAGCGCGATCATCCTCTTTTTCATATGTTTCCTCTTCTGCCCCCGAGCCTCGCTCGGGGGAGCCCGCGCCGGCTTTGAGGCGCTTCAAAGATTTGCCGTTAGGCAAATCTTCCTTTTCCGGTGAAAAGATCAGAACCACTGCACTGCTTCATAAATCGTGCTCCGGCGCGCAGTAGGCACCATCTTCTCAACTATCTTATCGGTCTTGCTCACCACCACAGGTACCAGCACCTTCTTATCACCGGGGAATACCTCTTCCGCGGTCTTCAGCGCATTTCCTATCATCACCGCCAGTGACATCTTGTCCGAATTCCAGGCCAGCTCCAGCACCAGATAATCCCTTACCTGGGTAAAGAGCAGTGCACCGCAGGGGATGCCGTCCTTATCAAAGCATATCTCGCTGATATCCTGCCGGTATTCCAGCCAGTCCGGGAAAAGAGGCACCGGCACAGCCCTGTCATCCTGGTTCATCAGAAGATGCAGCTCCGTCCTTTCATCCTCGGTGGTATCAAAGAGGCAGCGGCATTCCAGACGATTCATAACTGCCTTGAAGGTCGCCCTCTGCCCCACCTCCGCCAGAGTGAACTCAAAGACGTTGCTCTTCTCTGCCCTGAGATCCATACGGGCCATTGCAACCACCTGTCTGAAATCATCGGTGATCTCGTCCTCATGGACCTCGAAAAAAGCGCCTTTCAGATTCTTTCCGTTCCGTCCCCGCTCCCTGCGGATCACATAGCGTAAAAAATCCGCCCTTCTGGAGACCTCGGCTTCCTTTTCATTTTCCAGATGCAACTGAACTATCTCCAGCCAGTTATTGTGTCTCGCCGTTGCATAAAGTCCGTAAAAGGAGCTGCTCTCACCGCAGTCGTCATAAACGGCCACTGCCCGCATCTCCCCTCTCTTTATCTGGTCACGGTAGTTCACAGGTATGATATCGCTGAATTCCATAAGGCCGCTGCCCGATATGAGTTTTTCCCTGTACATTACGCCCGCCTTTCCGCCATGGCTGCTTTGATGGCTTCTCTGGAATCCTTTTCCACATCGGAATAGTGCATGAACTCAAGCTCCTCCCTAAGGTCGTTTAAGGTATCCCCGACAGTGGCCCTCTCATGATCTGCAGAGAACTCCGCCACCCTGTAACCTACCCTGCACATGGCATCCGCCATCACGAATATGCGGAATAACCCCTCCTGCTCCTCTACGCCAAGTCCTTCCATCCGGCCTTCCGCAAAAGCCCGGTCTATGGCGTAGCGGAGTTTCTTTGCAAGCGCAAGAGTCTTCATGAGCCCTTCCGTCCCCGTGGCTATGCCCTTAAGCGTCTGGGCGTCAAACAGCCAGGGTTTGGTGTAGAGGAAGGCCCGCAGCTCTTCCCCGGCGCTGCGGAATTCCTCCACGGTCGTAAGGCTTCTTTCCTCTTCTTCCTCTTCATTCTCATCCTGCAGATGAACAAAGCCCGGGATCTCACTGAAAGTCATGCCCTCATCCAGGGTGTCCGGGGTGACTCCCCATTCCGGCCACATCTTCTCTGCCAGTATGCCGTCGGTCTTCTCTCCCGCCAGCACCCATTTCGCGCAGGCAAGGCAGGCCTCCTCCACATAGAGCAGATCACTGACATTCCGGGCCACCCGGCTGGAATATTCCGAAAAAGCAAGCGACATCAAGTACTTCCTTACCGGATCCGTAGCCGGGTCAAAGTACTCGTTGATCACCAGCTCCCTCAGCATTTCAAGGCTTTTTGACCTCTCGGCCATCTCCTTCCGGGATCTCATGCTGACCGTATAAATACTCTTTATGATCTTCTGCTTTTCCGTATCGATCTCCCCGAAGCCCGCAAGGAACTCTGCCAGTTCCGGCGACTCGCCGATATCACCGGCTTCCATGCGTTCTTCTATGCCGGCCTTCTCCTTTAGATCCTTCATAATGCCTTCTCCGAGGCTGCGGTTTATCCTTTCAGCTTCTGCCTCATATCGTATACAGCTGTTTACCCAGGAATCCCTGGCAGAGGCTCTGAGCTTCAGGTCATTATGGAGCTCCCCTTTCTCGTCCACTCCGGATGCAGCCAGATAATCCGCCACCGCCTGTTTCATCTCATCCAGGTACTCCGACATTCCTTCTGTAAAAGAAGCTAAAGCAGCCGATGCCTCGGACCTGCCGGCTATGATATCCTCTATCCGGTCTCTTGCGTACATGACGGCTGCTACGGAATCGGCAAAAGCCTGCTTTCCGACAGGGGTCGGGGGCTTCTCCCTGAACTCCTTTCCCGTAAGCAGGGGCATCTCTCCCTTTTCTTTCAGGGCTTCATAGCGTGAAAGCACCTCGGCCGCCATATCCTGGTTCACATAGTTATCCTTATAGCCTTCCCTTACCGCGCAAGAGGCAAGATAGTATTTCTGTTTTTTCCAGTACAGGTCGCCCTTCTCCCTGAGGGTCATTTCTTCTGCCATTTTATGCTCCCTTTTCTGCCCCAAAGATTTGCCGTTAGGCAAATTTTACGTCATCATTACACCGCGACCCTCTCGGCCATGCGCACGATCATATCGCAGTCCATCATCAGCTTCTTGTTCGGCGATTCAGCCCCTGCGTCTTCCCGGCTGACCTCCGCTTTTCTTTTTCTTGCGGCATCGTTTTTTGCCCTCTGGGTCCGGGCTGCGTCTACGGAGTTCCTTATCATCTCCAGAGCCTTCGTGAGCAGGCCCGAGAACGTTGTCTGCCCGGCAAGATCAGCGGAACCGGATTCCAGCTTGCTCTTAAGCTTCGCCAGCTCTGCTTCAGGGACCAGCTCATCCAGCTGTGCCGCTTTTGCCGTAAGTATCGTGGTACCGGATGCATGGACGATATCCATCAGGTCGCATTCATCCCCGGATACAGCATCGGTGGTCACAACCTGCACCATACGCTTCACCAGATCCCTGTGCTTCTGCTCCTCCACCTCGGAACGGTACTCGATCTTATCCAGCTCCATCAGCCGCTCCGATATCGATACCAGATCATCCTGCTTGGGCGCCATGGAAGCCTTGACCCTCTGGTTCTGGACATTTCCGTAACCTTCGTTGCGTCTTATCTCCGTGGAAACATCGTCATTTGAGGATATGGACAGAGCCCTCAGTGCAGCCACGTAATTCTTCACGGCAATGCCTTCCGCAGCCTCTCTCCTCGCATCTGCCAGCAGCGCTTCCAGATACGCATTGGATTCGCCCTTATTCTTATCCTTCCAGTCCTGAACGTCCTTTTCCAGTATTTTGACGGTCATGAGGACCGCGTCATACTGCGCCGTTACGCTTCCCAGGGAACTGAAGGCGCTTATATCGTTCTTTATCTGCTGTAAATATGGAGTAAAACTCTCTACCAGGCTTTTATGCTCCCTCATGACGGGACCGGCCCAGTCCCCGGGTGATCCGTCAGGTCCGATACCGTCACACTTCATTTTCCCGTATTCTGTCACCACCGGATCAAGATAATACGTGGACAGATAATTCATTGCCATCCTGCGTCTCAGGTTCTCATTCATCACCTCTTCCGTGGCAATGCCGTCGGGTACACTACCAGCAGGGAAGAGCAGGTACACTCTGGGCTGCTTATTTGCGTATTTCAGTGCGCAGTCCATGGTAGTGGTGTCAATGAGGTTTTTCAGATCCTTCTCCTTTGTGGGAGATTCAGGCTTATCCTTATACTTTTTAGCATTCTTAAGTCTGATCGAGCCGTCCCAGTCATTTCCGCTGCTGCCTACCTCGGTCTTTTTTTCCCTGTATACGCTCAGAACGGTATCAAAATATATGCCGTTGTACTTGCTGTAGCTCTGATCTCCTCTGGATGCCCACTGTTCGGCGATCTTTGCGGCATTTTTTTCCAGCAGCGCGATACCCCCGTCGAGAGCATCCCTGACCAGGCCGGCGTTATCTTTCACCTTTTTCTTCTCTGCATCGGTCAGAAGCTGGTAGCTGGCCACAGTCTCTACCGGTGACTTCTGGTAATAGAGTATACGAGGATCCGGGACGTCGGAGGTGATGATATTTCGCGTGACGATCCTGCTCTCCTTACAGACCGTATCCATCACACCGGTATCGGAGAGGATCCTTTCCTTTACCCAGCTCTTCTGTTCCGCAGAGAGCCTCAGTTCATCCTGCGTATCAGCCACGGTGTTCGCAGGTGCCTGCTGCGGTGCTGCGGGCTGCTGTTGCTGCTGCTGCTGCACGGCGATGGGTGTGAAGGTATAAAGCTCCTCCCCGTTTTCTTGACGCAGCTTCCCGGTCACGTAGACCTGGTCAAAAGCCGCCAACGCGGCCCGGTCCCTGGAATCCACAATCTTCTGCCGGCGTTCCCGGATAAGCTTCGCAAAAAATACCTCATACTCATGCCTCAGGCCCGTCTTTCTCTGAAGTATCTTATCATACACTTCCCTGTATTTCTTATTAGGCTTACCCTTCTTGTCCGTTTCAGGCCCGTACTGCGTCTTGAGCATTGTCCGGAAATTGCCCATGTACTCATCTTCGCTCATTTTTTCAACAATTTCTATCTGCTTAAGGACCACATCGAAATTCAGATCCTGGACCCTGTCCCCCGTGATGGGACCTTCCACAAAACGGGTGAACAGGACATTGTATATGGTATCGTTCTTGTGAAGTACTTCCGTATGGCTCATATGTTCGGCGCGCTTATCGTCGATATGGGAAAAGGATGCCTCCTTGTCTATGGAGACCAGCGAACCGTCCTGCTGCTGCAGGAAGTTTTCCCCCTTCGTATCGAAGTTGCAGAGCAGCCAGTCCAGAGCATGCTCCCTGAGGACCTGGTTTGCCACATACTGTGACATTGGCTCCTTCGGATCTGCCTGCCAGGAAAAAAGATCGATGTCAGGGTCACCCTTGGTCTGTACCTTTTCCTGGAAGGTTCCTATGGCTACGCCGTCACGGTTCCTGGCAATATAGGCCTTCACGCAGTTATTATCCCCGCAGAGGGCTCTCTGCAGGCGGGAAGCTGCCACCGTGACCTCTGCACGGGCCGGCTTCTGTGCGCCGAGGCAGGTCACTGCCTCTTTATACAGATACTCCTTTTTGCTGCCGTCCTTTTTCTTCTCCTCAAAAAGGTACATGGGCTTCGTTCCGCCGAAGGTCATCCTTCCCCTGTTGACCATAAGTTCACCGCTGTCAGGATGGACATAAGCCTTGTCCTCACAGGAAAGGGATTCATCCGGACTGCCGAAGAGACTCCTCACCTTCTCATATAAGCTGTGCCACTTACGTGTGGAATTGCCCCTGGAATACTCCTCATTCTTTCCTGCCTCCTTAAGCTCCAGCAGATCCTTCTTCTGTTTTAAGTCTCTCAGCTGGATGACCATCTTTTCCTTATTTTTTCGCTCACTGCTGCGTACCTTGCTGTCCATGGGGAGCAGGGAAGAAAAGGCATCCTCCGCGTCTATCCGCTCCTTCATGGCAGCTATCTGAACCTCCAGCTTTTTCATATACTGTCCGGAGGATAGTTCCTTAAGGGCAGCCGTTTCCCCTGCATCGATGGCTTCCAGCTTTGCGTTCAGAAGGGCCCGCTCTTTTTGGTAATCTGCCGTGGTCATGCGGTAATCACCGCGCTCCAGCATGCCTATCACCCTGGCGGTCCTGACCCGTAGCAGATCGTTCTCCATCTTCATGGCCTTTTTCTGAAGGGCGATGGCCTTTTTCTGATGCTTTGTAAGGGCAGGCGGCTCATGCATGGTCGCTTCATCGGACTGCTCGATGGCAACTGCCGGTACCCCCAGCTCCATGGCAGTGGCAGCCTGGGTAGAAGCGAGGCTCCTGCCCATAAACTTATCAAACAGAGTGCCCGAAGATATCTGCGTGCTCCTCAGCCAGGCCTGCTCGTTGCCCTTTACTGCCTGCATCTCCGCACCGTAACGGGTGAGGAAGATGTCGTTGGTCCTGAACAGTGCATCCGCTGTTTCGGCGTCCAGGACCTTCTTTCTGTTTAATTGTTCCATTCCGAAATCATCAGACATAACTTTTCCCCCCTTTTCTGCCCCCGAGCTTCGCTCGGGGGAGCCCGCGCCGGCTTTGAGGCGCTTCAAAGATTTGCCATTAGGCAAATCTTCCTTTTCTGCCCCCCTTTACGGCCGGTCCCAGGCGGCAAGATAATAATCCCCGTTTTCATCATCACTCCTGTGTTCCACCACCCATTCCGGGCGGTTTGAGAAGAACTGATAAAGGTCATCCTCCTCGCTTTCCGGACATAAGATGGCGATCAGCACTATATACATCCTTTCCGAAGACAGCTCCGCCTTATCCACCAGCATCCCGGCTATCCCCTTACGCCTGGCGGAATCTGCCACTGCCAGGTGGGTGATCATACAGAAGCTCTCCGCCACATGCATCAGCATTATGCCGCAGGCCTTGTTGTCATCATCCACCGCTCCCACCGCCACTGTGTCCGGATCGTTCATAAGATCCGCCAGTGCCGTCTTCGTGAGCAGCGGCTTAAATGCGGGTATCAGATTTTCAGTTACCTGTATAAGATCCATGCTGTCCTCCTGTTCCCCAAAAAAAGCCCGGGAACCCCGGGCGGGCTTTGCTTGCCCTGTTTACAGCGACTTCATCCTTTTTTTGCAGATATACATCTCATTGTCGGCGCGTTTGAAAACATCCGCCACGTTCTTATCCAGTTCCGTATCGAAGACGGCGTAGCCTATGGCCGCGGAGATCTGCTGCCAGGGGCTGAGCCTGTCATTGAAGCGGATATTCTCTGTTTCCTTCTCAAATTCTTCGATCAGCTTCTCGATATTCTTAAGGTCGTTATCCCTTATGATGACCACGAACTCGTCGCCGCCGTAGCGGAACACGGGGGAGTGCTTGAACACGCCGCAGATGTTCTCACTGAGCATCTTTATAGAGATATCACCCATCTCATGTCCGTATTTGTCATTGATGCGCTTTAAATTGTTAAGGTCGGACACTACTATGCCGAAATCCCTAAAGCCCCCGGCTATCGCTTCATCTATCTTTTCCGCCTCAAAATCATAAGCTCTCTTATTCCTTATGCCGGTAAGGGCATCCATGTTGGCGATCTCGTTTATACGCATCGCCTGCTCCCTTGTGGCCTGTATCTCCTGCTCCGCTCCCAGAAGGTTGGTATAGTATTCGTTGAAATCGTTCTCCATCTGCTTCATCGAGTCAGCCAGATCCCCTATCTCGTCGTTATTCCTTATCTGAAGCGCAGCAAAGCCGTGGCGTATGTTGCTCTTTTCCTCCCGGCAGTACTTCTTGGCTGCTTCGGAAAGCTCTCTTAAGGGCCTCACCGCGAACTTCTCCACCAGCACATACCCCAGTATGCTTATAAGGATGGTGAGTACCAGCATTATGCCGCCGCAGAGCAGCACATAGGACCTCTGGTCGGCTCTTATGTCCTCCATGTCTATATCCACCATGGCGTAGCAGATGACCCTGCCTGCCCTGTCACGGACGGGCGCTCCTGCGGTTACCAGCCAGCCGTAATCCTCGGTATCGGTTATATATGCGGGAAAGCCCCTTTCGGGATCGGTGAGCAGATCATAGTTGATCTCATAAAGAGGATCGAAACAGCCCGGAGGACAGGGTTCCTCGGGATCCGCATCCACCAGATAGATGACTGTACGGCTTTCCGCATCAACTGTCGCAAGATAGAGACAGTTCACGCTGTTAAGCTCCTGTATCATGCGGAGATTATCCCTTATGGTCAGAAAATCGGGATCCTTCTCAAAATCGGAAAAGCGGGCTATATAGCTGTTGAAATCCGTGGTGCCCCACTCCTCACTGCTTATACGGTCATCGGGATCGATGCTGTGATAACGCTCCAGAACGGCATCATTAAGGCGCCTTGCCGGCTCCTTGATCGTTACCGCTGCCACCGTCGCTGCAAGTTCGTCTGCCTGCTTCATGTAATCACGGTCTACAAGGTTATTGATGATGGTGCTCGTGACGCTGAGCATGACTCCGCTGAGGAACAGCGCAAATATGACTATGACGATTATGGATTTGACCCGAAGCGATATACGCATATTCCCTCCCGGAACATAAAATCCTGTATATTTTATCATAAGGGGATTTTATAAGCAAGGCTTTATGCTGTGTGGGGCATACTATATGTAGTGGTTGAAGCAGGTTTTCCTATATAGTATAATTCTGTTTTACGGCAGATGCCTTTACTTACTTATGATAAAGAACAAACACTTCTGGGAAAGTGAATACTTCGTGCCTTCTGCGGTGGCTGCGGGCCTTATTTTGCTGGCCGTTATCGTCGTCACCGCCAGGTACTTCCGTCCCATCGGCAGGAAAGACGAATTCTTTACCGCTGCCGATAATGGTGTGCTGTACGCTTCTGCGGAGGATTCCTCCGATGGCGGCAGCTCTTCTGCCGGCGCCGGTTCTTCTTCCGGAGCCGTATCCTTCAGTATGAACGGCAATGCCGGGACTTCCCTGAAAAGCAGTCCCGTGCCTCAGACAGGGGGAAACGTTAAGTTTACCCTTACTCCCGAAGAACACCTGGCCATTGAAGAAGATCCTGCCGAAGAGGAATATCTCCCCGTACCGGACTCCATGGCCTGGTATACCTACGACTTCGGCGGCAATGAATATACGGAGGCCACCTGGTGCATAGAAGACGGCGTCCTCAAGATAGGCGCCGATTTCAAAGCCACCTCCGATACCATGCGCCACGCAAAGATCGAATTCCTGCTGGAGGGAGGCGAATGCGTCTTTACGGATGCTGACGGCGCTCCCGCAGCAGCTGCCGACGGCAGCGTAAACCTCCTGGAGCATCCCCTTCTCCGGGTCACGGATGCAAAGGGAAACAGTGCAAGCTATCCTGTCAGCTGCAGGCACAGGGACTACGGCATGCCCGTCCTTGAAGTGTTCACCGACAGCGGGCAGCCCGTTACTGACCGCTACGAATATGTTCCCGGCAGCCTTGAGCTCTACGGCGAGGACTATTCCATTTCCGTCAGGGGCCGCGGCAACGCCAGCTGGGACAAATTCCCCCAGAAGAGCTATATGCTGAAATTCGACGAGAAGACCTCCATCTACGGCATGCTGGAATGCGAGAAGTACGTTCTGGCTTCCACCTCCGCAGATCCCGCGCTGATAAGGAACTGTGTGGCCATGGACATAGCCGCCGTAATGGACAATCTGGAGTACACTCCCGAGCAGATCCCCGTAGACCTTTTCATGAACGGTACGTATATGGGTATCTATACCCTTTCCGAGAAGATAGACGTGGCCAGCGACAAGATAAGCCTCTTTTCAAAAAAGAGCCTTGATGAGCTGAACAGGGAGGATGAAAAGGACATCGCCTTCATGCTGGAATGCGGCGGCGACCTCTTCCAGCAGCATGTCTACGGCCAGGAATACTTCTTCACCCCCCATTCACCCAGGCTCTTCTTCGTATATCCGGAATTCGATTCCCCTAACGACGAAGACGCTAAGTACATCGCGGATTACATGAACAATCTGGACAGGGTACTTACCTCCGGCGGCGATTACACCGAATACATCGACACCGACAGCTGGGTAGACTGGTTCATCGTGATGGAACTGACCAATAATACGGACTCCTCTTTTGTGCGTTCCAGCTTTATCTACAAACGCCCCGGAGAGAAGGTCATGCTTGGTCCCGTATGGGACTTCGATATGGCCATGGGCAACTTCTTCGGCGACAACAGGACCTATGAATACTGGGCCACCGCCGAACAGATCTACCAGATGTACCAGGGCAATTACATGTCCTTCCTGTATAAGAACGACAGCTTCATGGAAGCGGTACGGGACCGCTGGGACGAGAAGAAGGATGAGCTGAAGGAGGTCTATACCAACTCCATCGATACCTATACGGCAAGCGTTTCCGAGTCCAGGGTGTACAACTCACCGCTCAGCTGGGGCTACGGTTCCCCTGCTGCCAGCGTTTACATGAAATCCATACTGGATAAGCGTTTCAACTGGATCGACACCAGCCTCCATACCCCGGGCTTCAACCGCAAGGCTCCGGCGTTTAACCTGCTGATAAGCGAGGACACCCCCGAGGAGCTCATAGAGCCCCTTACGGACTGGGCCGGAAATCCGGTACTGGATTCCTACGGCAATCCCATCATGATAAAGATCCCGGTCATAAAACCGGAAGAAGAACAACGGGATGAGGTCATACCCGGAACCGATGAGGCACCCATACCCGATGCAACGGAGGCACCACAATGAGATCACTGAAAAGGGCTGTACTGCCTGCCATACTGACGGCTGTACTTGGCCTCTCCGCCTGCGGACAGACTGCTGAAAGCATCAGCGCATCACAGGCTCCCGAAGGCGTCACCATCGCCGCCACCAAAGCAGCCGAACCCACCGAAGCTGTGGCTACACCGGAGGATCCGGATGCAGCTTTTTTACTCGATATCATCTCCTCATTTCCCTATGACACGGAACGAAAAGAAGAATATACCGTATCCGAGGATATGACCGTGAAGTTCTCCGGCTTCGACCGTATGGAGGGCTTTGATGAGGAGCATGCCATAATCCTTGAATTCAGCAGCAGCGACCTTAATGCAGAGACAAAGGCCGATATCTCCGCCGTCCAGAGAGAGGCTGGCATACGCGAGGCCCTGAGCATTAACGGCAAGCAGCTTTCCATAAAGAGAGGCGGCTGCTATATACTCCGGGGTGAGATGACGGACGGACAGATCCTTGTGGAATGCAATGAGCATGAAAAGATACAGCTGGTGCTGGACGGTGTGTCCTTAAGCTGCTCCGACAGTGCACCGCTTGTTATACACAGCGCCGATAAGGCCCTGATAACCCTGGCAGCCGACAGCGAAAACGTTCTGAATGATGCCGCAAAATACGGTGACGAGAGCATTAAGGGCTGCCTCTACAGCGAAAGCGACTTAAGCATCAACGGCAGCGGAAGCCTTTCCGTGAACGCAGCGGGAGGCAGCGGCATAAACAGCAAAGACGATATACATATCACCAACGGTAATATCTATATCGCCTCTGATAATAACGGGATCAAGGGAAAAGACAGCGTATGCATAGCCGGCGGCCACATAATGGTGACAGCTAAAGGCGACGCCATCAAGAGTGATAAAGAGGACAGCACCGACAAGGGCTATGTCTTCATCTCCGGCGGAATACTCAACCTTACCGCAGACGACGACTGCATCCAGGCCGAAAACTTCGTACGCATCCTGGACGATGCCAACATACTCGGCCGCTGCTTCGATAAACTCATCAACTGCGACGACGTCGAGGGCGAAGACAATATCCGCAAGTGGATTTAAGCTTGCCGTCAGCCGCCGCAGTCGCTCACAGATTTGCCATTATCCTGCTCTTCATATATTCAGGGTCATTCGGCAGATAGTCAAAGAACTCCAGCACTTTTTTCCCGTTCTGCATGCAGTACATCTGTATCGCCCTGTTTGCCACGTGGTCATACTCCCCGTAGCTTTTCCAGTAACGTATATACATAAGCTCCGCCCCGTCCCTGCGCACTATGTAGGAAATGGGCTCCGGGGGACAGCAGGCGCCTCCGCGCTTCCATATCTCCCTGCCGGCCTGTAGCTCAAGGAAGGCAGGATCCACGTTCTCCAGGATCTCATAGCCGGCCAGTATCTCTTTCAGCTTTTCATCAAAGGAACGTCCGTCATCCTCATACCGCGGTTTCTCATCCGGCCACTGCACCTCAGGCATAGGCTGCTCACTGCGTTCGGGTTTTCCGAACAGAAGACCTAAAAGTCCCATAATTTTCCCTCCTTCTAAAATATATCTGTTACTTTACCAAACAGTTCCTCATTCTTATATATGACCAGCGCCAGTCTTTCCTTTGCCCTGTTCATCCCCTGGAAGAGATTGCGCACCCTTCCGCCATGTGCAGCAGGATAAACGGAGCGGAGATAACCGTCACCGTCATAATAAAAACTTTCGTCCATCACCATCACCACCCGTTCAAATTCCTTGCAGGCGGCAGCGGAAGCCTCGATGGAATCCTCCTCAGGGAGTGCCGGCAGATCCAGGCTCCCGTCCTTTATATAGATATAGCCCTCTTCTTCATAATAGCGGAGAAGCTCCCTGAGAGCCTCGCCGTCATCGGCATATACTGCCGACACTGAAGGATAATCCGGCCGGTGGGGCTTTGTGTATATGCACATCAGGCTTCTTATGAAAGAGGAAAGCTCCCCGTTGAGACGTATACGGTTGGTCAGCCTGTGCTTCACTATACCGGGCAGCGCCTCGATAAGGACCGCCCCGCTCTCTCCCCTCTCATCCGGTGAGACGGGATCCTCCATGTCGTAGGAAAAGATCACCGGCGCATGGAAGCCCTCCGCAAAGCTTAGTATATCCTCAAGGGCTTCCCTGTTCATCCTGTGCCCTTCATCCACCAGAACGGCGGAATAGGTTTTCCCTGCAGGCATGCCGTCCCTGTTCTCATAGTAGCAGAAATCCACGCGTTTCAGTCTGGCGTCCAGCTCCTCCAGTTCCTTCTCGTGGGAACCGAAATGGAATATCACCACGTTATCGGTGCCGGAAAGCTGAAGCGCGATATCATAGAGCAGCAGGGTCTTTCCGGTTCCCGGCAGTCCGGTGAAGCACTGGTATTTTGACTCCGGCAAAGCTTTCAGTATCTGTCTGCGTATATCCTTCTGCTGGAAGGTGAGAAAGTATTCACGGCGCAGAAAGCGTCCCGGATCCGTGATGGGGGATATCAGGAACCTGTCTTCCTTGAAAAGGTCCTCTATCCCTTCCCTGCAGCAATCCTTCTGCTTAGAGAGTGCCGCCGCCAGCTCCGTCCATTCAGCCTTCATGAGACGTCCCGAGGAAGCAAGCCTCATGAGCCTGTCCTCCCGGCTCACATAGGTGAAGAAGTACATGGACCTTCCGAGGGTTGCCAGATAATACCTGTTCTGCAGGAGCTGGGCCTGTATGGCCTCGTCAGTGACATTGCCGCTCTTAAGCTCAATGTTCACCACGCTCTCTGCATCCACCCTCAGCAGGTCAAATTCCTTTCCCAGCTTCGGCATAGTGAAGGAATAGAAGAAGTCCAGGATGCAGGCATCCTCCATCACTTCCTTAAGCCTGGCGCAGAGCGCCTTCAGGCCTTCGGTCTCCCATTCCTTTATCTTCAGCGCCCTCTTCCGTCCCGACAGCTGCCGCTCCAGCTTTTCCTGTGTGCGGCTGTCAGCAACCCTGGTCAGGGCGTAAATATTTATCGCCTTCATAACCCCTCTACACGACTCAGCGTTTAAAAAAAGGCAGGGACCGGAGCCCCTGCCGTAAAAGATCCGGTACAGATCACCACCTTGAAACCGGGATATTGATATAAAAGACACTGCCGGTAAAATTCCTTCCGGTAGGTGTAACTTCATACCGATAGCATTTTCTTCCGTTAACTGTCACTGTTCCGGGCTGCTTTTTGAGGGTGCAGTCCTTCTTGGAGATCTTGCTCCATCTTCCGGCATGATCTGCATCAAATGTCGTGGGCTGAGTGGGATCAAGTCTCGCATACAGAGACTTGAACGATATGAACTTGCCGCTCCACCGATCCCTCATGATAACACCGTCTACGCAGTAGTTTGATGAATTGCCATTCCACATGGACGTCAGGTTTAAGGGAGTGATGGAGAAGGAAATACGGCTTTCCTTCTTCTTTGAAACCTTGTTCAGGGCACTGACTGCCTTCTTAAGCTTTTTAAGATTCTTTCCGCTTATCCCTGCCGCCTTTGCAGCCTTTGAATCCACTGATACCTTCACGTTGAAATATGCAGGATCGGTCACGTACCTGTTCTTCTTGGCAGTTGCCTTCCACTTTAATATGGTGGAAGGATTTGCAGAAGGTGACAGTCTTTTGATCAGGTTGTTTATACCGGTGCAGGAAGCAGTCATCCCCAGGTCCTCAATGGGCTTGATCTTCCTTCCGCGATAGCTGATGCTTCCTGCAAAAGAAACGTTCGCATTCAGCTCGTAAGTGATATCGTCGATCACTATCGTTCCGGCCTTTATAATATAAGTTTTTCTTGAGCCGGTCGTCATATGAGGCATGCTCACATTAGTAGCTCCGACAGGTTCGATATCATCAGCGGGAGCAGTCACAGCCTCCTCTTCAGCTGAGACCATAGCGCTGTCTGCCCATAAAGAACAAGCCTCAGGAGCCTCGCCCTGTACCTCTTCTTCAGCCACATCCTCGGTAACTGCCTCCTCAGCAGCTTCCTCGGTCACGGTCTCCACGACCTCCTCAACCACCTCTTCTTCTGCGGCGGGAGTCTCCTCCACAGCCTCTTCAGCTTCCTCAGCCTCCTCTGCGGCCCCCTCAGCTTCCTCGACCTCATCCTCTTCAGCTGCCTCTTCGATCACCACCTCATCAGCGGAAACCTCGCCCTCTGCAAATACTGGCAGGGCTTCGCCGGTCAGCATGACAAATGACAGCATCATTGCCAGTATCCTTGATCTGCGATTCTTCATTTCAAAACCTCCATTCCTTTCGGGACTCTCGTCCTCCGTAACGCGTCATTCTTATAATATCACACTCCATTGCCTTATTACAAGCCCTTTTTGGGTCGGAATGCTTGCAGTTAGGGCCTTTTTGTTATATACTTCCAGTTAACTGTTGCTAAATTATCTGAACATCTCCCCAGCCGGGGATATGATGTTGATTTTTTTGATCCGTTTATAATCAGGAAAATAAGTATGAACAATTCGGTAATCCGCGAAAGCTTTAAACAATATGTGGAACGCGTGGCCATGATACGGAAGCTCTCTTCCCCCGTCATAGACAGGGACGACAGCGCGGATCATTACGCCGCCCATCTGCAGGAAAACTTCAGAAAGATAGGCGATCTGGCCGCCGGCAACCGGGAGATGCTGAAAAACGAGCTCTTCCCTCTTCTGGAATCCTCCGAAACCCTGGACAGCAGGCTGGTGGAGGATCTGAACGAGCTGGCGGACATTCTTTCCAGCATTGCCTCCGAGGAGGACAACTGTGAGATCCTGGACCTGCCGGTCAGTTCCATGATCACGGAGCGTCTGGTACAGGATGCGGACCAGAAGAACGACATCACCAACCGCATCCGCCGCATGGACAGCGAGGCGATCACCTGCTACTCCATGATAAACATGACCAGCCGCATCACCTCGAATCCCTCTCTCTGCCGTGTATATACCGAACGGGGTATGGCTCTGGGCGAGGAATTCTTATGCATGCTGGACAAGGATTTCTTCATGACCATCCCGGATGCGGAGATGCGGGAGAGCGTTCTCACCAACGCCCGCTTCATAGCCTGCTTCTTCGAGCGCTTCTGCGGCGACGATTCCATGAACCGCTATAATCTGGACATTCTGGACCAGATGCTGGAGATAGCTGAGGATGAATACTACCATGAGGCGGTACCGGAGTTCAACTGGGTCTATTTCCGCTTCCGCTGCCTTGAATATTATATGATGAGCACCGAGATCCTTAATATGAGGGGCTTTTCGGATGAAATGCTGGATCGCATAGAATTCAGGACAACAGAGCTGGAAGAACTGCTTGATTCCGACCCGGAATATTTTATGGATATACCGGGGGCGCCTCTCTGCCCGGTGCATATAGCCAGGTGCCGCTATCTGACCGGTGCCGTCAGTAAAGAGGACTACCGAGGCATACTTCTTGAGAAATACGAGGCCCGGGACAAGACCGATTTCGGTATGAACGGCTATTACAGCAACACCATGATACCTCTGGAGCTCATTTGTCTGCTGGATCCCATACATCTTTCATCCGAAGAGGCGATCCTGCTCCGCAGACTGTACCAGGGTATGTCCAACTATCTCTTCCACTGCCCGAATTCAGGCACCATAACCCAGATGCTGGATTACTATATACGCGTTATCGACCGTTTCATCGATGTCCCCAGCGGCGTGGATTTCGAAGAATTTGTACTGCAGAGTCTTGCGGCGGCCCACCCGCCTACTTACGTGCATTCACGGATGGTCGGACAGATCTCGGAATGCCTGAGCTATCACCTGCTGAACACGGAGCCGGAACGTTTCATCGGCTTCCCGGGCTGCGGGAGCGTGGAGGATGTGCTCAAAAACAGGGATAAGATCATCCACTACACCTATCACGCTGCCCTCTGCCACGATTTCGGCAAGATAAACATCATAGATACGATCTTCGTTTACGGCAGGGGACTGCTGGATCTGGAATACAATATCATCAAATCCCACCCGGAAATGGGCGGCGCCCTTCTGTCACGCCATGTGGGTACAAAAGAATATGCGGATGTCGCAAGGGGCCACCACCGCTGGTACGACAACAAGGGCGGTTACCCTGATGATCTGGATACTTCGAAAAGCCCTTACAAGACCGTTATCGATCTGGTGCTATGTGCCGACTGCATGGATGCAGCCACCGATTCCATCGGACGAAGCTATAACAAGGGCAAGGATCTGGACACCTTCATCACAGAGCTAAGGGAAGGAGCAGGAACACGCTATGCTCCCTGGCTCCCGGATCTCATAGAACGCATGGCGGTCTACGATGACGTGAAATACCTTCTCACAAAGGGGCGTGAGACCAACTACCGTGATACCTACACTCTGCTCCGTGACGTACAGGAAAAGGCAGAGTGATTACCGTCACTTTTCAAGTGAAGCCGCTTTGATCCTGATCTTTACCGGAGTGCTTCCGCAGTACTCACCTGTACCCTTCAGATAGACTGTCATGGTACCCTTTCCTGCATTTCTGCTGCAGGCGGTCACTTCGAAGTCCTTTTCCAATACCAGTCCGGTCACAAAGTATCCTGCATCAAGATCCTCCGGAAGGACCTTCCTTCCGGGGTACTCCACTTCCGAGCTGCCGGCCTTCACAAGTCCTGCGATATCCTTATCCCCGACTTTTACTTCAATGCGGCAGTCATTTCCGAAGACTGCGAGGCCCGCGCTCTTATCCGTTCCGGTAACGCTTACCACTATGGTCTCATCTTTTATGATATCCCCGGGCTTTATCTCATTTCCGCTCACGGTGCTCAGACTTATCCTGTAATACTTCGAACTGAGCGCATTCCCCGCTGCATCCAGCACCTTCACCTTTACCCTGGAAGCCTTGCCGCCGTTAACGGCGCTCACGATGATATTGTCCGGGTCCACATCCATGGGGATGACATCGAAGAGGCTCGTCCTCTTTCCCTTTAAATTCCCCTTACCGCTGATGAGAAGCGTACCCTGTCCGTCCTTCACGCTGTACTTGAGCTTATAATCCTGCCCTGCCACCAGAGTGCGGCCTCCGGCCATCACAAGCTCCGGCTCTTCCGAAAAAGGCTTTACTTCCCAGGAGACCTCGCCTATCCCTTCCGTTTCCACGGAGAGGATATCTGCCGGCACTATCCTGAAGGTCTTTTTCGCCACGCTGCCGTTCTTTCCGCTAAGCACAACGACCGCGCTTCCCTTATTCACATTATTGCCAAAGGTGATCGCAGCGGGTATCACGTTTCCGTTCTTATCCTTATAACGTCCGTCTGTCTCATCCAGGAGATATTCAGTGGGCTTCTTTTCTCCTTTAAGCTTAAGCACTATCTTTGCGGGACGGCACTCGGCGCCGCTATAGGTGAGGGGATCTATGGCGCTTATCTTCGCACCCTTAAGGTCTGCTGCATTACCGGGAACAACGGGTTCTGCGATATTGAAGCTCACCGTACCGCTCTTTCCCGCGTAATCACCCTTGCCCTTTATGGATACGGTACCGCTGCCCTTCTTGTTGGCCCCGTATACAGGGGTGTAATCCACGCCGGCAGCCATCAGCTTTTCCTTCTTACCCCGGCGGTCCACCACACGGAAGTCGGGCTTGAGCTTTACGCCGGTATAGTCGTAGCTGTCATACATGCCCGTGAGCCAGATACCGGGGACCAGCTCCCTTTCAACGGTCTCTCTCTTAACCTTTCCTTCCAGCTCTTCCACGGAAGAGGGCTCCCCGTTCAGGCTTATGGACTCATCCTCGAGACCATCTACCGTCACACCGTTATCCGATACGGAGATCAGCACCTCTTCACCCGTTCCGTTACCGGAGATGGTAATGACCTTCTCCTCTCCGCCTGCGTCCACATCCGTAAGGGTTGCGGTCAGCTGTCCGTTTTTCTTAAGAGGGATGCTCAGATAATAAAGGTTATCCTCCTCACAAATATCAAAGGCCGCCTCTTTTGCATCCGTATCCGCTTCAAGCTTAAGCTCACCGTCGATGGCGGTAAAGGAAAGACCGTCTTTTCCGCCGCTCTGTATGTGTCTGATGCCTCCGGGAGTGTAGACCGGGTTGTACTCTGCCTTGTAGCTCCTGCCGGGTATGTAATTCACAACGGGACGTGCGAAAGCATCCGCATCACTGCTCGCGGCTGCACCGTTCTTCACTGTAATGAGCTCATTGTCACCGTCACTGATGCTGTAGTTATCGGACTCCACGCGGACGGGAGTGCAACGGAGCCGGCAGCGGCCACGAAGCCGGCAGCGGCCGCGGAGTCTGCATCTCCCGCGGAGCCTGCACCTGCCACGTAGCCTGCAGCGGCCCTGAAGCTCGGGTGAAAGGGTCTTTGAGGGATCCTCCATATACGCACGGATCTGCTCTTCCTCTTCGGCAGTCAGCTCAACTGCGTCCGGATCCTGCTCATAAAGACTCTGTGCATAGTCGTCCCAGTCATGGAAATTCACATATATGAACTCATCTATATCGGACCATTCCTCATTAGCGGCCAGCCTGTCAGCCCATTCCGCTGCATCATAGCTGCCTCCGTCAGACCATACAGCGCTGTACACTTCGTAGGGCACATAGGAAAGGGCGCAGTCCTCATAACCTTCGATCAGCGGATCGCTGCCCCATATCATGGCAGCGGCTGCTGCTGCGGAATTAAGCCTGTATGACCAGGTGTAATACTCATAAGGATCCTCAGCTCCCGCATTATAGGTTTTCTTCATAAAGCTGATGCTCCGTTTTTCCTCAGGCCAGTTGCTGTCGTATACGTCTGCGATATAACCATTGAAGCTCGCTGCTTCCCTTATATCGTAGGCCAGCACCGCATGTCCTGCCGGGCTTCCGTCCGGCATATTTCCATAAAGTCCCAGAAGGACCGGCTTATCCGATGCCTGAAGCTCGGCGATCACCTCCTCGGGATAGCAGTCCAGTGAGATGCAGTACTGCACGCGGTCGTCACACTGGGATATCTGCATGGCCTCGATGAACTTACGGAGATCGGTCTTAAGCTCGGAGGCGGTATCATCTGAAGGATCGTAATCCACCTCCTTTTCCAGTACCAGCTCGGGCACACTCTCCGCTCCCTTCTTATAATCGGAAGGCTTTACGCTCTTATCTTCATTAAAGAGTGCACTGGTGGAGGACATTCCGTAGCAGCTGCCGCCCCAGACATCATCAAAAACAGAGAAGATGTTGTGTCCCTTCTCTCCGAAGAGCGCCACATAACGCTCCTCGGGTATGTGGTATTCTCTCTTTTCATCATACCCCAGGCCGTAGGCTCCGAAATCGTTTATGAATGAATAATTATATATGCTGGCAGGGCTGACATTTACCTTCTCCCATTCCGCGTCCCAGAGGGGATCGTTTTCGACTCCCGCATCATTTTTGATCTCATCCTTAGTCTTTGACCCGGAATAGTATACCTTTTCTATACGCACATCTTCTGCAAAAGCCCTCTCACCTATGATACCGGTATTCAGGGAAAGCGTTACTTCCTTCAGCATCGTGCAGCCTGCAAAACAGCCTGCGGGGATATCCGTCACCGTATCGGGTATTATGATCCCGGTCAGGGAGCTGCAGCCGTTGAAGGCGTTTGTGCCGAGCTTCCGGGTCTGCCCCGGGATCGCAACGGAGGAAAGATTTTTACAGCCAGAGAATGCGTAAGTACCTATTGTCTTTACACTGTCCGGTATCGTTACTGTCTTCAGGGAAGCTGCATCTGCAAATACTTTATCCGGAACCAGAACACTTCCCTCTTCAAAACCGGCGGTCACAAGGCTTGTACAGCCGTAGAATATCGAATAACCTCCGATACCTCCTATCTCCTTCTTTATCCTGGCGGGGATGATGATATCATTAAGCTTTATGCATTCACTGAAAGCATTCTCTCCGATATACAGCTCACCGGTACCCTTTTCGAAGGTCACCGTTTTCAGCACTCCGCACCCCGAAAAAGCCACACGGTCCAGCGTTGTCACCGATCCGGGTATGCTTATGCTGCTGACAGCCGTATTGCTGAAAGCAGCTGAGCCTATGGTCGTGAGCCCCTCCGGCAGCAATACACCGGAAAGGTTACTGCAGTTCAGGAACGCATAATTGCCGATCTCCAGGACGCTGTCAGGGACCGTCACGTTCTTCAGGGCAGCTGCTTCCGCAAACACATTTGCCGGTACATAGGTGATACCGTCTTCAAAACCTGCAGTCACAAGGCTTGTACAGCCGTAGAATATCGAATAACCTCCGGTACCCCTGAGATCCTTCTCCGTTCTGGCAGGAAGAACGATATTGTTAAGCTTCTTACAGTTTCTGAAGGCATTCTCACCGATATACAGTCCCCCGTCTGCAGCTGTTGCCTCTTCAAAGGTCAGGCTCTCAAGCGCTGTACAATCCGAAAAGCACCTGTCTCCTATCCGAGTGATACTGTGTCCTATCTCTACAGACTTCAGGGACGGGATATTTGAAAACACGCCGTTGTTCAGGATATGGACATTCGAAGAAAAGCGGATCTTCGTTATCGCATAGTCCTTTAACGAAGACTCATTGTACTTCACGTCGACATCGGTTCCGGTGCCTTCTACGACAAGGACCAGATCCTCGCCGTCTTCGTAAATATATGCGGTCACGCCGGTGCCGAGCTCACCCTCTGCGATATAATCTGTAGCTTTATCCGCCCCGGCTTCTTCCGCACCGGCATCCTCAGCTGCAGGAGCAGCTTCAGACCCTTTTGCTTCTCCGGTCTCAGTATCCTCAGAAGCTTCTTCTGCAGTCTCTTCCTCTGCTCCGGATGCTTCATTTTCTGCAGCAGCTTCAAAGCTCTCATTTCCCGCAGCAGCTTCAAGGCTCTCATTCTCCGCTGCCTCTTCAGCAGCTTCCTCCTCTTCCTCATTCAAAAGCCCTGCTCCGGATCTTTCTTCAGCTCCGGTTTCCATGGAAGCTCCCCCTTCGGCAGCCAGCACCGGCAGAGTCTCCGTTCCCAGCATCACCACGCTGAGGCCCAGAGCCAGCATGCGTCTTATCTTTCCCGCTTTCATATGACCTCTCCTTTCTTATCTCATCTCAGTGCAGAAAAATATTCTCAGAAAACCCTTATACTCAACCAGATAAGTACCTTTGACTATACCACTATTACCCATGCCCTGCAACTTTATTGTTTTTTTCCTTCCCGTGAAATTTTTCAAAAAAAGGTATTGACATATTATCATTTTGATAATATGATAAAGGCACAACAGAGATATAATCAATTTGATATTATGATAGGAGGTGATCATATGAATGAATTCATGAACGGGATGCTGGGAAAGATAGCGCCGGGAATGTGCAGGCTTTCCATGAGCGGAGGGATAGCCATTAAGACTTCCGGAGGCTACAAGTCCTACGACATTAAAATCGGAAGGCTCACGAACTGCAACAGCTTCGTATTTGACATAGGTGAGGATTTCTTCTTCGTGATCCCCACCAACAAGGTTAAGCCGGGTGACATCATCCTGGCGAACGGGAAGCCCAAGTGCGTGATCTCCGCCGGAAAGGATACGATTTCCGCCCTGAATTATGAAGATTCCACCGTGGAGCAGATAATGCCGGAACGCCACATCTTTATGGGAAGCACCTACTTCTACGGAAAGATCGTTTCCATGCTTGGCAGCCGACTGAAGAAGGGTAAAGGCCCCGGAAAGATCATGAAATACATGTGTCTCTCCCAGATGATGAAGGGAGGCGGCGGCGAAAAGAACAGTCTGCTTCCCCTGCTGATGCTGGGAGGCGGCGGAAACGGACTGTTTGAAGGAGTCTTTGATGACGATATCCTCGGTGAGGACGATGATGATGATGAAAACGATGATGATATCGTATAAGCGTTAAGGTACCGCGGTACCGGAAAGGAGGAACATATGGGATGCGGAATATGGAGAGAAGATACTTTCAGAGCGTATTCGACAAGGATGGGACGTACCGTGAGCAAGAGCGGCAGCCTGGCGGGAGATATGAGCAATCAGCAGATGTTCACCGCAAGGAACATCGATCCGGCTCTGGATCCGAAGGATGTGTTCAGGGAGTGCTGCGATAACGAAGAACACCCTGCCACCATACCGGTGATCCTGGCCCTGGATGTCACCGGTTCCATGGGACAGGCCGCCGTAGAGGTTGCAAAGCAGCTGAACGTCATAATGACCGGCCTTTACAAAAAGCTTAAGGACGTGGAATTCATGGTAATGGGCATAGGCGATCTGGCCTACGACAGATGCCCCTTGCAGGTGACCCAGTTCGAATCGGACATACGTATCGCCGAGCAGCTTGACAAGCTCTATTTCGAATTCGGAGGCGGAGGAAATTCTTATGAATCCTACACCGCGGCATGGTACTTCGCAACAGAGCACTGCCGTCTGGATGCCTGGAAGCGCGGGCAGAAGGGCATCATCATAACCATGGGTGACGAAGGCATAAATCCCTATCTGCCCGGAAAACGGCTCGGTGAGATCACCGGAAGACCCGTCAGCGGGGATGTTGAAACGGATGCTCTCTACAGGGCTGTGCAGGAAAAGTACGAGGTCTATCACCTGTTCGTAAGGCACGGGAACAGCAGGGATGAAGGCTATATCCGTACCTGGAAGGATTTCATGGATGAAGAGCACTTCAAAATAACCGATATACAGGGGATCGCGGATACCATCATCCGCATCGTGACCGGCAGGGCTGAAGAAAATGTACGTTTTGAATGCAGCGGGAACCTGGCCCTTGCCCCCGAGATCAGCTGGTAATTCTGCCCCCCGGCAATGCCGGGGGGAGCCCGCGCCGGCTTAGAGGCGCTTCAGAGATCTGCCGCCAGGCAGATCTTCAAATCCAAAGGAGGTGGCGGTATGCGAGACATAAAGGCAGTCATCGGAGCGAATTACGGTGATGAGGGAAAGGGCCTCATGACTGACTTCTTCGCAGCGGAAGCTGCGGAAGCCGGAAGGACCGCTCTGGTCATCTTAAGCAACGGCGGCGCCCAGCGCGGTCATACCGTCACCACCCCCGGCGGAGTACGGCATGTTTTCCATCATTTCGGCTCCGGCAACTTCGCCGGAGCCGCAAGCTGGCTTCCCCGCTTCTATATCGTAAATCCCATGATCTTCATGAACGAGTACGAGGAGCTCACGGTCAAAGGGCTGCGTGATCTGCGCATCTTCATGGATCCCGAATGTCCGGTGACCACTCCCTTTGACATGATCACCAACCAGATACTGGAGGAAAACCGGGGAGCAAAGCGTCACGGCAGCTGCGGCACCGGAATATGGGAAACTCTGCTCAGGCAGGGGCCGGGCCTTGAAAAAATGCTGGATATGACGGATAATGAGATCACGGCTTATCTGAAAGGTCCATGCAGGGAGCAGATGCAAAAGCGGCTTGCGGCTGCAGGGATAGATGATATACCGGGCAACTGGAGAGAGATCATTGAAGATGAAGGCCTGGTCGCTAACTATATCGCGGATCTGCGGGCAATGGCAGGGATAGCTGAGCTGAAAAGCGGTGATATACTTAAGGATTACGACCGTCTTATCTTTGAAAACGGACAGGGACTTTTATTGGACAGGAACAGAAGGGAATTCGGCTGCCACACCACACCCAGCAATACCGGCCTCCGCAATCCCGCGGCACTGATAAGGGAGTACCTTAAGGATGAAGCCTGCGATGCTGAGATCTGCTATGTCACCAGGACTTACCTCACCCGTCACGGCGCCGGCCCCTTTCCCGGACAGTGTGACAAGGCAGAGATAAATCCGGATATGCAGGATCTGACAAATGTACCCAATCCCCACCAGGGTACGATGCGCTACGGAAAGCTGGATGAAAAGAGCTTCCGCCGCAGGATAAGGGAGGATTTCGACAGCGAGCGCCTTCCCGGAGGCTTCACAAAACGCATGACCGTCGGCCTGACCCACATAAACGAATACACCAGCCCGCTCACTCAGTCCGCTGATTATATCTCAAATAAAGAAACCAAAGTGATCAGAAGAGGTAGTACCCCATGATAAACCATAAGACAACCCCTGAAGAAAAAGCCTTCCTGAAGACTTACGACATGACCGCCTTTGACCGTCCGTCCCTGACCGCGGACATGGCGGTCTTTGCCGTACTCTCCTCCGGGGAACAGCCGGAATACCGTAAGGATCCCGGAAAATACCTTGGTATACTTCTCATACGCAGGGGCGGCTTCCCGTATAAGGATCATTACGCCCTCCCGGGCGGCTTTTCTCACAAGGATGAGACCATAGAAGAAACAGCCCTGAGGGAACTGAAAGAGGAAACCTCTTTGGATAGCGCATATCTGGAACCCTTCGGGATGTTCAGCCGTCCCGGCAGGGATCCCAGAGGCTGGATAATCTCCCAGGGCTTCCTCGCTCTTGTGGATGCCGAAAAATACCGGGTCCGCGCCGGCAGCGATGCCTGGGAAGCGGGCTGGTTTAAGATCGATATGGACTGTGAAGAATCCACCAGGCATGTCAGAAAGGACAATGCCGAGATAACGACGATTTACCGTCTGAAAATGGAAAAGGACGATGTCAGACTCACCGCCCTTGTAAAAGAAAACCGTATTTTTTCGGGACATCACGAAAAAACCTCTTATGAGATCCTGGAGGACGAGGGCCTGGCCTTCGATCATGCCGAGATCATAGTGCGCGCCCTGAAAGCCCTGCGTGAAAAGACTGCGCAGTCCGGGCGCATCGTCTTCGACCTCATGCCGGAGCTTTTTACACTTTACAGCCTTCAGGAGGCCACCGAGATAATCCTCGGCGAAAAGCTCCTCACACCCAATTTCCGCAGAAAGATGACTCCCTTCGTCATCGAGACCTCACAGCTCTCCTCCGGCGCCGGCCACCGTCCCGCCAAACTCTTCCGCAGGAATATGGAAGCTTTCTACGGGTGAGAACCAAGGGGGTGGGTGAACCCACCCCCTTGGTTCTCAGCTTTTCTCTCACATTACGCTCAGGGCCCTGTCAACCGTCTCCCGATCCACCCCGGATGCAAGGATACTCTCTTCCTTTTCTCCTCCGCGAAGCCGTCCTATCACATCGATCAGCATATCCTGACCTTTTTCTATTCCTTTTTCCATGCCCTCTTCCCATGAGTCTTTTGCTATCAGCCTCAGTTCCTCTTCTGCATCATATTCCGTAAGCACACTCATCTGCACTTCCTCCTTATTTTCCAGAAGAAAACTCCTGATACGAAAATCTTCC
>JAFWWB010000082.1 GCA_017518185.1 Lachnospiraceae bacterium
CTATGTTCATTTCTGCCTCCTGTATAAGATTCCTCGACTCCGCCGGCAAATGCCGGCTTCGCTCGGAATGACATTTACCTTCCGACCTCATATGCCGGCTTCGCTCGGAATGACATTTGCCTTTACTGTTTCCCGTACAGATACTCTCTCTGTTCAGGGGTGAGCACATCTATCTCCTTGCCCAGGAACTTAAGCTTACGGACCGCAACCTCCCGATCCACCTCTTCGGGCACATCGATGAGCTTTGTCGTAAGCTCACTTCCGTGCTCGCATAGATACTTTGCGGAAAGGGCCTGTATAGCAAAGCTCATATCCATGATCTCAGCGGGATGGCCGTCGCCGCAGGCCAGGTTCACCAGTCTGCCTTCGTCCAGCACCGCCAGTGTGCGGCCGTTCTTCAGTGTGTATCCCATTATGTTGTTCCGGAGCTCAGCACTGCTCACAGCCATGGCCCTGAGCCCCGCCATATCGATCTCACAGTCGAAATGTCCTGCATTGCAGAGGATCGCCCCGTCCTTCATCTCAAGGAAATCCTCTTCATCTATTACCTTGTCACAGCCGGTAACGGTGACAAAGAAATCACCCAGGGCAGCTGCCGACTTCATGGGCATGACCTCAAAGCCGTCCATCACGGCCTCTATAGCCTTTACAGGATCGATCTCGGTTATTATGACCTTGGCGCCGAGACCCTTTGCACGCATTGCCACACCCTTTCCGCACCAGCCGTAGCCTGCCACCACAACGGTCTTGCCTGCAACGATCAGGTTGGTTGTACGGTTGATGCCGTCCCATACAGACTGCCCGGTGCCGTAACGGTTGTCAAAGAAATGCTTGCACTGGGCGTTGTTGACCTTTACCATGGGGAACTCCAGCTTCCCCTCCCTGTTCATGGTCTCCAGCCTCAGTATCCCTGTGGTGGTCTCCTCACAGCCGCCTATTACATCCTTTATAAGCTCACGGAACTCCGTATGCATCATATGCACCAAGTCACCGCCGTCATCGATTATGATATTGGGACCGATGCTCAGCACGGCGCGTATATGCGCATCATATTCTTCCGGGGTGCAGCCATGCCAGGCGTGAACCTCCAGCCCGGCCTTTACCAGAGCCGCCGCCACATCATCCTGGGTTGACAGGGGATTGGAGCCGGTGATATACATCTCCGCTCCGCCTGCAGCAAGCACCTTGCATAAATATGCCGTCTTGGCCTCCAGATGCACAGAAAGAGCTATCTTCTTTCCGGTAAAAGGTTTTGTCTTCGAAAAATCCTCCTCCAGTGTACGGAGCAGGTCACAGTGATCCTTTACCCACGCTATCTTAAGCTCTCCTGATGGAGCCAGGTTTATGTCTCTTATCTCGCTAGCCATGTTCTTGTCCCTTTCTTTTGCTTAATCTTTTTTCTTTATCTCTCTTGCCCTGCGGTCATATTTCTGTGAAGCGGAAAGGCAGCCTGCTGCCTTCCTGGCATATTCGTCCCCGCGATCCCGGCTCCTGTCGGCCTTTTCATAATCCTCCTCCGCCTCTGCATTAACGGCGTCGATATAGCATTTGGCCGACATCTCCGTATAGCGGACGTTCATCTGATAGCCTATCTTAGCCAGTCTTCTGCAGGCATCCGCCAGCATATCCCTGTCATCATCGCTGCCTGTTCTTTTGAAACGCGCTTCCTGTTTGTCCAGCGCCTCAAGGAATAATTCCTGCGCCTTTTCCGGGTCGCCCTTATCTCTTAAGACCCTGCCCGCAGCAAGCAGCTCCTCTATTTCCGTACGCTCTTTCTCGTCAGCTTCCCTGCGAAGCCTTTCTTCCTCTTCCTTTCTGCGTCGCTCTTCCTCTTCCTTCCTGAGACGCTCTTCTTCTTCCTTCCTGAGACGCTCTTCTTCTTCCTTCCTGCGGCGCTCTTCCTCTGCAGCCTTCCGTGCCGCTTCTTCCTCTGCGGCCTTCCGCGCCGCTTCTTCCTCTGCAGCCTTCCGTGCCGCTTCTTCCTCTGCGGCTTTCCGTGCCGCTTCTTCCTCTGCAGCCTTCCGTGCCGTTTCTTCCTCTGCAGCCTTCCGTGCTGCTTCCTCCTCTACTCTCTTAGCTGCATCCAATGCTTCCGCGTTCGATCTGTGATTGGAGCTTCTGAACAGAACGCTCATCCCATAACCCCCTTTCTGTATTGTAACCCTCCCCGTAATTTTATACCATAAGCCCGCATACCGCAATCCCGAAACTATGCCAAAATGCGGGAGCACTTTTTTACTTTGGTGAAAAAAATAAAGCGGCGGAAAGCATACAGCCCTCCGCCGCTCATCACTTCATTTTATCATTCCGTCTCTTCCGCGGAAACAGGTTCTTCCTCGGAAAGCTCCAGTACACTGCTCTCCTGCTCAGCCTCAGCCTCTTCCTCGTCACTGCTGTCGAAGTTTATCTCGTCACCCAGCTCCATCTCGTCCACATCCAGACGGACGTTCCTGTATCTGCGCACGCCCGTACCTGCAGGTATGAGCTTACCGATGATGACGTTCTCCTTAAGACCGATAAGGGGATCTTCCTTACCCTTGATGGCTGCCTCGGTGAGTACCTTTGTGGTCTCCTGGAAGGATGCCGCAGAGAGGAAGGAATTGGTGGCCAGAGCAGCCTTGGTGATACCTAGTATCACGTCTGCCGCAACTATGGGCCTCTTGCCCTCGGCCTCAAGCTTCTCGTTCATGGCCTCTATCTCAAGACGGTCCACAAGCGCGCCGGGAAGCATACCCGCGTCGCCGGGATCCTCGATGCGCTGCTTCTTCAGCATCTGACGCACGATGACCTCGATGTGCTTATCAGCCAGATCCACGCCCTGGAGGTTGTAGACCTTCTGTACCTCTCTGATAAGGTAGTTCTCAACTGCCTCGATCTTCTTTATCTCAAGCAGATCGTGAGGATCGACGGAACCTTCGGTCAGCTCGTCACCGGCCTCCACGATATCGCCGTCCTTCACCTTTCTCCTTGCGCCGTAAGGGATCTCATAAACCTTGTCCTTCTCGTCGGTCTTAATGATGATCTCGCGCTTGTTGTTGCTCTCGACTATCCTTACTTCACCGCCCACACCTGCTATGATGGCAAGACCCTTGGGCTTTCTGGCCTCGAAAAGCTCCTCAACTCGGGGAAGACCCTGTGTGATATCGCTGCCGGCCACACCACCGGTATGGAAGGTTCTCATGGTAAGCTGTGTACCGGGCTCACCTATGGACTGTGCGGCTATGATACCGACTGCTTCACCTACCTGCACGGGCTCGCCGGTAGCCATGTTGGCGCCGTAGCACTTAGCACAGATACCCACGCGGCACTTGCAGTTCAATATGGTACGGATCTTTACGGAATCTATCCTGCGGGAAGCGGCTCCGTCAGCCTCGGCCTGAGCCTTTTCAGCTGCTGCCTTTGTCTTCTCCGCCTCAGCCTTGAGCTTACTTATGCTGTACTCAATGGCTTCCTTATCCTTTGCGTCCTTTGCATCCTCAAGAGCCTTCTCTGCAGCCTCAAGAGCCTCGGCAGCATTGCGTGCCGCCTTCTGTGCCTTGCCTGCCTCCTGGGCAAGCCTGATAGGCTCGGTGATGATCGCTGCCCAGCGGGGAGTGATCATGTGGTTGGCCTTTACAAGCACCTGGCCGTCAGCCACTATATCCTCTGCCGCATAACGTCCGCGGATACGGTTTTCCAGGGTCTCCACCACGTCACCGTCGGTAAGCTCGGTAACGCGCATGCCCGGGATCTCCTTGCCGGCGCAGCAGTCCTGCTCCCTGATGATGAGCTCCTGGCAGACGTCAACCATTCGTCTTGTAAGGTAACCGGAGTCGGCGGTACGCAGAGCCGTATCGGAAAGACCCTTTCTAGCGCCGTGTGCGGAGATGAAGTACTCCAGCACGTCCAGGCCCTCACGGAAGTTTGACTTGATGGGCAGCTCTATGGTACGTCCGGAGGTATCTGCCATCAGGCCTCGCATACCGACCAGCTGCTTGATCTGCTCCTTGGAACCACGGGCTCCGGATTCAGCCATCATCTTTATGTTGTTGTAATCATCCAGACCGTCCATCAGCTCTGCGGAAAGGCTGTCATCGGCCTTCTTCCAGACGCTGATAACGTTGGAGTAACGCTCCTGCTCGGTAAGGCGGCCTCTCTGATAAAGGAAGTTGATATCATCCACCTTCCTCTGCGCCTCCTCAAGAAGCTCTCCCTTGTTCTCGGGTATCTTCATATCGGAAACGGAAACCGTCATTGCCGCTCTGGTAGAATACTTGTAGCCTATTGCCTTTACAAGGTCTAGGACCTCGGCGGTCCTTGTTGCGCCGTGGGTATTGATGACCTTCTCCAGTATGGCCTTCAGCTGCTTCTTGCCTACCAGGAAATCTACCTCAGGCTTTAAGAGATCCTCGTCACTCTCCCTCTTAACAAAGCCGAGATCCTGGGGCAGTATCTCGTTGAAGAGGAATCTGCCCAGCGTGGACTCCACGGTTCCGCGGACAGTCTCACCCTCGTCATTCTTTCTCTCCAGGCGGACCTTGATCTTTGCATGAAGGTCAATGACACCGTTCTCATAAGCCAGTATGGCCTCATTAACACTCTTGAAGTACTTTCCTTCGCCCTTGCTGCCGGGACGCTCCTGGGTCAGGTAGTAGATACCAAGGACCATATCCTGTGAAGGCACTGCCACGGGTGCGCCGTCGGAAGGCTTCAGCAGGTTATTGGGTGACAGCAGCAGGAAGCGGCATTCAGCCTGTGCTTCCACTGACAGAGGCAGATGCACTGCCATCTGGTCACCGTCGAAGTCGGCGTTGAAAGCGGTACATACCAGGGGATGAAGCTTTATAGCTTTACCTTCGACCAGTATGGGCTCGAAAGCCTGGATACCGAGTCTGTGAAGCGTAGGAGCACGGTTCAGCATAACCGGATGCTCGGTGATGACCTCCTCCAGAACGTCCCATACTTCGTTGTCCTGCTTCTCAACCAGCTTCTTAGCTGCCTTTATGTTCTGGCAGATGCCCTTGCCCACCAGCTCCTTCATAACGAAGGGCTTGAAGAGCTCGATAGCCATTTCCTTGGGAAGGCCGCACTGGTATATCTTCAGCTCGGGACCGACCACGATAACGGAACGACCGGAATAGTCGACACGCTTGCCCAGCAGGTTCTGGCGGAAACGTCCGCTCTTACCCTTGAGCATATCGGAAAGGCTCTTGAGCGCCCTGTTGCCGGGGCCCGTAACAGCCCTGCCTCTGCGGCCGTTATCGATAAGTGCGTCCACTGCTTCCTGGAGCATACGCTTCTCGTTACGAACGATGATATCGGGAGCGCCAAGCTCAAGGAGCTTCTGCAGACGGTTGTTTCTGTTTATTATCCTTCTGTAAAGGTCGTTAAGGTCGGAAGTCGCAAATCTGCCGCCGTCCAGCTGTACCATGGGACGCAGATCGGGGGGGATGACGGGAACGGTGTCCATGACCATCCACTCGGGTCTGTTGCCGCTCTCCCTGAAGGCTTCCACAACCTCAAGGCGCTTCACGATCTTGGCGCGCTTCTGGCCCTTGGTGTTCTCGTTCTCCAGCTCACCCTTCAGCTCTGCCATCTCCTTATCAAGGTCGATAGCCTTTAAGAGCTCCTGGATAGCCTCGGCGCCCATGCCTACGCGGAATTCCATTCCCCAGGTCTCCCTGGCTTCCTGATACTGTCTCTCGGTAAGGACCTGCTTGAACTCAAGGTCAGTGGTGCCTGGATCCAGAACTATGTATGATGCAAAATACAGAACCTTCTCAAGTACCCTGGGGGTGAGATCCAGTATAAGTCCCATCCTGCTGGGTATGCCCTTGAAATACCAGATGTGGGAGACCGGAGCTGCCAGCTCGATACGTCCCATACGCTCACGGCGCACGTTGGACTTGGTCACCTCAACACCGCACTTATCGCAGATGACGCCCTTATAGCGGATCTTCCTGTACTTGCCGCAGTGGCACTCCCAGTCCTTGCTGGGCCCGAAGATCCTCTCGCAGAAAAGGCCGTCCTTTTCGGGCTTGAGGGTACGGTAGTTGATGGTCTCCGGCTTCGTCACCACGCCCACGGAGGGATCGTTGTTCCTCGTGGACCACTCCCTGATCTTTTCAGGGGAAGCAAGGCCTATCCTTATCTTCTCAAAGGTGATGGGCTGGTATTCGGTAGTTTTAAACTCTGCCATTTTATTCATCTCCTTCTGTTACATCCGCGAATTCGTCATCGTACTCCGAAAGCTCCTCTTCGCTCAGATCTTCCTCCTCGCCCAGGTCTTCCTCTTCTGAATAAGCCATGGCAGCATCCTCGCTTAAGGTCCTGGTGCCGTAGCCCTCAGCCTTTGAGTAATCATTCCTGTGCTCGCCCAGATCGAATCTGAACTCGCTCTCGTTGTAGTCAACGTTCTCCTTGAGCTCTATCTCGTTGCCCTTCTCGTCAAGCACTCTCACGTCGAGCGCAAGGCTCTGCAGCTCTTTCAGCAGCACCTTGAAGGACTCGGGTATACCGGGCTCCGGTATGTTCTCGCCCTTTACGATAGCCTCGTAGGTCTTTACACGTCCGATGACATCGTCGCTCTTTACGGTCAGGATCTCCTGCAGTGTGTAGGATGCTCCGTAAGCCTCCAGAGCCCAGACCTCCATCTCTCCGAAACGCTGTCCGCCGAACTGGGCTTTTCCTCCCAGAGGCTGCTGCGTCACCAGTGAGTACGGGCCGGTGGAACGTGCGTGGATCTTGTCGTCCACCAGGTGGTGGAGCTTCAGGTAGTGCATGTGACCCACGGTAACGGGTGAATCGAAGTACTCGCCCGTGCGTCCGTCTCTAAGCTGTACCGTACCGTTGCGTGAGATGGGAACTCCCTTCCAGAGATTTCTGTGTTCCTTATTCTCGTCCAGATACTTATAAACATCGGGATCCAGATTATCCTTATGCTTTTTGGAAAACTCATCCCAGTCAAGATTAACGTAATCGTTAGCCAGATCAAGGGTGTCCATGATGTCCGCCTCATTGGCGCCGTCGAAGACGGGGGTGGCCACATTGAAGCCAAGGGCCTTCGCTGCCAGTGAAAGGTGGATCTCAAGGATCTGACCTATGTTCATTCGGGAAGGCACGCCCAGAGGATTCAGCACGATATCCAGTGGACGTCCGTTGGGAAGATAAGGCATATCCTCCACGGGGAGCACACGGCTCACCACACCCTTGTTTCCGTGTCGGCCTGCCATCTTGTCGCCCACGCTGATCTTTCTCTTCTGTGCAATGTAGATGCGGACCTTGCTGTTAACGCCGGGGCTCAACTCGGTGTCACCGTTGGCACGTGAGAACACCTTTGCATCCACGACCACACCGTACTCGCCGTGAGGCACCTTAAGGGAGGTATCCCTGACCTCTCTTGCCTTCTCGCCGAATATCGCGCGGAGCAGTCTCTCCTCAGGGGTAAGATCGGTCTCGCCCTTGGGTGTTACCTTACCTACCAGTATGTCACCGCTGCGGACCTCAGCGCCCACGCGGATTATACCTCTGTCGTCCAGATCCTTCAGCGCATCCTCGCCGACACCGGGGATATCCCTTGTGATCTCCTCGGGTCCGAGCTTAGTATCACGCGCTTCAGTCTCGTATTCTTCTATATGTACGGAGGTGTAAACATCCTCCTTCACCAGTCTCTCCGAAAGGAGAACAGCGTCCTCGTAGTTGTAGCCTTCCCAGGTCATGAAACCGATCAGGGGGTTCTTGCCCAGGCCAAGCTCGCCGTCTGCAGTGGAAGGACCGTCTGCGATGACCTGTCCTGCCGCTACACGGTCGCCCTTGAATACTATGGGCTTCTGGTTGTAGCAGTTGGACTGGTTGGAACGCATGAACTTCTGGAGCTTGTACTCCATCTTTTCACCGTCGTCAGCCTTGACCCTGATGACCTCCGCGGAAACATGGGTGACTTCGCCGGCCTTTGTAGCCACAACGCAGACACCGGAGTCCACCGCTGCCTTGACCTCCATACCTGTTCCGACAACAGGCGCCTCTGTAAAGAGCAGGGGCACTGCCTGACGCTGCATGTTGGAGCCCATGAGTGCACGGTTGGCATCGTCGTTCTCCAGGAAAGGTATCAGTGCCGTTGCCACTGAGAACACCATCTTGGGAGACACATCCATGTAGTCGAACATCGCCTTGGGATACTGCTGGGTCTCGGTCCTGTAACGGCCGGCCACGGACCTTCTTACGAAGTATCCCTGCGCATCCAGCTTCTCATTTGCCTGTGCTACATGATAGTTGTCTTCCTCGTCGGCCGTCATATATACGGTCTCGTCGGTCACCCTGGGATTCTCGGGATCGGTCTTGTCTATCTTCCTGTAAGGAGCCTCTATAAAACCGTACTGGTTTATGCGGGCATAGCTTGCCAGGGAGTTGATAAGTCCGATATTGGGACCTTCGGGTGTCTCTATGGGGCACATACGTCCGTAATGGGTGTAGTGCACGTCGCGGACCTCAAATCCGGCACGGTCTCTGGAAAGACCGCCGGGGCCGAGTGCGGAAAGACGTCTCTTATGAGTAAGCTCACTCAGAGGGTTGTTCTGGTCCATGAACTGTGACAGCTGGGAAGATCCGAAGAACTCCTTCACCGCTGCCTGCACGGGCTTGATATTGATCAGCGCCTGGGGCGAGATCTCATCGCTCTCGTGGGTATCATGGGTGGTCATACGCTCCCTTACCACACGCTCCATACGGGTAAGACCGATGCGGTACTGGTTCTGGAGCAGCTCGCCCACGGCACGGATACGTCTGTTGCCCAGGTGGTCGATATCGTCATCGTTGCCGATGCCGTACTCCAGCGCGATGTTATAGTTAATGGAAGCGATGATATCGCTCTTGGTGATATGCTTGGGGATAAGATCGTGGATGTTCTCCTTTATAGCCTGGGGAAGCTTATCCATCTTATCGTTGTACTCTCTCAGCAGCTTCTTCAGCACGGGCCAGTAAACCTTCTCGGTAACGCCCAGCGCAGCCGCATCGATATCCAGCCACTCCTCGATATCCACCATGAGGTTTGACAGCACCTTGACGTCTCTTTCTTCGGTGCGGATCATGACGGATTCAACGGCGCAGTTCTGGATGAGATCTGCGGTCTCTGCATCCACCTTGCTGCCGGAAGCGGCGATGACCTCGCCGGTGAAGGGATTGAGCACATCCTCGGCCAGCACATGGCCCTTAATCCTGTTGCGGAGTGAAAGCTTCTTATTGAACTTATAACGTCCCACCTTTGCAAGGTCGTAACGCCTTACATCAAAGAAGGTGGCGGTCACATAGCCCTCGGCGCTCTCGATGGTGAAAGGCTCGCCGGGACGGACCTTCATATAGAGCTCCTTGAGGCCTTCCTCGTAGGTCTTGGAAGGATCCTTTGCGAAGGACTGCTCTATCTTGGGCTCGTTGCCGAAGAGGTTTATGATCTCCTCATCGGTGCCCAGTCCGATGGAACGCAGGAATACCGTGATGGGCACCTTCCTGTTGCGGTCTACCCTCACGTAGAAAACATCGTTGGAATCGGTCTCGTACTCCAGCCATGCGCCCCTGTTGGGGATGACCGTAGCGGAGAAGAGTTTCTTACCGCTCTTATCTCTCGTGATCCCGTAATATATACCGGGTGAACGTACCAGCTGGCTTACTATGACTCGCTCTGCACCGTTGATGACAAAGGTACCGGTCTCGGTCATCAGAGGGAAATTACCCATGAAGATCTCATGTTCCCTTATCTGATCCTTGTCCTGGTTGTAGAGGCGCACCTTGACCATAAGGGGAGCCTCATAGGTCAGATCCCTTTCCTTACACTCATTGATGCTGTGCTTGATCCCGGCTTTGTTGAGATTGAAGTCAACAAAATCGAGCCTGAGCCGCCCGCCGTAGTCAGTGATGGGGGAGATATCATCAAATGCCTCCCTGAGCCCCTCACTGAGGAACCAGTTGTAAGAGTTTTTCTGCACCTCGATAAGGTTCGGCATGTCCAGGACTTCTTTACGCCTGGAATAGCTCATGCGAACGTTCTTACCGCTTGCAATGGGACGTATCCTGTTTTTTTCCATACAACATTCACCCCGTTCATTTGATTGTAGATTGTGTAAAATAAGAACCTGTGCCATCTGTCAGCGGGCATAAAAAAACGCAAAATGCCCCCATCCCATAATGACGCATTCTCCATGATAACACGAGGGATACCCCGTGTCAAGAAATTTTTCAGGGAATTTTATTTTAGGATATCCCGGCTTCTCCGGGCTTATCCGTTCACCTCTGAGAGATATTCTATTGAAGCGATGGTGTTGTCATCGTTAAATACGAAGTTCAGACGCATGCCGCCCTTCTCGTAGGTGATCATGCGGCCGTTCTCGGTATAGTCGCTGCCGTAGACGGAGATCACCTTATCCTTATCCATGGAAAGGTCCACGCCTTCGGCGGTGGCAACGTTATCACTCTTGAGAGAGATATAGTAGATCCTGTCCGTGCTGCCGTCGGGATAGGTGTTGATCTCGTAATCGGCGAAGGTATAGAAGTGCGCCTTGCCCTGTGCCGCGCAGCTCTCCTCTTCGTAATGGCTGTACTCGCCGAGAGAGCCGAGCACAGTGGCCACATCCATATCGGGAGTAAGGCTTACGCCCGATATCTCAAAACAGTAGCGTTCCGCTGATACAGGCTCGGCGGCGCTTCCGGTCTGCTGCACGCTCTCCTCTCCGGAGCCCTGCAGGGCAACCGTATCATCTTTCTTCTCTATCTCTTTAACTTCCTCTCCGCAGGCCGCCAGGGTCATCGCCGCTGCCGCCGCACAGATGAGCATATTAATTCTTCTCATTTTCCAGCCTCTCAGTCTTTTATATTCAATAAGATCCTTCGACTCCGCTCGTTTCACTCGCTCCGCTCAGGATGACAAGTGCGATCCCTCGTTTCATCGTTCCGTTTGTCATCCCGAGCGAAGGCCGCCGCTTCCCCGCCTTGTCATCCCGAGCGAAGGCCGCAGCTTCCCCGCCTTGTCATCCCGAGCGAAGGCCGCAGGCCGTAGTCGAGGGATCTTTCATTTCATCCAGCACCATCCATTATAACAACCCTGTCAAGTCCCCTTTGCCTCATCATATCGCCTGCACTTTTCTTCCCATACCGCGGCGCAGTCCGCATCTCCCCTGCGGTCGGGCACGGCGTATTTCTCCGAAAGTATCTTCCCGAAATACGATGACAGCTTCTCCGCTCCATAAACGTTCAGGTGCAGCCCGCCGTCATAGGTGTCGGTATTCATATCAAGGCCGTACTCATCCGCGGTCTCCAGGAAATTGTAATAGGGCAGGTCATACTTTGCCGCATACTCTTCCACCTGCTCCTCCCACTCGTCATACCAGTAGGGCCTGAGGCTGGGCGCCTTCACAAGGATCAGGGTGATGCCCTCTTCCTCACACTTTTCCCTGATCATATCCATGTACTTCCAGGCATTGTCCCCGAAGGAGTAATCCCCCAGTATCCTGGGATCAGGCAGGTTCTCCGGCGCCCGGACCTCGGTGCGCAGGTAATAACCGCTGTGGCTCACCTTATCCCTTTTGAACAGATAGGTGAAGTCATCCTCCTCCAGCTCGTTCCATCGGCTGTGGTAACGGAGCAGCGGAAATACATAGCTTATGAAGCTCTCCTCCTCCGTCATGGAGGCCCTGATGGCTCCCGCCTTAGCCGAAGACCACTTCATGCCGTCTATGGTCATGCGGTTATAGGCCTCCTTCTGGGGCTTATCATATTGAAGGGAAAGGACGTTGAACACCAGCACACCGGGCTTTTCGTACCTTAAGCTGTCCTCCAGCAGATAGTAGGACTGCCAGATGAGCTGCTGGGCGCTGCCCCGGATGTAGCTGTTTATGCCGTACTCCCGCCACAGGGTTATGGGGGAGATATTCTCATAGAGCTCGCAGTCCCCGATAAAGAGCACATCGTGATCCATCCGCTCGCCATAGTACTCCGCCGTCAGTGCTCCGTCCGTCACCCCGTGCATGTATTTGGGCATGAGGAGCCGCTGCGCCAGGTAAAGCCCGGCCAGGGCGATGAGGAAGGCTATGAAGATTTTGAAAATTCTATTCTTTTTCATTGTAATTCCTGTATGTATAAGATTCCTCGACTCCGGTCGCTTTGCTCCCTGCGCTCGGAATGACATTAACCATGTGATCGACTTTATGGCAGAACACACTCTTTGCTCCCTGCCTTCTCTTTGTCATCCCGAGCGATGCTTGTCTCTCCTTTGTCATCCCGAGCGATGCTTGTCTCTTCTTTGTCATCCCGAGCGATGCAGTCGTCAGACTGCGAAGTCGAGGGATCTTCTTCCTATCAGAACTGGTTGTAGATAAACTGCGCCTGGTCATACCCTATGCCGTAAGCACCAAATATGATCACAGCCATGAACAGCAGGTAGTACAGCGCAAAGCGCAGGGCGAAGTGACGTTTCTTCAGCCTGTCCCGCACGTCTTCGTGCCTGCCCAGAAGGCTTACCACGAACACTAGCACTATACCGCAGCCCGCCACGACCGCATCGGCCACGGTAAGTCCGGGCAGGGTGCTCCAGCCCTTCAGCATCTCGCCCCACCTTCCTTTTGTGAACATCCCGAAGAACATCCTGAAGGAAAGCGGCACATCCCTGTAACAGTCAAGTATGCGCAGGGAAGCCACTATGAACATGGTCCTTATTATCTTAACCACATCCCAGGGCCTGCTCTTTAAGAAGGGAAGCTTTTTGTAAGCCGCAGTATACAGAGGATCCAGCTCCTGGGATACCAGCAGCACCACGCAGTTCAACAGTCCCCACACAACGAAATTCCAGCTTGCGCCGTGCCATATACCCGTTGCGGCCCAGACAAGTATGCAGGAAACATACACCGGCACTCTTTTTCCCACGGTATCCCCGAGGTGCTTTCTGGACCAGCGGCTCAGCTTCAGCATCCAGGGACTGACGGATACGGGATAAAAGATGTAATCCGTGAACCACGTTCCCATGGTTATGTGCCAGCGGTTCCAGAATTCCTTCAGGCTCTTTGAGAAATAGGGCCTGTCGAAATTCTCCTTAAGCTTTATCCCCAGCATCTCCGCTATGGAGATCGTGATATCTATGCCTCCTGTAAAGTCGCAGTACAGCTCCGCCGCATAAAGCACCATGCCAAGAAAAACCCAGCCGCCGGTATAGTTCTCCGGGTTCGCTGTTATCTCCTTTACGCCGCCCAGCAGCCTGTCCGCGATCACCAGCTTCTTGAAAAAGCCGTAGATAAAGCATTCAAAGCCTCTGAAGAACTTATCGGAAGAAAAGGGATCACGGTTATAAAGGCTCTCCGCCATGTCGTCGTAACGGCTTATGGGCCCCTGCACCAGCTGGGGGAAGAAGGAAACAAAGAGGGCGTACTTAAAGGGATCCCTCTGTGCCTTTGTCTTGCCCCTGTAAACATCGATGAGATAGGAAAGACTCTGGAAAACGTAAAAGGAAATGCCCATAGGCAGGGCAATATTCAGAAAGGAAAGCTCCGTTCCGCCGAAGAGTCTGAGCGCTCCGTTTACATTATATATGACGAAATCCGTATACTTGACCACCGCCAGCATGCCCAGGTCAAGCAGAAGCCCGATGAGCAGGAGACGCTTCAGCTTCCCCGCATTCTTCTTTTTAAGGCTCTTCCTCGCCTCCGCAGAAAGCTCCGCCTTATGCTCCTTCATGTATGCGGAAGACGCCTCTCTCCTGTTCTCGATGAGTATGGCGAAAATGAAAGTGACCGCAGCCGCAGCCGCAAGGTACAAAAGGTTGGTGACGCCGCTGAAACAGTAAAAGACCACGCCCGCCGCCAGCAGCACGTAAGTCCTGCAGACAGCCGGCAGCAGATAATACAGCAGTATCACTGCCATCACAAAGATGATGAATGCAGCAGAGGTGAAAAGCATCAGTTTATCTCCGGATACTTCGAAGGATCGAAATTATGGGATCCGTAGTGTTTGTTGGAGTATTCCATCAGCTCCTCCGTGGTGACATAGAAGAAATAGCTTCCGTCATGGCGGCGGCAGGCGTCAAAATGATACCAGCCCTCGCCTATGTTTATGAGATTCCAGAAATGCAGTCTCCTGGTGGGTATCTTTTCTATAAGAATGTTGTCTATCCCGGCCCTGGTGAGCAGCACCTGGGAGGTTATGGCGTAGGTATAGCAGTCGCCCCTGCGGAGATAGAGTCCGTCGTAGGCAGCCGCGGTTGCATCCTCGTGATTGTCCTGGTCATAATAGCCTATGCCGTGGACCCACCAGAATATGGCTTCCGCCTTCTGCTTCGGCGTCATGTCCTCGGTGATTATCTCCGCCAGCACGGAATCCGCCAGAGCCGCGATCGCCTCTTCGGAGGCAGCCGAAGGAGGAGTGACAAATACCTTCGTGGTCTCCACAGTCTCATTTCCCGAGCTGTCCACAGCCGAATAGCTGACTTCATATTCGCCTATGGTCCCAAGATCCACCGCCGAGGAATCCACCGTCAGTTCAATATCCGTATCCCTGTTATCTGTGACGGTGATGCCTCTCTTATAGGAGACAGTGGAACCAAGCTCAACCCTTATAACATCCACACCGTTTATCACCGGAGGCTCGGTATCGGCCATAACGGTATAGCTCAAGGTCTCGGTGACCGAGTTGCCGCCCTGGTCGGTATACACGGCTTCCGCAGTAAAGCTGCCGGCTGCGGAGGTGTCGGGTTCGGTCACGAATTCACCCTTTATCCAGGTAGCATCGGATACATGATCTATGAAATCATCCGCAGTCGGGGTATCCCCGGTATAGACAGTCACTTCCTTTGTTATCACCACGGGTGGCACGGTATCCTTCACCGTAAGTGTGGAAGGAAATATACCGTCAGGCGTATTCAAAAATACAGTATACTCTCCCGGCACGTCCGTATTTACGGCCTCATCCGTAAGGGAGTGAAGCCTGATATACTCCAGCCGCTCCTCTTCCGTGGCGTAGGCTATCTGCTGCCCGGGGACAGCCGAAAAAAGCTCCGCCGCAGGAAGGCCTTCCCCCGCTTCGGATACCACCTCGTGATTCACGGGCACTACTTTAAGCGTACAGGTGAGCTTTGTGGCGTTTCCGCCCAGGTCCTCGAGTATGACAAAAACCTGGCTTTCCCTGATGTTCTCAAAATTGGGATCAGCCGCAAACCTTACGCTCACGGCAGTCTCATCCTTTATATCCGTAACGAAATCCTCTGCGGGATGAAGCTCTCCCGGAGGGCATTCAACGGTACAGGGAAGCGCCTCGGGCGGGACCGTATCCACTATCTCGAGGCAGGAACTGTATTCGTGTCCGCCGGAAGCGATGACCACCTTATAGACCCCCGGCACGTGGCTGTCTATAAGGTCTCCCTTTCCGGCTACTATCTCACCGGTATAGTCTTTTTTCATGAAATCCGATGCGCTGATCTCCGTTCCGGCCTCAGCCCTGCACTGCTTATAGACCCTTTCATTGGCCAGTGTATACAGGCCTCCCGCCGTGATGGCAAGAACAAGCGCGATCAAAGAAATGAAAAGAGCTTTTTTCATCAATCCTCATCCATCAGGGAGCTGACGAGTGCGGCAAGCGCATCGATGGAATTGAAGTTTGCGGGTATGATCTTATCCGCCGTCACCGCCACGTCAAACTCCTCATCTATCCTGGCGATGATAGTCACTATATCAAAGGAATCTATTATCTTCTTATCCGCCAGGGCAGTTTCCGTATCCGGGTCCACATCGGGGTGGAGCTCCAGAAGCACTTCCCTGAGTACGCTTTTTATCTCGTCCATTTCCATTCTCCTCCAAATGACCGCTTCTGTTTAACAGGCCCTTACCGCTTCTTAGACGCAAGCAGTTCCTCATACATCTTCAGCAGCCGCACCCTGTCGATCTTACCGTTAGGCGTGAAGGGCATCTCCTCAAGTCTTTCCATATGATTGGGGAGCATGTACCGGGGCAGCTTCTCCTTCAGTTCCGAAAGCAGCGCCGCCTTCTCCACATCCCCGGTATAGTAAAGCACTATGCGTTCCTTTTCCTTATGATAAACGCAGCCGCAGAGCCTTATGCCCTCGGACTCGTTAACATTCGCTTCTATCTCACCGAGTTCTATGCGGTGTCCCATGTGCTTGATCTGGTAGTCCTTCCTCGATACGAACACCAGCTCTCCCCGGCTGTTGCGTCTTCCCATGTCACCGGTGCGGTACACAGTCTCTCTCCAGGCGCTGTTAAGCGGATTCTGCACAAAGGCCTCTTCGGTCTTCACGGGATTATTGTAATACCCTAAAGTCACGCAGGTGCCGGTGATGCAGATCTCACCCTCTTCAGCCTCGCGTCCGTTCTCATCAAGCAAAAGGATCCTGGTATTCTTAAAGGGCCTTCCGATGGGAATGGGCTCGTCATCTGCCAGCTCCCTGTCAACATGGAAGAAGCAGCTCATGCCCGTGCACTCGGTGGGGCCGTAAAGATTGGTAAAGGCTGCCGCAGGAAGCGCATCACGCCAGAGCTTAAACTGCTTCATCGGGAAGACCTCGCTGCCGAAGGCAACCGTACGCAGGTATTCCGGCCTTACGGTATCAAAAGTTCCGAAGGCGGAGATCATGGTCAGCGCAGACACCACCCAGCAGACCGTGTTCACCCTGTGGAGATTCAGATATTCCACAAGCTTTACGGGATACATGAAGAGCTCCTTCGGCGTTATATACGCCGTGGCCCCGAATTTGATGACGGGATAGAGTTCCTTTAAGCAGGCGTCGAAATACAGGGGGGACTGGTTCGCAAAGACCGTATCCTCCGAAAAGCCCAGTGTCTCCGAAAGCTGTTCTATATACTCGATAACGGACCGGTGGCAGGCTATGACTCCCTTGGGAACTCCGGTAGAGCCCGAAGTGAATACGATATAAAGGGGATCAGTGTCGATGGCTTCATCCCTGACCCTGTCGAGGGCAGCCGCATCCTCTGCAGTCTTTTCGATCTCCGAAAAGATCACCCTCTCCGCTCCCGCAGCAAAGCCTTCCGCTTTATCAAAGCTGTCCTCATCACAGATACAGAGCCTTGCCTTCACGTTCTCCGCGATCAGCCTTATCCTGGCTGCAGGCATCTCCTCATCTATGGGGACATAATAACAGCCGGCGGCTATCACGGAAAAGAAGGCCGCTACCGTGGCAGGGGATCTTTTCATGAATACCAGCACGGCCTCACGCTTAAGCCCCGCTTTCAGTATATAAGTGGCGGCCGACCTTATGCTCCCGTAAAGCTCCGAAAAGGTATAGGAAGACTCCCCGTCGGAGAAAGCGGTCTTATCCGGCAGCCGTCTTACTGTTTCATCAAGATAATCCAATACGTTGTTCTGCATAACAAATAGCTATTTTACCCCGAGGGATATGCTATGTCAAGGACAATGAAAAGGGGGATGCCATAAGCATCCCCCGGTTAAGTACGATATAAAACTGAATTACTTCAGGGTTACGGTAGCGCCTGCCTCTTCCAGCTTTGCCTTGATATCGTTTGCTTCGTCCTTGGAAGCGCCTTCCTTGACCATCTTGGGAGCGCCCTCAACGAGCTCCTTGCTCTCCTTAAGGCCAAGACCGGTGATAGCACGGATGACCTTGATGACATCCATCTTCTTCTCGCCGAAGCTGGTGAGCTCTACGTCGAACTCAGTCTTCTCCTCAACCTCAGCTGCGCCTGCTCCGGGAGCTGCTGCAACAACAACACCTGCTGCTGCGGATACACCGAACTCTTCCTCGCAAGCCTTTACAAGATCGTTGAGCTCCATTACGGAAAGCTCCTTGATCGCTTCAATGATCTCTTCCTTTGATAACTTAGCCATTTTTGATTTCCTCCATTCTCAAAAAACTGAAAACATTACTCTGCAGCTTCTGCTGCGGGTGCTGCCTCTGCGGCAGGTGCTGCTTCTCCGCCCTTCTCGGCGATCTGCTTGACCACTCTTGCAAAGTTGGTGATCGGTGACTGCATGCTTCCCAGCAGTCTGGACAGCAGCTCCTCTCTTGAAGGGATCTTTGCCACTTCCTCAAGAGCCGCCACATCACAGAAGGATCCTTCCACGATACCGGCCTTGAGTTCAAGCTTGGGTGCCTTCTTTGCGAAGGCTGCGATCTCTCTTGCGGGTGCGGTAGCATCCGTCTTGGAAACCACAAGGGCGCTGGGTCCCTCAAGGAACTCATCCAGCCTCTCGCAGTCAGTATCCTTGAATGCGAAACGCATCATGGTGTTCTTGTAGACCTTGTAGTACACCCCTGCCTCACGCAGCTGCTTTCTGAGCTGTGTATCCTGGGCAACGGTAAGTCCTCTGTGGTCTACCAGAAGCACTGACTGGGCATCCTTAATGGCCTCCGAGATCTCATTGATCACCGGCTGCTTTAATTCAACCTTTGCCATCTTCTCTACCTCCTTATAGATTTTTCGGAGATATAAAAAATCCCCGGTCATGCCGGAGAACATAAAGACGAAACCTTGTCAGTCTCCCTCGGCAGGCAGCTTACGCTTTACGTCTTCTGACACCTGCTGTCTTCGGCACTGCTTTTTAACAAGCTTTGACAGGATACCACGTATCCGGCATCCTGTCAAGCTGTTTTTTACAAATCTCAGATCATCGCCAGGGATGCGTTTTTATATGTGTCGTCGTCCGTTACCTCCCGGATGACATGTATGAAGTCGGGGAATCTCTAAAGCTCCTTTCCGTTATGCTTACGAACTGTACCGGATCACCTCACAGTGTTCTGGATCATTACTGTCCGTCTTCATATTCCATGATATCCCTTGTAAGGCCGATCTCCTCACGCCGCCTGTCAATCATCTCATCAATCTCACTCACGCTATAGGTTACGATACCGGCCTCATGAAAGGCCTGCTGTATCTCATCCGCGGCATCTTTTCTTCCTTCCTCAGTATATGTGCTAAGGCAGATGAATCTTTCCCCTGTCTCCGAAAAACTATAAATTAAGACCGAGAAAGGTTCTATTTCCCTCAGATCACTCAGCTGTGGATAGCCGTATACAGTACTAAAATCCCCCTCCTCGCTGCATTCATACCATATTCTAAAGATACCGTCCCTGTCGATATATCCGCACCAGCCGTAGCCTGATGCCGCTCCTGATGAACCGCCTCCCCTGACATATCCGCTGTAGCTGACGTAAGTCCAGGATCTGGACCAGCTGTCCACGATATAACAGAGCTCAAGCCTGTCATTCCTGTCTTTGATCAGGAGCTGGACTTCGAAATTATCAACATACACATCGACAGAAATGGTCAGCAGCAGCTCGCTTATCCCGTCCAATCCGCAGTCGATTATCCTCTCGCTTTCAATCGCAATATCTGCATCACCAAAATCATCCATTCCCCTGACAAGCCCGATGAGCTCATCCTTCGTATATTCCCTGCCCTTTTCCATCTTCTGTCCCAGTGGGAAATACTCCCCGCCGTCATAGCAGTCGTCCGCGATATAAACACCTCTGCCTCCGTTCAGGAACTCCTCATACAGAGGCCCGGGATCATAGACCGTCTCTGCCTCTTCATAGGATGTGAGCCTTTCCGTCACAGTATCAGCTCCGGGATCCGGATCTTCACCATCATTTACCTGCAGCTCTTCGTTCGAGGTATCGGGTTGGCTTTCTCCCCTTACCTCATCCGTGATGGAGGCCTCAGATCCGGAGTCTGTTTCCTCGGCTTCGGCAAGCAGCTTCTTAAGCCTTCGGCTCTCAGTATTATCCAGTGCCTCCTTCAGTACTTCAATGGCTGCTTCCTTATCCTCCTGATCAAGGTATAGTTCGGCCAGCGCCTCGTACGCCTCGGGGTTCTTAGGATCTATTTCTATAGCTGCCTGATACGCCGCAACTGCCCTGTCATAATCCAGTTCCTCCAGATATCTTTCCGCCAGCTTCATCTGCTTTCTGTATTTCTGCGCCGGACTGTTGACCATAACAGCTATCACTATCACCACGATCAGCGCAACCGCCAGTGCCGCGATAATCGCTATCCAAATGCCTTTTCCCTTTTCCTTTTTGATGTCCATTTATCAGTCCCCTCTGTATCAGCGTTATCCCGAATCTGTCGGCCCTGTCTTTTCTCACTTTCTGCGTGGCCAGATGATCCACACTCCGATCAGAAGCACCAGCGATGATATAAGCGTTATGATCACATGCTTCGACATATCAAGAGAGAACCCGGCTTCGGATTCCGGTATGCACATCATTACCCCGTAGTCGTTTCCATCCGTCCGGTAATACCCGTAATAATATCCGCTGATATAAGGACGATGAAGGTGATCGGATTCGTATGTATGCCATGTCAGCCCCAGTGACAGGCATCCGTATCCTATCTTTTCGGTAGGATTAAACTGAGCAGCGGAAGCTGTGAGATTTCTTCCTATATCATAGTCATTATCCTCATAACTGGCAGCCGGTTTGGATGCCCATAATCCCTGCCATTCGTATTCCTGCATCTCACCTATCACATATAAATTCTCCTGCTCTTCTAAAACTCCCAGAAGTTCCCCTGTCCGCCGGACATAATTATCATAATATGCATCCAATTCAGTCACTTCATGGTATTTTAAAGACATATAATGCTCTGCCGCATAAGATAATGTTTCATCATCTACCATTTCTTCCGCTATCTTCTTTTCCAGCTCCTTGAGCCTATGCTCCGGCAGGATACTGTCCCAGAAGACACAGAGCAAACCGGTGAGTACTATTATCACTGCCGTGAGGATCAGCTTAAGCCCCACGGTATTTCTTTTCCGCGTCCCGGACACGGTTTTACCCTTAGCTGCCGGAGCTCCGCCTGCAATATTCCCCTGTACCGGGCTGCTTACCGTTTTTTCCGCTGCCGGTACCGGTGCAGCTGTAACGGTCTGAGCTGCCTTAGCTGTATCAGCCAAAGGTGCAGGCGGCACTATTGCCTGCTGCCTTGTGCCATAGAGATACATGGTATCATTTTTATCCGACTCGGGCTCTGCCGGCCGGGCCGCCTGTAAAGGCTGAGCAAACAGCATTTCCGTTGCATCGTTTTCTTCCGGAGCCGGCATCCCGGGTGCTATGTTAACCGTGCCTTGTACTGTCCCGAGGCTCTCCAGTGCCTGCTGCATCTCCGAAGCACTGCTGAAACGGTCCTCTGGTGCAAAAGCACAGGCCTTCAGTATTATCTGTCCCAGCCCGTCCTGTGCGTCGGCCGGTAGCGGCATCGCCTCACCTGACAGTCTGCGGTTCATGGCTGTCTGCTTATCGGAAAGTCCCATGGGCTGCGGATAAGGCGGCTGAAACGGAAGCCGGTTCCTGTTACACATGCGGTACAGCATAATGCCGAGTGAATATATATCCACCGACGAGCCATAAGGACGGTGCATGACGATCTCGGGCGCCATATACGGAGGTGAGCCTGCCAGCAGCATCGTACTTCCGGTGCTCTCCATAGTTCTCGCGATACCGAAATCACCAAGCTTATAATCCCCGCTTTTGGAGATAAAGACATTCTCCGGTTTTACATCCCTGTGGATCACGTTATGCTCGTGACAATACGCCAGAGCCCTGCAGATGTCGATACCGAGCTTTACTATCTGTTTCCGCTCAAGATTTCCTCCTGCAGGGAACGAAGCCGAAAACGGCTGAAGCAGTTCCATCCTTAAAAGCACGTCCCAGCCGCGGTGGTCGGCATGCTCCAGCACCGCATGATCCTCATAGCTGACGACGTTTCCATGCCCCTTCAGTTCATTCATTACTGCTATCTCTTTTACGATAGCATCAACTATTCCCCTGAAATACGCGATGGCAGAGCCTTCATCCATCCCTTCCGCCAGTGCGCTGTTCCATTCATTTTCCGATGCAGGGATGCTTATGACCTTAAGGGCAGAAACGGAACGCAAGCCGAAGTTCTCGCGTTCTATCTCAAAAACAGTACCATAGGTACCGCTCCCAAGCTGCCGGGTAATATGCCACTCCCCCCAAAAAGGCTCCAACGACTTATAATACCCTGTATCCAAATACATCATCCTCCTCTGTCATAATTTTCTGTCCGCCGGCTGCTATTTCCCGGATCTGCGCAGCTTTCAATTCTGCCTTTCCAAAACCGTTCGTATGTATCATTTTTCTATATATAAAGCGGGACGCACGCCCTCATCGTCAACATTTACATTGATGGCGTTGATCCATCCGGTGTACCCGTAGCCCCACACATAGCACGCAGTGTCGGTACCGCACCTCGAGCGCGTCCACCACCAGCCGCACAGCTGCCCGATGCAGCTCTCATCATAGCCCAAACCGGCATACAGGGTGTTGTAATCCTCCTGTGTGATAGTGTTTACATATACCCCGTTGTTCACAGCATTCACGGTTGCCCCGGTCATGAGCGCCTGGCAGTATCCTTCGTCATTCCAGCTTCTGAAGCTGTAATACTTTCTGATATCCTCCACGCTTAAACAGAACAGCTTATCAGCTGTGTCATTGCCGCCTTCCGTTTCCCAAAATGCATTATCCGGATTGCTGAGGGTCTCTGTCCGTATCCTTCCCTGCTCCTTCGGTGTAAAAGCCGCATTCATAAAATCATCATTAAGCCATTTTCTCAGGGAACAGCTCTCCCATGTAACATCAGTCAATTCCGAATTATAAGGCTGACGATCCAGGATATAACGACTGATCAGCAGCACGCTGTCTCCGCGGTCCTCCAGTATCTCCCATTCTATAGGCTCGGGGCCGTTTGCCTCATCACCGTCCTGCTCGTAATGTCCGAATACCGCATAACCTTCGTCGTTCACTATGTATCCTCCATCAGAAACTACAGGTTCTGCGCTTTCTTCTTCAGTGATATGGTCAGCTTCGTTATCGGCGTTCTTTACTTCTTTTCCCTGCTCTGCAGCGCTTTCAGCTTCCGCTGCAGCCTCTTCAACAGAATCTTTCTCCGCCTCCGCGATCCTGGTTTCCGTCTCCGATAGCAGTATCTTAAGCTCCTCAGCCTCTGTTTCACCGACACCTGCCTTCAATATCTCAAGAGCTTCCTCATCTTCGCCCCTGTCGATATACAACTCCGCCAGCGCCTCATACGCTTCGGGGTTCTCCGGATCGATATCTATTGCCGCACGGTACGCAGCAACAGCTTTATCATAATCCAGTTCCTCCATATATCTCTCCGCCAGCTTAAGCTGCTTACTGTACTTCTGCGCCGGGCTGTTAGCTATAACAGCTATCACTACCACCACTATGAGCGCCACCGCCAGTGTCACGATGACCGCGATCCATATGCCTTTTCCGTTTTCTTTTTTAATGTCCATTTTTTGGTCCACCTCTTTTTCGATGTTTCTCATAGTATCACAAAAGCGGCAGACTGTGAAGTCTGCCGCCCAGTCACAGGGGACATGCCCGCGTATGCGTCACTTTTCTATCAGCGTCATATTGATTTCTTTCCCACAATCTTTGCATACATTTCTCTTTGCGTTTGAGGAACACTCAACGCATCCATTGCCTGTTCAACAGTAAGCTTCAAATTCTTCATCAAATTCTGAATATTATTTGCCATTACCTGTTTTGTATTTTCATTTCTCACATCTTCAATGACTTTACACATTTCAGCCACCCCTTTCTCGTTTTCTTTAAAGTACCGAGCTCTATCTGCCAAAATTTCAAAATACATATCATCCGGATTCGAACAAGAGAAGTCGTGCATCAATTTCCCCAGCTCTGTCGCGTTATTTTGATCAGCACCATTCACATATAAGATATGCTGCCCATCTTCAAACGCCTCATCAATATTTGTGATTCGACGTTCTACAGTATATATCGGCTTATTCTTCCCTATCACATCACTCTCGGTTATGAATATTACATAAGCATTGGGTAACTGATCAAATTCATCGCTCGGCCTCAAGGCATTTGAATCAAGCATGCTTGCATGATATCTCGCTCTTTTGAATCCAGCTCCCCGGTCATCCCGCTGGATCTCGATATTGTACTTCGTTCCATCAGCTTCTTCTGCCTCAACATCGAGCCAAATATCCCGCCCCTGCAAATTTTTTAAAAGTTTCTGAGTTTCAACCCGGTTTACCTTAAGTCCAGGCTTTCCCAATACTATCTGCAGAATCAATTCCGTGCCCGGAATATTATCGCTTAGACAGGCATTCATAAAAGTATTATCGAACATCCGAAATCCTCTTATTCTCTGAAGATCTTCCTGATGTTGCTGCTCTTTGCGCGCCTGTACATCCTGATTCAGTTGTTCGTCGTGCATCTGCTGCCACTCCTTATTCTCAATATTATAATACTACAAATAGGGGCGTTATTCAACGTCTTTGAACGATCTAACCATGGCTTCCCACGCGTAGGTGTCATTTTTCTATGTATAGAGCGGGACGCACACCGTTGAGGCCGCTATCCACATCGTCGAAGAAGATCCTGCCGACGTACCCGTATATAGGCACGAGTCATGCACTAATACTGAAGTTGCCCGGTGAACGCAGCCACCACCAGCCACACGGCCGCCCAATGCAGCTCTCATCATAACCCACCGAAGCTATCCAGTTATTATAATCCTCCTGCGTATACGTAAAGATACCCGCCCCATTTTTCACTGCCTGCACAGTGGCTTCAGTCATGAGCGCCTGGCTGTATCCGCACTGAACATCATCATCCCAGCTGTTGAAGCTGTAAAGGTTCCTTATTTCCTCAATACTTAAACAGAACAGCTTATCCTGTGTGTCATTGCCGCCTTCATTTCCAAAGTATGCATTATCCGGATTGCTGAGGGTCACCGTCTGTACCAATCCCTGCTCACCAGGCGTAAAGGCAGTGTTAAGAAAATCTTTGTTCAGCCAGTGTCTCAATGTGCAGTTTTCCCAGGTAATATCGGTGTCTTCCATATTATAGGGCTGCGCGTCAAGGATATATCTGCTTATGAGCAGCATGCTGCCACCGTTATCCTCCAGCACCTCCCATTCTATTGGTTCGGGGCCATTGGATTCATCCCCATCCCGCTCATATCGTCCGATGGTCACATAACCTTCATCGTTTATGGAGTACCCGCCATCGGAAACTACCGGTTCTGTTCTTTCCTCTTCATTTAGCATGACAGTTTCTGTATCCGTGCCGTTCCCATCTTTTTCCTGCATTACGGCAGTTTTTTCATTCTCCCCTGCATCCGCGGCAGGCTCTTCTCCGGAGCTGCCCGCCCCGTCCTCTTTCTCAGACGTCTCCGCTTCAGCCAACAGCTTCTTCAGCTTCCTGCTTTCCGTATTCTCCAGCGATTCATTCAGGATCTCGATGGCAGCTTCCTTATCCTCCTGCTCAAGGAACAACTCCGCCAATGCCTCATACGCTTCCGGGTTTTTCGGATCGATATCTATTGCCGCACGATACGCTGCTATCGCCCTGCCCATGCTTATCCCTTAATCGATCGGTGTATACAGATAGTTCCCGTTTTTGTCCCGTACAGGACCTATATAACCCTTATGATCGATACTGAAGCAGAAAACCTGTCCTTTGTCATCGCTAAGCTCAAGCATATAAACCCCGTCCGTATCATCAACAAGGCTTAATCCAACAGCCTTTGAACATCCGGCTTCATACAGTCGGGACGCTGCCCCATAGACAGCACTCTCACTTCCGAAAGACACATTTTCCATAAGAAAAGACTTTATCTGTTCGATCACCTCTTCAGACATTTCCGCATCCTCCTTAGTCTCATTGTCTATGATAGTGACTCCGTTGTCAACCGTCGCAACCGTTTCGGTACCTCCCGATCCGGCTGCTTCCGACGTTTCCTGTTCCCCTCTATCTTCTGCCGCAACAGGCGCTGTATCTTCTTCTGAAGCATTAACACCTTTTTTCTCTGTTCCATATCCTTCCTTCAGAGCTTCTTCCCTGACCGTGGCTTCAGCATCCGTATACCTGCCCCTGTCCGTAGTCTCAGCGGTACCGCAGCCGGCTGCCAGCAAAAGTACGGAGGCTGCCATTATCATGATCCTTTTCATCTTCATCACCTCACCAGGATCCCCTGTACTTTGGATCATGCCCCGCAACATCCTGTTTCTGTCCTGCAAAATTCTTTGCATCCCACTCAATCGGCTGTGTTACATACGCATCATATCCGTCATTTTGTACAGTTTTATAGTTTCCGCTCTTGAAATTCTCCCCCCACTGCCTCAGTGTCTCTTCGCTGACCATGAATTTCCCGGGGTTGTCAACCGCCGTATGCTGGTAACAATGCCTCATCTCATGTATGAGTGTTCTGAAGATCATGTACGTATCCCCACCGCCCTTCAGATATCTGGAATTAAGAGTTACGCTGTTCGTCCCCCAGGTATACTGTCCTCTCGTGCCGCTTCCCAGGTCGTTAAATGTTATATCCGGATTAACATCCGTTCCCATTATCGCATTCACTTCCCTCATGAATCTCGTAAGCATAGCCTTGCGTTCTTCCGGGGTAGCCTTATTCCACGTCTCTTCCGAATACTCATCCCTGTCCATAAGAGACTGGCACATCTCACTCATATAATGGTCTACCATCTGCTCCTGATACTTATCTACATTACTGTACTCATATCCCATCTTGTGCCGGTAGTACAACTCATCCAGTCCGAGAGCCTTCAGTATGTCCATATTGATCTTCTCAATAGCCCTGAAAACCCGCTTTATACCCAGATCCTTCAGATATCCGGTGAGATACTTTTCCGTTTTAAGATAATGACCCGTGATATACTTAAGTGCTTTCCCGAGATTATCAGCCTTTACAGCTTCATCCATAACATCGGATTCTATCCTGATGAGCTGTTTTACGATACCCATCAGCACCGAAGCATCATCCATAGTTATGGCGTTTCTGACGGATCGTATCTCATCAAGCTGAAGCCTCTTATCACGGCCGTAATCAAAGAATCTGTCTGCCTCCTGCACTGCTCTGTCCGGGTTTATATAAATCTCTGCCATCTTCTTCTCCTCCTTATGCGGATGCCTCTGCCTTTTCAAGCACCCTTCTCATGCACTCGCTGTGTGAGTAGACTATAAACTTCTGGAATCTTCTGAAGCAGCCCTCATCATCAGGTTCCGGTACTCTTTCATCCGCACCGTCTTCGAGAGCTGTCAGACCTTTACCGCTCCTGCATATCCTGCCGGAAGCCCCCCGGGAAAAGACCGATCTCATATCATAGCGCATCAGGTTTTCATCATCTTTCCCCTTCGTCGTCACATCCAGGTAAAACTGATATACAGCCCCCAATGCCGCCGGAATGAACGGCAGCCAGAACAGATGGTATTTTTCATTTTCGGAAAGCAGGAGCACTATAGTCTCCCCGTGAAGATACAGACAGCAGATCTCACCCGGATCATTTTCCGTACTTAAGGAGATCGCCGCATCCGGATCCAGCATCGTGACCATCACCAGTTCCAGTGAACTCTCGATACGCAGCGCACCGTCAACCTCTGCTATATATCCCTTTTCGATCCATTGATCCTTAAGTGTTCCGGGAATATCATCCGTCTTCTCTATCTTCGTTCCGAACAGCCCGTCCCCTCCGAACAGGGATGACAGGACCGACAGTTCATATTCCTCAAGTATCCAGTTATCTTTCATACCCGAAAACCTCCTCTTTGTTGTTTACTGCTTTACATCCTTCATTATAGTCAGTTTCTCCGTATGAAGATCATATCCTGACGTACGGCATTTTTTTCTGACGAAATGCAAAAAAAGAAACGGCTTCTTCTGATTTGAAAAAACCGTTTCCTTTGCCGCTACTGTTTTCCCGGATCTGCCAGGCTCCCGGTCACACCGCACAGACTGTTTCTGCCACAGTTGCATCAAAGAAATGTCCCTTTGCCATACACTTCACATTGCGCCATAGTTTGTTAAAATGCTCTTTATACATATCCAGCAGCGTTTTTTCCGAGGGATCCTTATAAAGCGGCAGCAGATTCTTCAAGCCGTCCTTAAAGAGATCCTTGACACCTTTCCAGCCCACAACATTAGCCAGCGTTTTTTTGAAGAAAGTAGAATTTGCATTTTCAAGGATCTTCTTGATCGTATTCTTTGTCACATATTTCCTTATCTTATCTCCGATAGGTGTACCGGCTGCATGACGGCTCATCAGATTCTTTATAAGGCCAAGATCCTTATACTTGGAAGTATCCATATGGAAAAACTTCTTAAAGCCATCCTTCCAGCGTTTCATCAGACCACCTTTTGCTCCAAAGACTTTCTCACCTGCTTTCCCAAGCAGCTTGCCCGCTCCGAGAAATACAGCCGATGTCACTCCTCCCACAATAGTTTCCTCTGCTACCTTTCCCCAGTTTACCTTATGGTCATCGATCGCCTGGGATATAATGCTCCCGCCGCCGGCTCCTATCGCTCCAGCCGCTATGGTGGCTACCGCTCCGGCGCCGGGGATCACAGCCACACCGCCGCACACAGCTCCGGTGAAAGCTGATCCGGCCATTTCTCCCCACTTAAAACTTTCCTGCTCGCCCCTGGCGATCTTGATGCCCTGCCCGACTGCGTTTGCTCCGGCGCTGATGGCCGCTCCAGCCACAGCTCCGATAACGATAGCTGTCAGGATGGCAAACATACCGTTAAGATCCACGTAATCGTAAGGTGCACCGTTACAGTACTGATACTCGTTGTAAGACCCGGATCTTCCCATAACGCCCTTAACAAGATCCGCGCTGATAAAGCCGGAGATCACCGGCATATACTCTCTCGCCTGTGCATATTCCGTTCCGGAGATCCTGTCCGGTCTGTATCCCGTATATCCGAAGGGCTGGCTGTGTCCTGTATTACCGAACAGATCACAACCGAATTCATCATAACCGTAGCTCTCGGTGATATTACCGTTCGCATCGACCATGCGCAGCACACTGCCAAGGTCATCATGCAGAAGCGAAGCCGCACCGGTTCCGTCATTCATGATGCCTATGGGGCCGAAATCGTAGACATACTGCCGTTTTCTCCCGTTTTCGCAGGACGAGAGCAGATTGTGGCAGCCCAGTGTCAGGTCGTTCACATAGCTTATATCAGACGTAAGGCCGCCGGACGCATACTCTTTCTTTGCCACACGTGAACCCAGACCGTTATAGCCATATGTCGCATAGGCCCCTGTCTGATCCGACGCCCTTTCCAGACGGTTTATCGCTCCGAAAACATACTCATGTTCTTTTACGCCGTTCTTCGTGACCGAAGAAAGATTTCCCCTGCGGTCGTAAGCATACTCCCTTATATCACCGTTGCTCTCCTTCATGCGGAGCAGCTGATCCCTGAGTGAATATGCGTATTCCACATGTTCAAGAACCGTTCCGTCTTTCGAATACTCATTCTTTTCCAGACGGTTTCCGAAAGTATCATAGCTGTAATCACGAAGCTTTACCTTATCACGGACAACTGCGGTCAGTCGTCCAAGGGCATCGTATTCCATCTCATAGTTTCCGCCCGCTTCCGGCAGGCCTCTTCTGTATTTCTCGATACCCGTCCTGCTGCCCGCCGCATTGTATCTGAAAACATAGCGGTCGATGATCCCCTGTCCGTCTTCTGTCTTTAATGAGGACAGCCTGCTTAAGGGGTCATATTCCAATGCCATATGTATCCCACCCGGGAAGTGCTTTCCCTTCAGGCGTCCGAACTCATCAAACTCATATTCCCACTTCTGGTCTCCGACAGAGATCTGCTGTAGCTTAAGCTGCTCATCATACTGATACTTAAGCTCCCTGCCGTCCGGATAAACTACAGACCGGCGTTCACCGCACTTCCCGTAGCTGTATCTTACCTCCTGCCCGCCGGCATCAACCACTCTCACAGCACGGCCCGCAGCATCGTTTTCTATGACCGTTTCTCCGTTCCAGTCCTTTATGAGTTCCAGCTGGCGCAGTGCATTATAACTGTAAACTGCCTCCCTTCCGTCGGCATACTGAACCCTCTTAAGGTCTCCCCTTTTCGTATACTCATATTTTGTGAGATAACCGTCTTCATCAAGATATGAGAGCAGTTCTCCTCTGTAGTTCCAGGAATACTCTGCCCTGGCCCCCTCACCCCTGGTGACTGAGGTCACACGTCCCATGATATCGCGTTCATACACGATCCTTCTGTCTTTTTCGGTTCCTGCCCCTTTCCTTATCACCTCAAGAAGCCTATCCTCCTCATCATACACATAGGATAACGTTCCCCCGAGACTGTCCCTCACCCTGAGAAGCTCTCCCGAGGCGGAATACTCAAGGTACTGCTTATTTCCGAGTTCGTCCGTTATCTCCGTTATGTTTCCTGCTCTGTCATACAGATATGATCTGTGTGAACTGTCACCGAAGCTCTCTTCCGTCAGTCTCCCCAGGATATCGTATTTATATGTTATCGTAACACCTTCACGGGTCTTCTCCGATGCGAGCATTCCCGAAGGAGTATATTCGAATTCCTCAGACGTTCCGTCCGAATAATTTATAGCGGATACAAGGTTACCTCCCGGAAGATATGTCCTCCGGGACCAGCGGCCTGCCTCATCTATGGTTTTTTCCGTCTCTCCCATGGGAGTGTATGTATACTTCCGCATGCGGCCGGCGCTGTCCTTCTCCATCACCAGCTGCCCTGCCTCATCATACTCCATTTCAACATAAAACCCGCAGGCACTTTCAGCCCTGACGATGTGTCCTTCCGCATCATAGGACAGTCTCAGATTTTCACCTTCATCTCCTGTGACCGAGATCAGCCTGTCCGCAGCATCATATTCGTATCTGACCTCAGCACCTTCCTCATCAACAGAAGAGATAAGGTTTCCGTTTCCGTCATAGCCGCATCTCACCGTACCGCCGTCCGGGTGCGTTTCACATATCATATTTCCCGAGGCATCATATTCATACGATGTCCTCGCACCGGTGGGTGTCACGACAGCAGCCAGGTTCCACATCGAGTCATATTCGTATCCGGTCTTTCGGTTAAGCTGGTCGATCACCTCCGACAGGTTGCCGACAGGGTCATAACTGTGCTCTGTCACGCTTCCGTCAGTGTCTGTTATCCGCTTCAGACGCCGGTTGGCATCATATTCATAGCATCTTCTGGACCCGTCCGCATATATCTCAGCCGTGATGTTTCCGTTCGCATCATATTCCAGTTGCGTATGCTCTCCTTCAGGGCCTGTAACGGCAACTACCCTGTTAAGCTCATCATACTCATAAACGGAAGTATATCCTCTGGGATCCGTTATCGAAGTCACATTACCCCGTGGATCATAATTGACCTTCTGCTCGCTGCCATCCTGGAACCTGATCTTCTCAAGGCGCCCCTTCTCGCCGTATATGAAAGCTATGCTCCTGTGAAGCGCATCCTCTGTTTTAGAAAGCTTCCCATCGGGATTAAACTCATTCTTCATGCGCATCTTCCCGTTTACGCTGACCTTTAACGGATACTCATGTGCGCCGTATGTCATGGAAAGAACGGTCCCAAGAGGATTGATGATGCCCGAGATATTCCCCCAGCTGTCATAGGAATACTTTGTGGTATTTCCCCTTTTATCCGTAACAGCTGTTTTCTGATCACGCTCATTATATGTATACTTTATCTCTCCATCCGGATACTTAACACGATGAATACGGTCCTTCTCATCACGGTAGTACTCCTGGATACTGCCGTTTCTCTCTGTAAGCACGATCTTCTTTTCCTGATCGTCATATTCATATGTCATTTCAGAACCATCGGGAAATGTCTGTCTTACGGTTCTGCCAAGCTCATCATATTCGTTGGCTACGGTGATCATTCCCTCAGGATCCATGAGAGAGCTCAGTCTCCCTCCCTCATCATAAGCATATGAGAAGCTGTTCCCGTCAGGGCCCACAGCTTTCAGGAGCTTCCCATCCTCCACAAAATACGTACAGCTGCGGCCGCTGTGATCCCTCACGCTTCTGAGATAACCGTTTTCATCATAGCTGAATGCATAGTACTCTCCACTGTCCCTGACAACACTTTCAATACGGTGTCCCTCTCCGTATTCGATCCTGAATCCGAATCCGTTATGGTCTTCCTTTCTCGCAAAAGATCCGTCTATATCAAAATAATAACGGCAGTGGTCCTCCGCATTGTATTCATATCCCGTATCCGTGACCGACAAAGATGCCGCTGTAGTGTTCACCGCCATCCAGAAACCGTCCTGCTCTCTGGCAAAGATCTCTTCTTTCCCGTCTTCAAGCATTATCCTGGCGCAGCATATACCGTTTTCATCAAAAAAATGCAGCTTTACTTCATAATTATGGTTCCAGTCATCTCCGAGGACACCTCTGTATTCGTTCTGGTCATTATAGAACCTTTTGAAATTAAATGCCCCTCTGCTGCCCCCCATCTCAAGATCATCAGAATCGTAGATAAAATTTCCGTTTGCAAGATTTACGGGATCATAACTGTATTTGGTGGTCGTTTTGCTGCAGCCTTTATTGTTTCCGTTATTCCACGGATCCGGAAACATCTGGAGGAACCTGTCAAGGATATCTTTTGCGTGTTTCGCCAGCTCGCTGCCCAGATCCCGGCCGCAGATCTTAGATTCCGCCTCAAGGTATCTCCTCACGATCCTGCTGAGTGAATTGGCTATGGAAGAGACTGCATGTCTTTCTTTTCTCAGGCTGTCCAGATTTGCCTGCAGCGCACGCCTGACATCCGCCGGCATATCCATTCCCGCACTGAGACGTCTTCTTGCATCCTCGATCTCACCATCCATAGTGTCGATCTTCTGCAGAAGACCGCTCAGTTCATTTGCGGATTGCTGTGCTAAATAAAGGTTTATCTCAAAACTTGCCATGTCATTTCCTCCTTTTCTGCCCCCGGGCTCGGCCCGGGGGAGCCCGCGCCGGCTCCCCGGCGCTTCAAAGATTTGCCGTCTGGCAAATCTTCCTTTGACTGCTCTTCACCGGTCACTTTCAGGCTTCCGTACTGAATCTGTATTTTCCCCTTCCCAGGGTCAGTATTCCTCCGCTCTCTATCTTCTGCTCGCCGCTAACTTCTTTGCCGTTGTAATAGGTCCCGTTTGCGGATCCCAGATCCTGCAGATAGTATTCCCCGTTCCTTCTGCTTATCATACAGTGTCTCGCCGACACGGCCTTGTCGTGATCCAGGACTATATCCGCCGGAAGCTTGCGCCCTATCACGATGCTTTCAGCTGCCGCACAGCCAAACACCCTCCCCGGAGCATCCGTTTCGGTAAGCACGATCCGGCTTTGCGCTTGTGCCTGTCCAGGCTCCCAGAGAAACGCGGTCCTGTCATCCTGCGCGGATCCTGGCATCTGTTGTACGGGAACTGCGGATGCGGCGGGTGGCATACTGTTTTCGGGAAGATATCTCCACTTGTTCTTTTCGTCTTCGTCACGCTTCTTTTTGATGATCAGCGCCACGGCTCCTGCTATGAGTGCTGCTGCCAGCACAGAGCCTGCGATGATCACGAGGATCAGGTTATCCTGTATCCAGCTGCTCTCCTCTTCCTCCGGCTCCTCTTCATCATCTTCTTCCTCTTCCTCCACCGGAGCCGGCGTGGGAGTGGGTTCTTCGGTAGGCGTCGGCGTGGCCTCCGCCTTCGTGGGCTCCGCTGTGGGTTCTGCCGGTGCATCTCCGGAAGCCATGGGCATCGTAAATCCCTCCAGCCTCAGAGTGCTCGATGCCCCCTGGAATACGATCTTCATCTCGCCGCTGTATATCCCGCCTGTCCTCATATCCCAGGGAGGCGTTATCTTCAGGCAGATCATATTGCCATCAGTAACGAGATCCCTCACTATCTGGTCATGGCTGTCCTCTCCGCTCACCACCCAGGATCTGGCCCTGCTGGTCCTCGAATAGGACTCCATCATTCCTATCTCCTTACTGTTGTCATTGTAGCCCTTTGAGGTATCCACCGCCACCGAATATACCGGGATCCCTGCGCGTTTCAGCAGGTTTTCCATTTCGCTTTCCTGATAGGTCCTTTCCGTGTCCTGTACACCGTCGCCTATCAGTATTATCCGGTAATAACAGCCGTCTCCGGCATCCGCCGTTTTCTTCAGTTCTTCATAAAGCGTATTGATCAGGTAGCTCTCCTGGTTCGCAAATTCCACGCTGTCTATGACCTGTTTTACGGCTGCGGTATCATCCGTATAATCGATCAGCTTCTCCCTCTGTGTGGAATAGGTGATGAGACTGAACTCTTCTCCATTCCTGTGGGCATCCACCAGATCATCCATGAGCTTCAGTGCCGGAGCGCCTTTCCCCCAGTGATCCCTGGTGGAGTGTGAATTGTCAAGTATCATCAATGTCCTGATGCGGACATCCTCAGCGTTTACCACCTCAAACTCCACATTCCGTTCCGTGCCTATCTGCACCGATATATCTTCTTTTGACGCGGAGCTCATCCCGCTTATATATACAAAAATATCATCGCCTGCGGTACGGTATCCTGTGATCCTCACATCTTCGATATCCGTAGTACCGGAAGCCGATGAATATACTGTTTTCGATCCGAATATCAGCACTACGACAAGCAGTGCCGAAACTATCATCCTTGAAAGCTTTATTCTCTTCATGTTTTCCTTTTAATGAAACCGCAGCGGCTTTGCGCCGCCGCGGTATTTCATACGTTCAGCTTATACGATAACGTTTCCTCTGAGGCCTGCGCCTTCCTGCTGTGCTTCCTGCTCAGCCTGCTCATAACGGGTAGCCATCTCCTGAAGATCGCTGACATGCTCGTTGATCATTGCCTTAAGGCGGGTCATATCATCATCAAGCTCATTGAACTTGTTACGGAAAGTATTTCCTGCCTCACCTTCCCAGCTGCTGCTCGTATTCTTCACAAGATCCTTCATCTGCTCGATCTGGCTGGTCATCTGGGAGTGTATGTTCTGAAACTCGCTTGCTGTTGCTCTTAAATCCGAGGGTGTTACCTTAAGTTCTGCTTCCATATCTTTTCTCCTTTTCTTTTCTGAAAATTTCGTTTAAAGTTCCGTGTAACCGATCAATACTTGCGCTCACCGGCAGTTGCAAGGTTCTCGCCCTCTGCCTTATCGTAGATCGCTGCGATATTATTAAGGGCCGTTACATACTCCTGAATGAGTGCGCAGAAGTTATCGATCTGGGTGCGGTCATCCTGAAAGACCTTCTGCTCTGCCTGCTTGGTGTCACCTTCCCACTTGGTAAAGAGGGTATTGCCTGCATTTGTGAACTCTTCAGCCTTGCTCTTCAGCTGCTGGTTCATCCCGTCCAGCTGCTCCGCCGTCTGCCTTAATGTCTGCGATGTTACTCGTGTCATTGTCTTTCCTCCTTAAATATGTTTGTTTGGTTTTTGTTTAACTGTATCCATCATACAGCATCTGCTGTAATAATGTCTGTTCTTCCGACAGAATGTTCTTTTTCCTGACAAATGACCTGTTCTGTCTTTTCAGCCACCGATCAGAGCTTTTCTCTCCTCTGCGATCCTGAGCGCTTCCATTTCAGCATCATAGATAGCTCTGGCTTTTCTCCTTATCTCGTCCGCAATATCTATGAGATTCTGTCCTGTTGCGTTCATCCTGCCCTGAAGCTCCTTTGCCTTGCTGAGATAGGAATCGGCGTTTTCACCCTTCCATGCTGTGGATATACCGTCGATAGTCTCCTCGTAATCCCGGTCTGCCATATTTTTTATGTCCTGACCGATAGTCGTAAGCTTATCCGCCTGCCCCATGGCCTTTTGATAATTCAGTCTTATTGCCTGATCTCCCATGACCCGCCTCCTTTATACGATAACATTTCCTCTGAGTGCACTGCCTACTTCCTTGGCTTCGGCCTCCGCCGCGTCATACACTCCCGCCATCTTCATCAGATCCACCGGATGCTCTCCCAGTCTTTTCAGCATATCCTCGATCCTGTCCGACAGGTCGTTGTACGCCTTACGGTTCGCATCTCCCGCTTCCCCTCTCCAGAAACCGGAGGTTGATGCAACGTTTGCCTTCATCTCGTCAAACAGGGTTTTCATCGTCGTATGAAGTGCGATCACTTCGTCTGCCTTATCTTTCAGAACTCCGGGTTCAACCTTCAGTTCAAAATTTCCTGTCAGCGCAGCTCCCATATCTTTATACCTCCTCAGATCCTTATGGATGCGATCATCTGACTCACATCGCCTTCGCAGATCTCATACTCTTTCTTTGCGGTTTCCATGCTGTCGAAGACCTTCTGTATCTCGCCGAAAAGCTCATCCATGTCGTTTTTGTCATTCATGAACTGTGCCCTGAAAGTGTCGTTTGCCGGGCCGTCCCACATCCTGTCCAGGGCCTCTACAGCCTCATACATCTTTCCGATATTTCCCCTGAGCTTATTCAGGTCATCGTTAAGATCTCCAACCTTTCCTCCCAGCGTAACGGTGTTAACAGCTATCTCTGCCTGCATCTTTTTCCCTCCTACAATAGCACTATCCGTGCGTCCTCATATACCGGCATCTCCACCGTATGTCTTGTTATTCCTCTGGTCCTGATCACGGTGGCGCATCCCTCGGCCTCCTGCGTGTTGCTCTCTTCACAGCGCCTGTATCTGTTATCTATGGTATACAGGGCTTCGGTCAGTCCGTATAATGCGTTTATGTTTTCTTCAAGTTCTGCTGCCTGCCTGCTCAGTCTCTGACGCGTGTCCTCAAAGAGCTCATTCCCTTTCATGTCCGCCAGCAGTTCTTCCAACACCGGCTCTTTTCTGTTCAGGCTTCCGCAGATGTCATGGAGCTCTTCGCAGCTGCCCCTTATCCTGTCAAGTCTTATCTCAAACATCCCGTATCTCCTTTACGATCCCAAGTATACTCCCCTTACGCATACTTTTCACATTATCCGACGAAATGCATGTTTTCCCGACGAACGGTCATTTACACCAGTATAAGAGTCTTTCCGGTGGTGATACCTGCACCGGAAAGCGTATCTCCGCCATGCAGTATACGCCCCGTGGCTTTGTCGCACAGAAGCAGCTCCGATGCGTTTCCCTGAAGAGGAGACCTCTCTTTCTGGCCCACCATCTCGGCTATCTCGTCCACCACAGTAGCTATGGGCGTATTCTCATTAAGCTGGAAATCATATACCTTATCAACTCCGGGTACATAAATATCTACAAGTATCATATTCCCTCCGTAAGTCCTGCTATCCTCTCGGTTAACACTTTTTTATCATAGGCCGTTTCGCCGGCCTCTTCGCTCATATACATATACGGACCTCTCATGATAAGCCCCGCCTTCATAGCGATCGTATCGCCTGCCGAAAAGACCGACAGCGTGGCAAGTCTTTCTTCCGCCCCGCCGGTCTCTGTCACCACAGCTCTATGCATGGACAGATCCGCAGGTATGAGCGTCTCCGGCAGGAGCTCTTCAAGTATCACCGAAAGCTGCGATGCATCCAGCAGCGACAGCCTTATATATTCGTTATCTCCTCTCCCCGGAACAGCCCGCACAAGGTTCTCCCCGTTCCGGTACAGTATGGTTTCTTCATCCCTGCCCAGATAATGCACCGTAAACTTCCTGTCCCTGATGCACCTGAAGATCCCTGCATAAGGTTCGGCCATGGCGATGACGCCGTCCCGTTCCTCTATCACCCCGCGCTTCGACAGTCCAAAGAGCAGCCTGTCATACCCTGCCCTGTCGGGAAGCTTTACGCCCCCGTCGGAAGAGAAACACATCAGTTCCTTTATCCCCGCGGCAGAAGCAAGCAGATTAAACTCCGTTTCCGAAAAAGAGTATATTACATCCGATATATCCGCGTTCATTTCCTGTATTCCCTGAATGACTGCTTGTAGGATCTGGACATCGGGACCCTTATACCGTTCTCCAGCTCTATATAATTCCCCGTGCTCACCACGCTCTTAATAAGCGCGCTGTTAACAAGATAGCTCCTGTGGCAGCGGAGGAACTCCTCCGGCAGGCTCTCCGCCAGTTCCTCCAGCGATGCGTAAAAACCATATTCCTCTGTCTCCGTGCAGGCGTAGAGTTTCTTTTCCCTGGCTTCAAAATAACAAATGCGGCGGTAGGGCACGAAGGTGCGCTCGTCCTTGTTCCTCACCACAAAGAAATCACCCTCGTCCTGTTCTTCCCTGCGCTTCAGTCCCGCGGACAGGAACTCGTTCACCGTGCTTTCGGCCTGCTCCGTATCCAGGGGCCTCAGCAGCAGCGAATCCGGCCTTATCCCGGGCTTTAAGTACACAAGCGGTGACAGCCCGGCTTCGGCTATAAGCATAAGCGACAGTTCGCTGTATCTGTTCCTGAGCCCCCGCACCAGTCCGGTGGTCTTCCCGTTTTCTATATCCACACAGGCAAAATCCAGCAGCTCTTCCCCCTCGGAATAAGCCTCTGTATCTTCGTCTGTCATACTCAGGTGCATATCCCAATATTCGTCGGAAAGATCCGCGGCTGCATTCCTGAATCCGGAGAGCAGCTGCTCCGCTTCCTGCTTTTTTTTGTCATGCAAAAGTAACGATATCATACCTGTCTGTAAAGAGGATATACCACTGCTATGCAGTCATCGTTTTCATGTGTGGGCAGCATGCCGACTCCCGGCTTTCTCTTCTTTGTCTGCTCCTTATAGGGCAGATGCTCAAAACTGAACAGCCTCTGGTCGGATACGTTTCCGCCAAGCCACACTCCGTTCTTTTCCTTTGCAAAGGCCTGCCAGGACATAAGCCCCATAAGCTCGGGTACCTGCTCGACGCCGACCGCTCCGAACCAGTAGATATTGTGGAGCGCGCCTTTTTCAAAAAGATTGGCCAGCGTCATCGTAAGGGATTTCTGATCTCCCGGTATATCCGCCGCCTTGAGGAAATCCTTCATGTCCCCTATCATGACCATGCGCTTTTTGTGACTCTGCATCTTACCATATATCTCATCATCCGTGCAGCCCTGTTCCGCACAGGCCGCCTTGTCCCTGTTCCTGCTCATGAAATCGGGTATGAGCTCATTATCAAAGAAATCAAAGATACCGTCCTTATCCGATATATAACGGGCCCCGCTGCTCTCGGCCACTCTCCTCAGTTCACCTTTAAGGTCTATCACTGTAAGCAGGGAATCCGTCATACCTGCAGCGGCGATCATATCCTTCATGACATTCGTCTTACCGCTGTGAGACTTTCCCGACACGATATAGGTATAGCAGTTCCTGAGATCCACACCATATACCGCAGCGCTCACGCTGTCGTAGCCCACCGGCAGGCGCTTTCCCTCCGCTGCCATTGCGATGACATCGTCCAGTTCCGAAAACTCCTTCCATACAGGCTCATCGGGTATGGTAGGGATCTGCTTAGCTCTTTTCCCGTGCCATGCTTCCCGGAGCTTAAGGCTTTCTTCAGCTATAAGCTCGCCGCGCCTGAAGTCATCCTCGGCCCTGAGTGAGAGCGCCGTCTGGTACTCCAGTATCCTGTCCCCCACCTTTGCAAGGCCGCGGCCGTGCACGCCCACCTCAGGCATGACATCCAGATGCATGCAGCGCATCGCCTCCAGATATCCCATGCGGTCGGAAAGCTCAAGCGTATAGATGTTCCTGTACATATCCATTAGCCTGCCGGGGATCTCCGTCATGGAGAAGCCTGCCGCCGATACGGCAAAGAAGATGCCGTAGCTGACGCTGTCTTTCATGAGCGCCTGAATGCGTTCGTCATAGCGGTTCTCGGTCTTTGCCCTGAAGCCGCCGTAATTGTCTATGACTATTACCACCGCAGGCACCACCCGGCCGTTCTTCTGTACATACTGGCTGTAGTTACCGCCTGAGAAGAGCTTCTTTCTCTCCTGTATCATGGCATCAAGGAAGGTGAAGAACTTGGATATCTTCTCCAGATCATCCTCAAACATCACGCCGCCGGTATGAGGCAGCTGTTCAAAGGCCCCGAAGATCTTGCTTGAAAAATCCAGGATATAGAAATTCACCTCTTCCGGAGAATATCTGTGTGAGAGCGAATAGACACAGCTCGTAAGGAAGCCCGTCTTTCCCGTCATAACGGTACCAACCACAGCGAGATTCCCGCCATCGGCTATATCCAGCATCAGTGTATCCTGGGCCTGGTTCTCGGGATCATCGTACAGACCGATGGGTGTCTCCAGCGTAAACTTCCTGGCGGGCTCGGGCCACTTCTCACCATCAAATATCCTGTCCCCGTAACCCGGCAGCTCATCCAGATACATCTCGGAAGGCAGCACGGGCAGCCAGAGCTGCAGGTCGTGATCGTAACCGTTCTTCGCAGCCACTTCCGCAAGATACTCGACCACCGCATCCAGCTGGGTCTTCTCCTTCTTCTCCGGCAGCTTCTTCTTCATTGCATAAGCCCGGTGTACTATGGCTTCCACAGAGGCGCTGCCCTCGCTGATGCACTTTGCATAAGCATCCAGAAGATCACCCACTCTCTGCTCGTTGTACTCCGAACGGGCGTATTCCGTCTGTTCCCTTTCGGCTATGCTGAAGAAATATCCGGTCAGCTGTTCCCTGAGCTCCCTGTCAGCTGCTGCCGTTACGATATCGCAGCCCATGCGCGCCAGTCCTTCATCTATCATGCCGATAAGGCTCCGGATCCATCCGTTCCTGAGCTCTTCCTTTCTCTTTATCTGGGCATGGCTTCCCACGATCGCAGCCTTTCCGCCGTCTGTGAGCATCCTGGCGATCTCGGTCTGCACGCTGCCGCCTTCATCGTAGACTGCGCCGCTCCACCCTGACTGGAAGAGCTCGTAGAGCTCATCGTTGCCGACCTGCATATAGCAGCGGCCTGCCTGGGTGATATATGCGGCATCGGCCTTATGCAGCATGTCCATACTGTCCTGCCTGTCCTGCACGCGGAGGCATAGCCTGAACTTGGAGTTGCTCCAGATATTATCGTCCACCGTACCGCTGGGCTTCTGGGTAGCAAGGATCAGATGAACGCCAAGGGAACGTCCCACCTGCGCTACGGAGATCAGCTCCTTCATGAAATCCGGTTCTTCCCTCTTAAGCTCGGCAAACTCATCGATTATTATGAACAGATGGGGCACCGGTATATCCGCCTCATTGTTCTTATAAAGTCTTGTATAAAGGTTTATGTTGTTCACGCCGTGCTCGTTGAAGATACGCTGACGGCGCTTGTTCTCGCTCTTTATCGACACCATGGCGCGGCGCACCTGGTTTCCGGAAAGGTTTGAGATCTGTCCTATCATGTGGGGGAGGCCGTTAAAGAGGTTTGCCATGCCGCCGCCCTTATAGTCGATTATGAAAAAGCCTATATCATCGGGGCTGTAGTTGATCGCCAGGGAGAGCATGTAGGTCTGCAGGGTCTCGGATTTTCCGGAACCTGTGGTACCTGCCACAAGACCGTGGGGACCGTGGTATTTCTCATGCACATCCAGATAGCAGTTGGCGCCTCCGGCCTTCTGCCCTACAAGTGCTTTCATCGACTCGTAGGTCCTGTTCTTTTTCCAGCGCTCCAGAACGCCCAGTTCATCGGGTCTGGAGACATTGTACATATCGAAGAAGCTCAGCGCGTTCGGGATCTCTCCTCCTGATTCCTCCTCCTTGACCCTTATGCCTGCCAGCCTCCTGGCAAAGGTCTCCATTGAAGCGTAGGAAACATTATCGAAAGCTATGGGAACACGCTCGTCCACTCCGTCGGTGACACCGTACTCACCCTGATAGTTTTCCGTATTCTCTATGATGTACTCGCAGGCGTTGGGCAGCTCGTCATAGCGGCGTACCATGAGTATGGTGGTAAGTCCGAAATTGATACCGTTATCGTAGACATACTTTGCGAGAAGCTCCCCCTCCAGCAGCTCCGGGTCCTCCACGATAAGAATGTAGTAAGGCTTCGGAACCCCTTCGATATGCCTGTTGGCGGCTTCCTCCTCTGCCCTGAAGCGCAGTACGTTGGCTATCTCGTAGAAAACGTCTCCTGCTCCCGACCTGTCCGCGGCCACATATCTGACCTTTCCGTCTTCACTCCACACATGGGGAAGCCATCTGGCAAAGCCCCAGTGATCCTCGGCATCACCTTTACGGTTGTCATACACAAAAGCAAGCTTGACGTCCGTATAGCTGTTCGTGGCAGCGATCTGAGCGACCAGGTCCCGTACCACGGGATAACAGCCCCTGTAATTCTCACCGCCTATGAGTCCCACCAGCTTATGCGCAAAAAGGTCCACGCACACCGGCACTCCCGTCAGGTACTTAAAGCTCTCCTTTATCATCCTGGGGCGCTCGTTCAGGCTGTCGTCTATCATGGAAAAGCGTTCCTTCGGGACCTTTATCTCTACCTGGAAGGGCACCTGGCCCATGCCCAGACGATGTCTTAAGAAATCCTCATGCCTGGGATTCCTGTTCCACAGCTGAATGGTCTCCCTGCCGTAGGCGGCACAGCTCTCAGCCGGCCCGTACATCCGGTTCAGAGCCTCTGCATTATGGGCATACTTGCTCTTTATCTCATTTGAACAGCGGATAAGATATTCACTGTAGGTCTCAAAACGCTTCACCTCATCAGCGCGGTTCTTTTTTTTCTGATAGCTCATATTCTTGAGCGCCCAGAATATTCCGAGTGCAGCGGAAAGCACTGCCGTTATCGCGCCGGTAAACATCATTATCGACGCGCCCCTGCCGCTCTGCTGGGCCGATATTATCGCCAGCGAACTGCCTGCCAGCATGGGCAATGCCATGGTCATGGAAGGACCTATAGCCATAAAGGTGGGCAGGGCATTGCTCTCCTTTTCCGCCGGCGCCGCCTCTATCTCCACAGGCTCCGTCTCTATCTTGGGAAGTATCCTGGGAGAACGGTGGAAGAGCTCTTCCTTCTTTTTCTCCTCGCGCCTGCGGGACGCTGCAGCATATCCCGCCTGCTGTTTGTACAGAGTAAGGGAACGGTTGTTTATCCGGAGCCCCTCCGCCAGGGAGTCGATGGCCAGCATCTCGCCGAGAAAGACCATCTTAAGGCCGTAGATATTGATGGTATCGCCAAAGACGAGCTGACAGGATCCGCCCGATATCCTTCTGGCATTTACGAAGGTCCCGTTGGCGCTCTGGTCCCTTAGGACGAAAATCCCGCCCCTGTTTTCTATTACCGCATGCTGATGATGTGTTATCAGATTGTTGAAGGAATACTGGATATCATTATCCGGATCGGCACCTATGCTTAAGGTGCTCACATTAGAAAGAGCGATCTTGGAATAGACTGAAAAAGCATGCTCGACGGTACGCACCAGGATAAAGACCCGGTCCGTACCTTCCGTACTTACGGCAAGTATGTCGCCATTTTGCAGCTCCCGTCCGCAGTGATCACTGTGATCCGCAGCGGACGACACGCGGTAGACGCCGGGATCCTCCAGGAAACGCCAGCGCCCGCCCAGCACTTCCATGTAAAGCCTTATATCCGCAGGCAGACCGAAGAGCTCAGCCGAAAGGTCAAGCACGTGGTCGGCGTTGTCGGTCCCCGGAAGCAGCACATCCTTGTATGCATACTGACTGTACAGAGAAAGCAACCAGCTCATCTTTTTATATACCCCCTGAGTTATCTCTTTATCCTTCCCCTGCCAGGATAAAGCTTATCTTAAGCGTCACCCGTCCTATCTGGATGATGTCGCCGTCTTTTATCTCAAGCTTTCTGCTGTCGGCATTCTTGCGTTTGCCTTTTCTCGTGACCCATACCCTGTCGCCGCTGCCAAGGTTCACGAGATACACCATCCCGTCCTGAAGCCCCATCTCACACTGCCTTGCATCGGCTTCACCGGCAGGCAGCTCTATTGTATTCTCTTTTACACAGCCTATGGTTATCAGGTTTGCCGGATCCAGCATATACTTCCTTACCGAGAATTCGCTGATCTCTTCTACCTGCAGCATGAGCCTTTTCTCATTGCTGCGTCTGGGGCCGCCCTGGCTGTAATTCACCGCAAAGGCGCGTTCAGCCTGCGCCCTGAGGACATCCACTCCCGCATTCTCATTAAGTATCATGCGGTCAAGAGCCTCCTCGCGCATCTTGTCCTGTGCCTTCATTATCGCCTCATCACGGCGCCGTATCCTGCTTTTTATGATGACTGTAAGGATTATGATCAAAGCAAGTGCCGTAGCACCCGAAAGGATTATCAGAAACATCCTTTTGCATCCCCCCGTTTCATGACTGAAAACCGGGGTTCATTATAACACTTTCCACCAGCTTATGCAACATACCACGGGGACGGTCCCATGGTTCAAAGATCCCAGTCGGACTTAAGCTTCCCGCATTCCCTGACGCTTACCGCCGCCAGAAGGCGCATCACATCAAGGCATTCAGGCCCTGTAAAGCCTGCATGTGCAAGCATCGAAAGCTCGGTGCAGCCGAGCAGTATGAGCTCCGCCCCGGCTCCGAGGAGAGCATCCCTCACCCTTACATAATGCTCCTTTTCCGGCGCTTTTCCCGCCTTGACGTTATCATATATTATGTGCATCACACTCTTCTGATGAGCTTCATCGGGTACGATGCACTCTATCCCGGCCTTCTCCAGATGTTTCTGGAAAAGCCCCGCATGTATGGTGCCGTCGGTAGCCATGATCCCGGCACGCTTTATTCTCCTTGCGGTAAGGTATTTTGCGGTCTCCTCTATGGTGTCGATCACGGGAACAGGAATCTCCGCCTGAAGACGGTCGTAGAAATAATTTGCGGTGACGCAGGGTATGGCAATGATATCCGCTCCGGCCAGGGCCAGCCCACGGCCTGCTTCCGCCATTCCGGGTGCGGGGTCCTCATTGCTCTCTCCCAGGATGAAGGCCGTCCTGTCCGGTATCTGCGGACAGGAATGAAAGAGTATCTCTATATGATCCTGATCTTTTCCGGCGTCCGTCAGCTCCGTCACCAGCTGAAGGAAATACACTCCGGCCTGTGGTCCCAGGCCTCCGATAACTCCAAGCTTTTTCATCTTTTCTCCACGTATCCCTCCCCGTCTATGGTAACACCCGGGGATATCCCTCTCATATAATCCAGTAAAGTCTCCGCTTCCGCATCATGCAAAAGCCTTACCTCGCAGCCGCTCTGCCTGCAGGGGATGAAGCGCAGGCTCTTTACCCCGCCTCCGGAAAGCTTAAGCTCCACAAGGCAGCTGTCCAGTGACTTTGAATTGAACCAGTAGTTGCCCAGACTGTAGACTATCGGCACCTCTCCGGAATAATCCAGCTTCTGCAGTATATGGGGATGGCAGCCTATGATCACGTCCGCTCCCGCCGCAAGGAAGTCCGGAAGCTGCTTCTGCTGTACCCAGTCCTGATCCACCTTATTCTCCGAACCCCAGTGAATGGCCAGTATGACCACATCGCATTCTTCTTTGGCCCTGCGTATGGCATCAAGCGTCCCGTTATCCTCCGGCCAGGACCTGAGAAGCCCGGAACGGTCCGGCCCCGCAGGCCTTGAATGTATGGTCCCTCCCTGCTCTATCTGGGATGCCGCGATAACGGCTATCTTCATATCCGCCGCATAGATATATACCGGTGTGGAGGCCTCCTCCACATTCCTGCCGCCTCCGGCCGGGATGATCCCTGCGCCTTCCAGCGTATCCAGCGTATCTTCAAAAGCATCGGCGCCGTAATCGAAGGCATGGTTATTTGCTATGCCAGCTATGTCCGCTCCCATGCCCTGAAGGAGGGACACGGAGGAAGGCTCGGCCCTGAAGGTGTACTGCTTTCCCGCCTCGGGAGTTCCCCTGTCGGAATAGGGAAATTCGTTATTCACCATGCATACGTCTGCGGAACGCATGATCTCAAGAAGCTCCGGTGAAATGCAGTTCTCAAGAGAGCCGCTCTGAAGATAATGGGCATACACCGCATAACGGCGGTCAAAGAGTATGTCTCCCGCAAAAACGAAGCTGACTTCCCCCTCTTCAGCCGTATCGGTATAGTATTCCTTCGTGGCGCTTATGCCCTCTCCGAGCTTCACTGCCGTCTCCGGCCAGGGCGTCTTTGTAGGTTCGGGCTCAAGCTCCTCAGTGGGCAGCGCTGCAGAAGGAGTCCCTTCTGCCCCGCCCTCAGGGATATTATTATCCGGGGAGAGCACCACAGCCGCCGGGGCCGTGGGCACGGGAGTTGCAGCCGCCCCGCCTGCTGCAGGCTTATTTCTTCTGCCCGCCGCGATGATGAGGATGGCTGCGCAGCCGCACAGCACCACCACCGAAAAAGTTATAAGAAAGATCTTCAGCTTTCTCCTCATGATCACAAACCTATCTTTCTTACATATTCGATAAACTCGTTAAAGCTCTGTCTGTCCATGTTCATAAATACGGCATCGCAGAGATCCCGGTGAAAGGCCGGAAACTCCTTTGCCATGAAATATGGATTATCCCTGTAATCCGGTATATGCTCCGCAGCAAAGGCTCCCAGCAGCCTGTAAAGCGAATAGGGCGCTTCCTCATATCTGTAGGCCAGTACCTTCAGGAAAGCGAGTATGCCGTTGTAGATCAGCTCATACTCCAGTTCGTCCCGGTATTCCTCCAGAAAGCCTCTCTTCTTAAGTTCCATCCACAACAGCGAGTTCACAGTCAGCATATCGGGATGATACTCCCCGCCCTTTGTGAGCACTGTGGACGATGTATTAACAAAATAATGATACAGCTTTTCCCCGCTTATATATACACTCCGGGCATAGAAATTCACCAGTTCTCCCCAGAAGATATCCTCGTATGCAAGGCCCTCGGGAAAATATATCCCGTTTTCCGTCAGGAAGGAGCGTTTTATAAGCCTCCCCCAGGCCGCGAACTTAAGAGTGTTTTCCTTTATCAGCTTCTTCCTTGCGGCAGTGCTGTCTATCACCAGTTCCCTGTCAGGATCACCGCCCCTGTCGGCGGCATATAAGCCGGAGCTGCCGTCATCTCGCATATTGCCGCAGATGACTATATCATATCTGCCGGTCTCTGCCCGGGAGTATAGTCTCTCAAAGTAATCCTTCTCCACCCAGTCGTCGGCATCGATAAAGGCGGTCCACTCTCCTGTCGCATAGCCCATGCCTATGTTCCTGGCCCTTCCCTGTCTGCCGTTCCTGTCCAGGCATACCAGGCAGATGTTTTCGGGATAGTTCTTTTCCCAGACCGAAAGCTTTTCCACCGTATCATCGGTGGAGCAGTCATCCACGCATATTATCTCAAGAGCAGCGCACCCTATGGTCTGGGAAGTGATACTCTCCAAACATCTGTCTATATAATCCGCCACATTGTGGCAGGGGATTATCACACTTATATCCGGCATCTGTCCTCATCCATATAGAAAAAGCCCCCAGTATCCAACTGGGGGCAGAGATCCGTTCAGATCAAAACTTTGCGGTGCTGATACGTACCCCGGGGCCCATGGTGGTCGCAAGGGTAATGCTCTTTAAATACTGACCCTTAAGGCTTGAAGGTCTTGCCTTCACGATAGCGTCCATAAGCGCCTCTAGATTCTCCTTAAGCTGCTCTTCGGTAAAGGATACCTTTCCGATGGGGCAGTGGATCAGGTTGCTCTTGTCAAGCCTGTACTCGATCTTACCGGCCTTAACATCATTTACTGCCTTCGCCACATCCATGGTAACGGTACCTGCCTTGGGGTTGGGCATAAGGGAACGGGGTCCGAGCTTCTTACCTACACGGCCTACAAGACCCATCATGTCGGGAGTTGCGATGACTGCTTCATAATCAAACCAGTCTTCCTTGTCGATCTTCTGGATCAGCTCCTCGCCGCCCACGAAGTCAGCTCCTGCTGCCTGTGCCTCGGCAACCTTGTCGCCCTTTGTAAGGACCAGCACACGGACCGTCTTACCGGTTCCGTTGGGGAGCACGACTGCTCCTCTGACCTGCTGCTCTGCATGTCTGCCGTCGCAGCCTGTCCTGATATGAACTTCTACAGTCTCATCAAACTTCGCCGTAGCAGTCTTCTTTACCATTTCTACAGCCTCACCCAGCTCGTAGTAGTTGGCGCGGTCGAATGCCTTCAGCGCCTCGTTGTACTTCTTTCCATGCTTCATTGTCGGGGCCCTCCTTACTCTTCAACGGTGACGCCCATGCTGCGGCAGGTGCCTGCGATCATGGACATGGCTGCTTCAAGGGATGCCGCATTGAGATCCGGCATCTTAAGCTCTGCTATCTCCTGGATCTTTGCCTTGGAGATGGTAGCAACCTTGGTCTTGTTGGGAGCTGCGGAGGCGCTCTTTATGTTGCACGCCTTCTTGATGAGTACGGGTGCGGGGGGAGTCTTCGTCACGAAGGAGAAACTCCTGTCCGCATACACCGTGATGACAACGGGGATGATAAGATCACCCTTGTCAGCGGTCTGCGCGTTGAACTGCTTTGTGAATTCAACGATGTTCACGCCATGCTGACCGAGAGCCGGTCCTACAGGCGGTGCCGGTGTTGCTTTGCCGGCAGGGATCTGCAGCTTGATGTAGCCTTCTACTTTCTTTGCCATCTTTGGCTTCCTCCTTTATTATGAAAGTGGTAGTAACGCGGCTTTATGCCGCTCCCACGAAGGGACAAAACATTAATTTATCTTCTTTACCTGATAGAAACCGATCTCCACCGGAGTCTCGCGGCCGAACATCTCCACCATGATGGTGACGGTCTGCTTGTTCTCGTCGATACGGAACACGTTTCCGATGGTATCCTTCCAGGCGCCGTCCGTGACCATGATGGTATCGCCGACGGAAAACTCCACTCTTGCGATCCTCTCCTGGTCGATCTTGCCGATCTCATATTCGTCCAGCGGAACCGGCTTGCTTCCGGGACCTACGAAGCCCGTAACGCCTCTGGTGTTCCTTACCACATACCAGGCATCGTTATCGTCCGCATCCATGTGAATGAGCACATAGCCGGGAAGGACCTTCTTCTGAACGTTCTTCTTGCCGGTGGAGCGGATCTCGGTAACCTCCTGCATGGGAACCTTGATCTCCAGGATCTTATTCTCCAGATGGCGGTTCTTTATGGCCTTCTCAATACTGGCCTTGACTATGTTCTCATAGCCTGAATAGGTGTGTACCACGTACCAGCCCATGCCTCTGCCGGACTTGTTATCGCTGGCACCTATATCATGATCTTCGAGACTGCTCTGCAGCTCTTCATCGGTAGCGCTGCGTACAGGCTTCAATATCTCACTGGTCTCTTCGGGACCCGACAGTATGGATTGAAGCTCGCCCAGACGCTTGACCTTAGCCTTTGTCTCTGCCATTCCCGTCCCCTTTACAGCTGTAGATTGGTGAGGAATTCCACACCGTACTTGACTACCATATCGATGAGCGCAATGAGCACCGACAGCAGCGCCGTGATGACCACAACAGCCGTAGTCTGTCTCGTAAGAGAGCCCTTATCCGGCCAGGTGATCTTCTTGTATTCGGTCTTGACACCCTTTAAGAAGGACGGTTTCTTGGCCTTCTTCTTCTCTGTCTCAGCCATAACTGCCTCCTGATTACTTGGTTTCCTTATGGGTAGTATGCTTCTTGCAGAACCTGCAATACTTCTTGGTCTCCATACGGTCAGGATGAGTCTTCTTATCCTTCGTAAGGTTGTAATTGCGGCGCTTGCAATCTTCGCACGCCAGTGTGATCCTTGTACGCATTTTCTTAACCTCCGATCAAAAACACATAAAAAAAAGAGTTCTTTGCTCTCGCCACGATAATGTATCATAAAGCATCTTTACTGTCAACAACTTTTTCAGACTTTTTTCTTAAGTTCCGAATAAGCCAGCGCCAGCTCTTCCATCCTGCGGCAGATATTCGCAAGAAGGTTCGCCTCCCCGGGGCGGGTATATCTGAGCGTAAAGCATTCAGCAGGAAGATCCAGGGGCTTCAGCACCACGTTAAGATGCTCTTCGTCATTGGGATCTTCCCGGTAGAGGGTGCACATGGCCTGCATAAGATCGGTGCCCGGAATGGTGCCTCCTTTTATTATATTGAACATGCGCTCCCAGTGATATGCCTGTCCTTCCGCCCTGTCATTGATGATCAGGTTGTTGATCCAGCCCACTGCCGCCTTAGAAGCGATCTGCTCCGGTGAACGCACGGGGAAATGGGCTATCCTCAGATCCTTCAGATGAACTCGTCCCTTTACCGCCGGGGAATCCGCGTAGTGGTTCCCGTCTGCCAGGGAAAAACCTTCCCCGGTCAGTGCTGCGGGTATGAGGACTTTTTTCGTCATCCTGGGCTCGTCGTCAAAGCAGAAGCGCAGACGCTTCGGCACACAGACTTCTCCGGCATCATCCTCATCGGCGGGAATGTAATTCCGCCAGCTCACGTAATAGAGCATGCTACGGTCCAGACCTTCTATCGCGCTCTTTATCTCTCCGGGCTTAAGTCCGGCACTGCTGCTGACCACTATCTCGTCATCGTCCAGCGGAAAGATAAAGTCCGGGGAATACTTCTCCTTAACATATGCTATGAGCTTCAGCATCTTCTCCTTCTGAAGATGGCTCTGCTCGTGATCCTCAAGCACTTCTATGGGAAAGCCCTCCTTCTTAAGGCTTTCCAGTATCTCCGCTGTCCGGTCGGAGCTCATATTGTCCAGCAGCACGAAATTATCCGCCCAAATGGCGTTGCAGCGTATCATGCTCTCTATGATATCCGCGGCGTTCTTCACCACTCCGATGACACTTATCATTCTCCCCTGAGCTCCTTAAGCCTTTCCTTTGACCTGGGATAGTCCCCGGCCTTTTCGTAAAAAGAGACCGCCGCTTCTTTTTCTCCCAGCATCTCGTTTATCAGTCCGATATTGTGATATGCATAATATGAAGTGACTCCTTCCGTCCTGCCCTCCTTCATGGAGAGACACTTTAGGAATTCACCGTATGCCTTTATCAGCATATTGTTGGCCAGATAGATCTGCCCCATGAGGAAGACATACTCCGGCACCTTTTCAAAAGCCCCGTACACTCCCTCCAGTCCCAGTGCATCTTCCTTTTTCCCGCAGGCCAGAAGACAGTCGCCGTAGCCCGTGACCATCATCTGTACGTACTCAAGTTCCGGATCCACGTCAAAGCCAAGGCCCTTCGAATACCATTCCAGCGCCGCTTCCCTGTCACGCTTAAGCATATAACTCTGGGCCATCTGGAAATACAGATAAGGATCCTCCGGGCTTCCGGCCAGCTGTGCGGAAAGAAGCTCAATATTCCTGGCCGCCTTTTTTTTCAGTCCCTCTTCATCCAGGAGATAGCCTGTGTGCCGTACGCATACCGGGAGCTCTGCCGCAACGGCCTCCCCGCTGAAAGGCAGGAGCTGTTCGTGTATCGGATGTACAAAGCGGTATCTGCGTCTGTCATATATACGTTCGGTAAGGTCAGCCTGCACTCCGCTGATACCGTCAGCCTTTATGAGATTACGGCGGCGTATCCTTCCCATCGCCTCAAGGTGCGAAGAAAAGAAAGCCGTGACTGCAGCATGATCGTATTCTTCCACGAACTCATCCGCGTCCAGCACCCATACCAGGTCCGTCCCGGAAAGAGAGACGGCGTGATTCTTCGCCGCAGCAAAGTCGTCACGCCATTCATACTCATATACCCTGTCCACATATCTGCCGGCGGTCTCCCTGCTCCCATCTGAGGAACCGGTATCCACCACCACTATGTCACCGCAGGCGCCCCCCGGCCCGAAGCCCGCTTTTTTAAGGCATTTCAGGCACTCTGCGATATTCTTTTCCTCGTTCTTCATTATGATGCATACAGTAATCCTCATTCAGTAACACCCATATACTCACGCATGAAGATCTTCCTGTATTTGTCATAGGCGAACACGTTGACTATGCTGTCCTCGTGGGCCACCCAGGGGATACGCTGCTCCGGCACCACCACCCTGTAGCCATGAGTCCTGAATTCAAAGCCCTGTGAGGCATCATAAAAACTCCAGCCATCAAAGAGGTCCTCCCTCCAGCGCAGATCCCGGTTGGTAGCCAGGAGCATGCCTTCGGCATATTCCACATCAGTGACGCCTTCCTCGGGATGCCATGAATAAAAAGCATAATCAGGCTGCTCCTGTGCAGGGTCATACACATTCCCTACCCGGATGCTGTTCCACACCACTGCGTCTGGAGACAGACGCTCCACTCCCAGCATCCCCACCATGCCGATATGCTTATCTGTGCTGAAAACCATGAGCAGATCCTTGAGGAAATTGGGATTCAGGATGAAAACATCCTGATGCATATAGATCTTGTATTTTGCATCGGAGGCCGCCATCCCCTCATTATAACCGGAAGCCATGCTCCTGCATTCCCTGATAGGAAGAAGCTCAGCGGAATAACCATCCGGTATGCGGAGGTGGCTAATATAATATGTGCACTCCTTCAGATACTCTTCCCGGTCTGTGCAGATTATAAAACAGAATTTCTTATCATCCATTCCTATTCAGACAGACGGCACAGATACTGCGCCTCTTTATTCTTTCCCTCCCTCCGGAAATGATCCGAAAGGACGGCGGTTATCTTCTTCTTGCCGGCAAGGGGTACGTCCAGCAGAAGCTGTCCCATGGTGAATACCGACAGCTGCATGTCCTTAAGCTCCGCAGCGATATCGCTGTGATCCAGCCCCTGTACTATCCTGCGGTACATGAAAAGCACCTTGGTGTAGATTATGTCAAAATCATCCACATAGCGGATGATGTCATATATAGTCTTCTCAACGCTCCCCTCCTCAAGCCTGTATATCTGGGCTGTGGAGTAGAAGTGCATAAGCTCATCGTCATAGTGAGCCGTGCTGAGATAATTTTCCTCATTGAGCATCGCCACTATGGCATTATAAGCTGCCGGCTTTCCCTCCTGCAGCTTCTCATTGATCTTTCCCTTGTAAATGCAGACCCCGGCATGGGCAGAGCGCTTGAATTCCGCCATTTCCTCAAAATAGGCATCGCTCTCCTGCCTCAGCCTCGCGGCGCCCTCAGGAGTAAAATTGCCGTATGCATCACAATACCCGCTAAGATCCTTACGGGGTTTATATATCATCCCGGTTCACCTCAGAGAAAGATTATACTATGCCGGCATCATTATATCATACAGGCTGAAAAAAAGATACAGAAAACTTTTGGCCGCTGAAAGCGGCATATTTCCTTAACAAGATCCAAGTGCATCCCCACGGAGCGCTTACCATAAAAGATCCCGGCACAGCCGGGATCTTACATGTATCCGTTAAACAGCATACCGCTGTATGCACTGGTAACGTAAGGATTCGCGTAATGGGGTTTGGTCGGGTCCTTGTAAGCCACTATACGCTTATCAACGTAATCCATGGGGTTCAGCTGAACCTGCCCTGCTTTCCTAAGGGCGAACTTTGTGAAATCTCTGAGGGTACCCAGCCCCTCCTCGGTATCGCCGCTCTTAAGACTCTCCGCCAGCTTTTCTTCATCCACCTTTATGGTGCCGTCCTCTTCCTGGCTCACCCCCATGCCGGAAAGCGCCCTGGTATAGTAGGCACTGTTTATCTTCATATCACGTACCAAAAGATTGGTCCGGGGCTGCCGGTCCACATATTCCGCCGTAGCCCTGATGAAATTATTGTAGGAGCCTGCCAGGGATATGATATTGTCCTTCATGGACTCTACATCCGGCTTGTAGCCTATGGTCACCGGTCTTCCGGGAGCCGCCTCCTTAAAGCGCACATCGTAGCTGTCGTTTATGCGCACCTCATTGCCGGGAGAGGTGAAGTATTCATCATTGATTGAATATACGGCATCAGCACCTTCCTCAGTTGCACGCCTGATCCCAAGATAATCCACGATGCCGGCCTGCTGGCTGGTCTCTTCATCGGAGATATTGAAATGGCCTCCGCTGTCCGACCTGTCGCCTACGGAGCGGGAACTGATGATCAGGGCCGAATTGCCCAAGCCATCCTGCTCCACCTGTGCCGTAAGACCAAGCTTGAAATTGTTTATCAACCTCGCCAGCCTGTTCTGTATGTCCCTGTTGGTATCCCCGTCTCCTATGGAGAACTGCAGCTCATACTTGGAACTTCCCGTAGCAACATCAAAAGAATAATTGCCGGGAGGTATGTCTCTTTCATTTTCCGGGAGGAAGCGTCCTTCATTTTTCTGGGGCGTTGCCAGCTGACGCAGCTCCAGTGTAATGTTTTCAGGCTCTTCGCTGCCGCTGCTGCCGTTTAAGCTCCCCCTCACCTCTGCTACGGAGGGATCCGAAGAAAAGGCGGTCTTCTGATTAAAGGCCATCTCCTCGTCCAGGCCGCCGATGGAAGCCACTTCACTGCGGAAGCGCAGGGCACTTTCCTTCATATGGATGGTGTACTCTTCCACTTCCCTGGAGCGGTCCATGAGAAAAACAGGCTCATCCTTGCTGAGCTTCACTATGGACCTGTATATATCCTTGAGATCTTTCTTGTTATGGGAGTCGAAACGTCCGGAAGAAGACCTGGGTACCAGATCGGCCTGAAAATAATTATATACGTTACTTAATGCAGCGTTATTTATCGTTGCCATATGTACCCTCCTTTCTTCCCTGATCGTACCGCGGATCCCGTATCACATCCTTTATGATACCTTACGCCGGACCGCGGCGGGTACACGTATCCCTTTTATAGTTAGTACAAATATACCACACTTATGTAAATAAAGCAAGCCGTTTTCCGCTTATTTTCCGGCCGTTTGCCGGCCCATAAATACCGTTCGGACAATACCGTTCAGGCCCACCAGTCTCCGGCCTCCGCCGTGGTACGGGGGGCAGGTTCCCAGGGAAAGCTCCGCTGCTTTTGCGTGCAGAAGCGGCAGATATCCATGGGACTGTGAAGGCGCCGGAGCAGCTCTTCTCCGGTAAGCCCCGGCTCGTACAGATCTATGATATCCTCCGCCACCACGGGAATGTTCTGCCCGAAGCAGCCGTTATATATGTCTATGAGCTGCGGCATCGCACAGGTTGAGATCACGCCGTCCCCAAGAAAGGCGCAGTGTCTTGCGGGACAGGCCGCATATACTTCTCCCGGCTCCTGCCGGCCTTCCGGATCCATGCCTGCCCGGAATTCCCTGACCTCCGGGGTGACAAAGAGCTTAACCCCCTTCTTTCTGCATATCCCGTCCACGCGGCCGATAGCCGCCTTTGTGGGCGGATACATGCTCACGTCAAAGCCCACGCCGCAGGCCCCCATGGTGTCCAGCAGGTCCTCCATATCCTCCCTCAGGAGCAGTGCGTTGCTGACCACCCTGATATCCGCATCGGGAAAGGCCTCCCTGCTCACAGCTACAAATTCGGGAAGCTTCGGATTGAGGAGCGGTTCCCCGCCCATCAGGCGTATCTTGAAGATCCCCCAGAACAGCTCCTGAAGCCTCTGCATATCGCGTACAAAGGCATCGATATCCCCGAAGCGCTCTCCCTCTATTATGTTCGAGAAATGGGTACAGCCCCGGCATTTCAGATTACAATGCCAGGAAACATGATATTCCAGATATTCAAGCCTCGGAAGGGAAAGATCAGGCCAGATAAAGCTTTCATCACCTATCTCCCGTCCCTCTTCAGCATAATAAGCGGGCAGATAGCACATGGAAGTGACTCCTGCCGCTTTTAGTCTTCTGACAGCCACAGAGATCCAGGCATTTTCGGGCACCAATATCACAGCATCAAAAGACGCAGCTTCCGAAAGATTGCAGCTCTCAAAACCGGGAAAGCTCCGGGAAAGCTCCACATCCTCCACCCGGTCTGTAATGCAGCAGGCATCCGTAAAGCCGCAGTCCTTCAGATAAGCACAGCACTTCTCAAGAAGCCTTCCGCTGCCATAGACCCCGTAGCTCAAGATTTAAGAGCCTCCGACAGCTTTGCCTTATAATCCACTGCCATCTTAAGGCAGACATCCTTTATCTCCGGATGTTCGGCAGCCAGCCTCTCATAACAGTGCGCCAGCATGTCCAGCGGAGTGCGCCTTGCAGCATCCGCGATGAGTATGGCATCCGTCTCCTCCAGCGCGTTGATAAACCAGACACTGGCCTCTTCCGTATCTCCCGCATCAAAATAATAATGTCCCAGCTCGCAGCAGATCTCAGCGCAGGGCTTGATGCTTATATTCTTGAGGCACCATTTGAAAAAGGCGTTCGTATTTCTTCTTATCCTGGCGCAGTGTGCCAGCACGCAATAGGCATCCATGCGCATGTCCTCCGTAGTGGAGGGATCGCCTATCATAGCTTCAAAATAGGGAGCCGCTGCATAAAAATCCCCGGAGGATCCCGCCATGAAAAGCTCCATGGAATACATATGCATGAGCTTCGGGGAAAGAGACTCTCCCGAGGCCAGGCTCTTCAGGAAGATGGAAAAATCCCTGCCAGCATGTATCTGTCCCGGCATATGGATTATCTCTATATCGCTGTCGAATACCACGGGATCCAGCCGCACGGATTCGTGCACCGGGTCTATCCAGACAAAGCTCCTCAAGCGCTTGTAGAGCTTTGGTCTCAGATCCCGCTCATAGTTGTCCGTGGTCCTGTAGGGATGACGGTTCACATACCACATCTGTACCAACTCCACCTCAGGCTCCATGGCCTTTTTGAGAGCAAGGAACTCCGCGGCGTTTTCCTCGTCTATAAACTCATCCGCATCGGCGGAATAGATATACTCGCAGGTGCATTTTGAAAATGCGAAATTCCTGGCCTCCGAGAAATCCCCCGTCCATTCAAAATCGAATATGCGGTTGGTATAGTGGGCCGCGATCTTCTTAGTGGAATCGATGGAACCGGTATCGACTATGACCATCTCATCAACCAGCGGCTTAAACGAGGAAAGACAGCGTTCCAGCACCGCCTCTTCGTTTTTGACGATCATGCAGAGTGAAATACTTATCATGCCTTATCTCTCCTGCTTCTGATGATAAGCTCCGTTATACCCATATAAATGAACACAACGGGGGTACATATGCACTGCTGGTAGCAGAATACGTTATGGCCCATATAGGCCACTATACCTGCCATGAGCGCCGCCAGCACGGGTTCTTCCTTAACATGCTTTGCAGCACGCCAGAGGGAGCTTATGAATATGCCCAAATAAGCGGCGAGTCCGAGGAAGCCCTCCGTCACCAGCATATTGAGCCATTCGTTATGGGCGCAGGCAAGCTGAAGCCCGCCCCAGTACTGCGCCACCTCTGCCGCATAATATCTGTCCATGGCCTCCGCAAAGCAGTCCGGCCCCACGCCCACCAGAAGATCCTTGAAATTGGCATGGGAAAAAGCTATGGCGGAAGCACGCCAGTTAAAGCCTCTGTGGTTACCCCAGCTCAGATCGAAATTGAAGAAGCTCACATCATAAAGGGATGCAAGGGCTTCGGGCAGTTTGTGCTGCGTTACCAGGATGACCAGCATCGCCACCGCCCAGATCACCAGCACCGCCGCTATAACGGTGAGGCGCCAGATAAGCTTCTTATACTTTGAGATATCAAAGCCTTCTCCGTTCTTATCTGCTTTCTTTTTATTGTCCAGCACCACCAGCAGCGCATAAAGCACGAGCAGCGCTATGGTCAGTACCAGCATCCAGGGCGAACCGGTAACGAACTTGCTTATCTTCTCATCCCCGGTGATATAGGTCCTGCCCCTTTCTGGGAAGAGGGCCTGCATCCAGCCCACTATACGGAAGGCCAGCAGCCCCGTTATCGTCATCTCAAAGAAACGCTTAAGCTTTTCGTTGCTCTCCAGCGAATAACGGAAAAATACCATCATGATCAGGACGATCGCCACGTAGGCGCTGTCGCTGTTGGTGGTACAGATCATGCCGAAGCCCAGTGCGGTGAAGAGTATGGACGCGATGCGCATCCACTTTCTGTCATCCGTCCAGTAAAGATACATTCCCAAGGGCACTATCAGCACCGCATAGGAAGAATACCAGGAGGTCTGCCCCAGGGTAGACAGGAATTTCTCTATATCCGCATCCGACACACCGTCATACATGCCCAGGGGGTTAAAGCCGAAACGCTGCAGTATACCTATCTGATAGCAGATCACAGCCGCAAGCACGGTACAGATCAGCGTTCCCCTGTTCCTCTTCCAGAACCTGGAGACGTAGAAATAGCTCACTACAAAGAACAGCTGGCTCATCAGGCCCATATTCCAGCCCGTATAGCCCCAGAGTCCCATCTCACGGTTGTAGCCCAGCAGATAGGATATGAGCGTAACGAGCATAAAAGCGCACACGAACCAGTCCGTGACCGAAAAGCTCTTTACCTCTTTTGTTGGAGAGATCTTTTCCCTGAAAGCCCAGAGCCAGACGAACCACATTATGGTCATGACCGTAAGGCCTATCAGGCTGCCCCACTTGAAGATCTGGTATTTGGCCGCGCCCATATCGAAATACTTGTCATGGTAGAGCAGCGGATATACCGCCAGCATAAAGAAAACATACACTGACATGACGCCCGTGGCGAAATAGTCCGACAATGCCTGGGCCGTGCTCAACTCCTTTGTTTTATTTACACTCTTTTTTGTTACTTTTGCGCTCATTACTCCTTATAGCTCCTTAGTTGTATGGTAAAAAAATCTGTGTTATTATATCACATATGAAAAATTTTTCCATATGTATTATAGCAAAAAATGAAGAGAAACACATCGGGGAATGTATCAGGGCCCTCTCCCCCCTCGGAATGGAGATCCTGCTCTGCGACACCGGCTCCTCCGATACCACGGTCTCCATAGCAGAGGGCTATGGCTGCCGCGTGTTACATTTTGAGTGGACGGATGACTTCTCCGCTGCCAGGAACTACTGTATGGAACAGGCCTCCTGTGATCTCGTCCTCTTTGTGGACGCGGACGAGATACTTGAGGAATATGACCTTCCCGGATGCCTTAAGGCCGCTTCGGAATACGGAAACGCCCTGGGGCAGATACGCCGCCGGAACCTCTGCAACGACGGAAACGGCGGTACTACGATATATATCGACCAGGTTGAGCGTTTTTTTGACCGCCGGCTGTACCGCTACGAAGGGCGCATACACGAACAGCCCGCAAGACGGGACGGCGGGGCACTGTCAGCCTACGCACTGCCCATGACCTTCTACCACGAAGGCTACTACGGCACTGCGGAGGAACTGAAAAAAAAGGCGGAGCGTAACGACAGGCTGTTACAGGAAGAGCTTAAGACTTCACACTCCGATCCCTACATATACTATCAGCTGGGCCAGAGCCGCGAGCTGGTAAACGATAAGGAAAAAGCTGCCGGATATTACGGAAAAGCACTGGAACTGGCAAAGGATCTACGGCCGAAGTATATTAAGATGTGTGCCGCCTCCCTTATCTCCTGCCTCTGCGATCTCGGACGCGCCGAAGAAGCATCAGCGCTCGGAAAGTATTCCGGGGACTTCGGGGACTATGCGGATTATGTCAGCGCTCTGGCATATGCAAGGCTGCTCACCGGGGATATCTACGGAGCCGTTAAGGATTATGAACGGGCGCTGACCCTTGATGACTACAACGATGAATCCTTAGCCCGTGCCCTGCCGCATCACAATCTTGGCTGCATCTTCGAAGCCATGGAAAACCTGGAAGCAGCAGAGGAACATTTCAGGCTGGCCTATGCCGCAGGACACTTATCCTCCATGGACAGACTTAAGAGCCTGCCCGATGAGGACATGCAGGAAAAATATTTCTCCTTTGCCCTTTTCTGCGGTCCCGATACTGAAGCCCGGGATCTGGAGGGACTTTTTTCCACTCTGGAGTGGCAGCTTACAGGCATGGCCCATTTACAACTCTGCATTCACTGGAAGGCCCTTGGGGACGACGCCCAGTGCGCGCTTTACACCTTCCGCGACCGTTATCCCGAAAGCGTTCGTCTTATCCTTCCGGATGACGTGCCGGCAGAAGATACTGTGGAAGCCGCCCTTTCGGCCTGTGGCAGCGAATGGATCTGCGTCCTCAGGCCCTCTTACCGCCTGCATCCCGGTCTTTGCCGGAGCCTCAGGCAGCTTCTGGCCTCTACAGGAGATTGGCGTCCGCTGGTGATCTCCGTACAGGAAGCGGATAAAGCTCCTGCCTTCGACAACGTACCCTCTGCGGAACCGCAGTTTTTTGAAGCTCCCGCCGATGCTCTCTTTGAACGCCTGCTCCGGCCGGGTTACTTTTTCTCAAAGGCAGCCTTTGCATCCGAAGATGAAACCTTCCCTTACGCAGCCCTGCCTTCGCCTTTGATCTTTAACGGATCGTCAGAAAAGACATGATGTGTCGGGAGGAATGTTGATTTGAAACTCCTCATAATGGACTGGCCGGGATTCGGCAGCGAAACGATAAAAAAACTTCTGCCCCGTATGGGCGTGGACACCGAGATCTTTGACTTTCCCCAGAACAGCGCCGACATAAGGAACGGTGAGGAACTGGGAGTAGAGATCGCCAAACGGCTGCTTGAGTGTAACGCCGATGCAGTCTTTTCCTTTAATTATTTTCCCGTAGTGGCTACAGCAGCTCATGCCTGCAGGAAGAAATATATCTCCTGGGTCTATGATTCCCCCGCCATGCTGCTCTATTCCATGACCGTCTTCTTTCCGGAGAACTACATCTTTCATTTTGATTCCTCGGAGGCGGCCCGTCTTATCAGGGACGGCGCGGAGCATGTGTTTTACCTGCCCCTGGCCGGCAACACGGAAAGCTATGATAAGATGATCCCCGATGCGGCCATACACAGGAAATACGATGCGGACATAGCCATGATAGGCTCGATGTACAGGGAGGACCGTTTCCGCATCTTCAAAAAGTTCGAGAATTTCGATGATTATCTGAAGGGCTACCTGGAAGGTCTCATCGCAGCCCAGCAGGAGCTTTACGGGGTTGACATACTTGAACCTGCCCTTAACGACGATATCATGAAAAAGGTGCTGAAATACGTACCTCTTGTTACCAACCGCGGCGACGGCTACGAAACCGCAGCCTGGACCTTCGCCAACTATTATCTGGCCATGCAGGTCACTACCAGGGAGCGGGAGATGCTGCTCAAAGCGCTTTCCGAAAGCTATGACGTTGCCCTGTATACTCCCGGTGATACCTCTTATATTAAGAAAGTACGGAATCTGGGCTGCGTTGATTACTACAGTGAAGCACCCTATGCCATGAAATGCGCAAAGATAAACTTAAACATCACCCTCAGGAGCATTCACACCGGCATCCCCCTGAGAGCCATGGACATAATGGCCTGCGGCGGTTTCCTCATGAGCAATTACCAGGCCGATCTGGCTGAGGCCTTTGTCCCCGGGGAGGATTTCGTTTATTATGAGAGCATACCCGATGCCGTGGAAAAGGCGGGTTATTATCTCGCGCACGAAGATGAACGTAAGACCATAGCGGAGAACGGTTACCGCAAGGTTAAGGAATTTCATTCCATGAGGCGGAAATTCGGGCAGATCTTTGAGGCTGCCGGACTCAAATAGATAAACTGTTTTGCTGCTCACCCGGATTGCTTCGCATCTACGATGCTCCCGCCCAATTGATCCGCTCCCGGCCAAGGAAAGTAAAAGGGCACCCTTTCGGGTGCCCTTTCCGGTAGCATTTACTGCCGCGTCATTATCCGAGGATGGACAGGACGCTCTGGTTAGACTGGTTAGCCTGTGCCAGCATCGAAGTACCTGCCTGAGCGAGGATCTGGTTGTTAGAGTAAGCAACCATTTCAGTAGCCATATCGGTATCACGGATCTGGCTCTCAGCTGCGGTGGTGTTCTCAACGATGTTGTCAAGGTTCTTGATGGTGTGCTCCAGTCTGTTCTGAACAGCACCGAGGTCAGATCTCTGCTTGCTTACGCTTGCAAGAGCTGCCTTAATCTGGGAGATAGCCTTCTGTGCATTGGCATTGCTGGTACCGCTGATGCAGGTAGCGCTCACACCAATGGTAGAACACTTCATGGATGAGATGGAGATGCCGATGAACTGTGCCTGCTCTGCACCAACCTGCAGGTTCTTGCCGGTAAAGCTACCGTCGAGAAGGTTCTGCTCGTTGAATGTAGTAGTGGAAGCAACACGGTCGATCTCGCTCTTCAGAGCCTGGATCTCGCTGTCCAGATAACCACGATCAGTAGAGGTCATGGTGTCGTTGGACGCCTGGTTAGCCAGGACGTTCATTCTCTGAAGCATGTCATGAACTTCACCCAGTGCGCCTTCTGCGGTCTGCACGCAGGATATACCATCCTGTGCATTCCTGGAAGCCTGTGTTAAGCCTTTGATCTGACGGCGCATCTTCTCGCTGATAGCAAGACCTGCTGCGTCATCTGCCGCACGGTTCACGCGATAACCGGAAGAAAGCTTCTCGGTGCTCTTCGCCTGAGCGGAGGTCGTAAGACCTAACATTCTGTTGCTGTTCATTGCTGTAAGATTGTGCTGTACTACCATAATAATTTCCTCCTTGAAATTTTTGATGCGACATCCTTGCCGCTATTATTGGTTTTTGTGGGGTTTGCACCCCGCTTGTATTATATGTATCGGAAGCAGGCCCCCGATACTTAATACCTTTTTGAAAAAACTTTTCAAAAAATCTTACAATTTTTGCAACTGAAATGATTCTATCACATATTCACATAAAAATCCAGTGTTTTTTGAAACTATTTGTACTTTTTTTACACTTTCCTGCCTGTTATGCTTACTCTTACACCTTACCGGCGCACTCAACAAGTACCGAAGCAGGAATATCCGAGACTTTTTCCCAGCGTTCCAGCAGTTCATCATCGATCACAGCCTCCGTGAGTATCCCTTTATTCCGAAGTTCATTCAGACCTTCAACACTTTTCAGAAGATCCGGGACCGCGCTGCTCTTCATCACTGTCTCCTTATAAGGCTCATATATTCCGGGAAGGCCTTCGTTTTCCCTTGTCCAGAGCCTTACCCACACATCAAAGATCTGCCTGACCCACATGGATCCGCTCTTTGTCGAATTCAGTATCCTGACATCATCATTACTGATCACCCTTATCTTCGGTGCCTCCAGCTCCGAGAGTCTGCGGAAGACCAGGTCGTACTGCATGAAACTGCTTCTGGGATCACTCAGGGGCCACGGCTCCTCATTAGGCACAAAACCCTCCAGCATCCTTCTTCCGAAGACAGTGACATCCATGGAGGTTATCTCCCAGGCATAATCCCTGTATAACTCCGCCGGATCGGCGTAGCTTACGGATCTTCCCAGCCTCTTATCCGAATAAGTATCTATCACCAGAAGATCCGGCTTTTCAAACATGATTTCTTTATATATGAGGAGCAGAGCCACCGCATCACAGACGCTCCTGTCCTTTACCACCCATATATATTCATAGTCCTTTTCCAGGCCGGTACCGAGATAGAGCTGCGCCAGCTTCTGGTCGCCGCTCAGTCCCCTGAAGCAGAGATGATGTATATTGTCATAACCTGCCTCATTATAGGCTGCGATGATCTCCGCCGTTCTGTCATCGCTGCTTGAATCGTAGTAATACATATCCAGCTCGCAGGCCCTGTAGGCAGCCGCGCAGTTCTCCAGCACCTGTTCAACGGTGTCCGGATGCTCATGTGTCATGACACATACCGCAATATAATTCATATCTTCAGCATCCTCCCAAGCATAACTTCATAAGTAAATTCCCTGCAGACCTTCCCATGGCCTGCCGCAGCCACAGCCTGCCTCTCCTCTTCATGGGAAAGATACCAGCCTGCCTTGTCCAAAAGCTCTTCCTCAGAAGAAAAGAGTGCCAGCTCTTTTCCTTCTTCAAAATATTCCCCCAGTTCAGGCTGCCAGGAACTCAAAAGAAAACCTCCGCAGCCCATGATATCCAGAGCCCTTAAGGGTATGCCGCTGTGTATGGAGCGGAGAGTCAGATTCAGATTGATACGGCTTTTATAAAATACCGAAGGCATCAGCGTTTCATAATCCGCATAGCCCATAAATTCCACCCCACCTGCGGAAAGCTCCGCATCGGAATACAGTGTCACGCCGAAGCTCTTTCCAAGTATTTTTATATACTTTTCCCGCTCCCGGACCGTAAGCCGCTTTTCCAGCACATTAGCAGCAAGCAGTCTTTCCGGAAGGTCATAGGTTGCAGGTACCGAGATCCCGCAGGCCTTAAGGAGTCTGCCGGTAAGCTCCTCCGTAAGCACAGTTTCCGCCAGGGATACGCCGTACAATAAGGACTGCGCTTCCATGAGACCGTTCACAAAACCCAGCTCGTATTCTGTCAGCCCGCTCTGCCGGTCCAGATAATCATGTTCGTTTTTATAAAGCGAACCCACAAAGCTGATATCCGCTTCCGCCGCCCCTTCCCTGTGTTCCGAAAAATATGCGGGATCAGCAGCCAGCGGCATATGAAAAATGCCCGGCCTGCCCATGGCCGTAAGCCTGGCTGCCTCTTCAGCATCAAAACAGAAAATACGACATTCCGGATAGAATGAGGTAGTTGAATACAGGGTATAATGGGGCGCATCTATGATCCAGGAGATGTAGGGCAGACCGCAGGTATGGCAGACCTCCGCGATTATGGGATAATAGTCCAAAGAAAAAACCGCCTCTGCCCCGGCAGAATGGATCAGCATAAAAAGCTTCTCCGCCAGAATGGCATCGGCGTCGTAATTACTGCACTTATGTTCAACGACTTTGACATCGCTGATAAGTTTTTTCAGATTTTCCAGAACACGGACTTCATTACAGCTTCCGCCCCTGTAGAATATGAGGCGGTCCATCTTATTTCTTTTTGTCCATCAGCTGGGGATCCACATAGTTGATCTGGTTCATGCTCTTATAGTAGCTGGCTGCGGCCTTCGACCTGGATCTGGTCTCCCTTATGCGCTTACGCTCCGCTCCTGTCTGCTTCGTCATCTGTTCCTGATTGCGCTTTTCATTTGCCATGAGGGAAGCGCTCTGCTCGGTGACCTTTTTGATCTGCTCCTTAAGCCTGGCTATTTGGGGCTTATAAGCATCCTTCTTGGTCTCCAGCTCATCCTTTATGCGGTCAAAGACGCTTACAAAGCCGTCGTCCAGCACCTCAAGCCGGTCAATGAGCTCTGCCTTTTCGTCGATCAGCGCATCAAAGGCATCCCAGTCAACGACTTCCGCAGCAAGAATTTCAGCCTGCGCAGCTGTTTTCTCAAGCAACAGCTCCAGGCAGGCCGTCTTCTCATCCATCGATCTGAGTAAAGCGTCAAGATACTGTTCCATAAACCACCCTTATCTCTTTGCCAGCCGCATGACCTCTTTCCAGGTATCCCTCATGGAACGGATGTGAGTCACAACCTCTTCCATGATCTCCTTATCCTTGGAGATATTGGCCTCTACCAGCCTCTTTGCCAGATATGCATACACATTCTCAAAATGCTGTGCCACCGGATATTTGAAATCCAGGGTCCTGCGGAATTCGTCGATTATCCTCTGAACCTTGAGGATATTGAGATGCGCCTTCTGGATATCATTCTCCTCGATAGCCTTGATGGCTATGTTCCCGAACTTGATAGCCCCTTCGTAGAGCATGAGCGTAAGTTCGGCAGGGGTAGCGGTCATTATCTTATTGTTATTATACTGAGCATAAGGATTATTCGGCATATCGCCCTCCCCGTTTCATACTCACGGCAGACCGGACATCCGGCCTGCCGAAAGTATATTGTTTATGATAGTATTATGGTAATACTGAAACTGTTATCATACTGCGGCACTCAGCCTCCGAAGAAGCCTCCCACTGCCGTCTGGTTCTTCTGCAGCTTCGCCAGTTTGGTCTCCATGGCCGCGAACTTGGAATACCACTTGTCCTCTATCTCCGTGACCTTGTCTTCCAGTTCCGCGATCTTATCATCCCAGTTCTTGCCGTCTTCCTTAAGCTGCTTGTCATTGTAAACCTTGTAGATACTGCTTAAGGCAGTATTTCCGCTCATCTTCTTATATACGCTGTCATAAAGCGTTGATGAGAACTTCGCAAAGAACTGTGATACCTTCTCGGGATCCGATGCTATCATGGCCTTAAGCTTATCATCCTTGCCGGAAGAGATCTCGTCGTCGGAATCCCCGTCGATATGGAGCGCATAGCGTTCGTTTGCCTCAGCCTCGAAATAATTCTGTGTGGAGATGCCGAAATCGCTCAGGTACATGGTCTTTCCGCCTATCTCAAAGCCTCCCATGGCTGTATCGGTAAGGGCGCTCATCACACCGTAAAGGGTATTGTCCTGACGGAGCAGGGAACCCTTTATCTTGTTCTCCCAGTCCTCGATCTCCTTCTCGCTCATCTCTTCCTTCTGTTCGTCGGAGAGCGGATCATAGCCCTTTGCGGATTCCGCGTTATAGAGCTTGCTCATCTCATTCACGAGCTCGTTGTACTCCTTGAGCATCTTCTTCACCACATCATATACTCCGTCATAATCAGTGGATGTGGTGATGGAGATATTCTCCCCCGGATCGGTGGGCATATGGTTGATGGTATAGGTATTGCCGTTAATGTTAAAGGTATTGGAATCGGATTCGAATTCCGCTCCGTTCAGTATGAGCTTTGCTTTGGAGCCCGGTACCTTATCCGAAGTCTTTGCTATATCAAACTGTGCCTTTACGTCCTCTGCCGTCATGGCACGCTGGCTCGTGCCGCCCTCGCCGTCGTCCTCCGATATCGTGCGTCCCTGCGCATAATCGCTGATATTGGTATCCGATACCAGTCCAAGCTTTGAAAGAGCCCTCAGGTTCTTATCAGCGTCAGCACCACTGAAATTCGCTGTAAAGCTGAAATCCGCCTTCTGCCCCGTGGTCTTTGCGTTGATGAAGAGCCGCTGGTTGGTGGCGTCATAATTGGCATTCACCCCGGCATCTTTAAGCTTGGCGGTCAGCTGGTTCATGTTCTTTACGAACACCGCATCATCACCATACTTTCCCTTAAGGGCAGCCCTGTCCTCATCGGTAAAGGTATCGCTGTCGACTATGAACTTCTTCTCGGTGCCGCCATTTGTCTTAAAGGTGAAGGATGCCCCGGCGATGCCGCCGTCTTCTGAAAAAGCATTTGCAAGACTGTCGTCCGCCTTCAGGGCTGATCCGTTATCCCGTTTGATCTCAGTGCCTGTCAGATAAGCCGACTTTGCGGTGCTGACTATCTGCGCGCTCTGCACACCCTGTGCCGCATTGCTGCCGCTCACAACGGACAGCGCGCTATTGGACGTGGTGGTCTTCGTCTTCTTATAAGCCGTAGACAGACGGTTTGCGGAAAGGGTGCCCGTATAGAAGGAATAAACCTTGCTGTTCAGGCTCTTCCACGCATCCTGCGTCCAGGTATTTAATGTCTTGTTGTTTTTTGCTTTCTGAAGATTATTCTTTGCTTTCGATGAGTACATGGAAATGAGGCTCTCGGTATCCATACCGGAGATCATTCCCGTGACCCTTACAAGATCAGATCCCATATCCTGTCCCTCCTGTAAATCTCACTGAAAAACGACCTATCGCTTCTCGTCGACGATAAGCCCCGCATACTCCCAGACCTTGGCGATCATGTCAAGCATCTTCTCGGGAGGGGGATTCGGACTCTGATTGCGAAATGTTTTTCAATCCACATGGGGAAGCGTCGCTGGCAAAGGCTGGAAGTGGCGATGTTTTGTCGGGTCTTGTCGCTTCTC
>JAFWWB010000083.1 GCA_017518185.1 Lachnospiraceae bacterium
TACAATCTGTGCGGGAGCCTCTCTCGGCGGTCTGATGTGCGCCTACAGTACCTGGAAGATAAGGCTGGGCCCCGAAGAAGAGAGGAACATAAGCCTCCGGAACGCAGGAGCTGTTCCGGGAATACAGGAAAGCGCGGGTATGGCTTCAGGAGCATGCCCCGCGTTTGTTGCGGTTTCGGGAACGCTTTGGTTTCTGACTGCCCTGACCTTTGGAGCAGTACCGGAATCCCTTATGTACGGCATCGCGATGACCCTGCTTCTGGGGCTGGCTTACACTGATCTTAAGATCATGGAGCTCCCCCCCGAGCTGAACCTGCTCATAGCGGTCATAGGATTGGTACATCTCTTTACGGATATCGGAAGATGGCATGAGTATCTCATAGGGGCTGTGCTGGTCAGCGGACTTTTGATGCTGATAGGCCTTCTGAGCGGAGGCAGAGCCATGGGCGGCGGTGATGTAAAACTCATGGCGGCTCTGGGACTGCTCATCGGATGGAAGAAGATACTGCTTACGCTGATGCTGGCGTCCCTTGCCGGTTCAGTGCTTCATCTGACACTTATGGCGATATTGAAAAAGAAGAGAGAGCTGGCCTTCGGACCCTATCTTGCGGCAGGCGGCATGGCTGCCATGCTCTGGGGCGAGAGGATCATCAGCTGGTATCTGGGTGTTATAATGCCTGCCAGGTAGCGAATACTCCGGGAGACCGGTTATTCATAGGCGTAGAGAATCTGTGCGCAAATCTTATAAAACGAAAGGGGAGCAGCAAGGATGGCCAATAAGGCATTGACTATCTACATCTCATCTGATGCGATCCGCATCGCCGAGATGCAGAAGAACAACAAAGACTCGGTAGTCCTGAGCAATGCGGCGGAAATTGCGACTCCGGCGGGTTGTTTTAATGACGGCTACCTGCTTGATGTCACAGCTGCGGCAGAAGCGATCAGAACAGCGATCTTCGGGCGCGGGTTCACGGCAAAGGATGTAGTGTTCACGGTTTCCAGTAAGAAGATCGCAAGCAAGGAAGTAGAGATCAACTACTTTAAAAATCAGAAGAAGCTGGCGCAGATACTGCAGGCAAATTCATCGGAATACTTCCCTATGAGTAATTCCGGCGATTATCTCTTTGCCTATTCCATCCTCGACGATTACTACGCTGAAGAACAGGACGGGACCAAGAGCCACAAGTACAGGGTAAATGCGGTTGCGGCTCCCGTGGATCTTGTCAGAGGGTATTATGAGGTTGCCGAAGAGCTTAAGCTCAATGTGAAGAACATCGACTATTTCGGTAACTCAGTCATTCAGCTGCTGGGCCTCCAGATGGAGGAGGGCAGGACCGATCTGGTGCTCCAGATCGAAAAGGATGCCACCTATGTCAACGTTATGCGGGGCAAGGTGCTGGTACTCCAGAGAAGCGTTAACTACGGTAAGAACGCTGTTACCAATGCCCTGATGGATGTCAAAAAGATATCCGAGAAGGATGCCAAGACCCTGCTCTCGAATGAGCAGCTGCTGGATCAGCATGTTACTGCTGACGAGTACGCGGAGGCAGTGTCCTACCTGGTAACCGGTATCGGACGTGCCGTTGAATACCACAGATCAAAGAACGGCGATGATCTGCAGGGTGTCAAGATCTTCGGTGAAGGCTCGGCTATAGCCGGTATCGAGAAGATACTCGAGCGTGAGCTGGGCGCTCCCGTTGAGCATTTCGAGACTCTGAAGGGTGTTTCGATCAAGGGACAGGCGGCGCTTACCGCAGAGGAAGTGCTCCGTTACCTGCCCAACATCGGTTCCATAATCGATCCCATGAACCTGCTCATCGGAAGCGGTCAGAAGCAGAGCTTACTGGAGAGTTCTGATCTGATCAAGTACATGCTCTATGTACTGGTACTGGCCGTTGTGGGCAGCGGCATATTTACCGGCATCACCTGGTATAAGCATGACCAGGCTGTAAAGGAGCGCGCAGAGGTTCAGGCAAGGATCGATGCCATTGCTGATATCGAGGAACTGAAGCAGAGATATGACCAGGCGAAGATGGAGTATGAGGCAATCGAGGCATTTGACAAGTCTTCGATCAATGACAATGACAATATACTGAGATTCATAGATGACCTTGAGAAGAGGCTTCCCAAGGAATCCTATATGGAAAGCATCACATTTAATAACGGTAACACGAGCTTCACGCTGGTTTCGGGCTGGCATGAAGAGACCAAGAACGAAGTTGCCGATGTATTCGTAGAGATCGGAAGACTTCCCTATGTGTCCAATTTCGTGATCCCCTCCTTTACTGAAGAGTACAGGACCCTTATAATAATAGGAGAGGATGAAGAAGGAAATCCTATCTACTACTCCCGTCAGGAGGAGAGAGTCGATCCCGAGAGCGGCGAGCATTACACTGTGGATCTGGAGCCCATAGAGTGGAGCGATGACATATCTCTTCCCGAGGAGGTCATCGAGGAAGGCTTTAAGTTTGAACAGCAGAAGCAGACTACCTACAGTGTAAGCTGCCACATAGGTTTTGACCCTGTTCCCGCAGAGCCTGAGGAAGAAAATGCGGAAGGAGGAGCAAACTGATGCAGATGACAGATCGCGATAAAAAAATTATAATCATACTGCTCATAGTGGCGGTTGTAGTCCTGCCTTATGTTCTTTATTCGAAGGATACGAGGTCGGATACTGAAAGCATAAAGGCCGAGACCGAGAGCCTCCGTGCAAGGCTGGCAGAGCTGGAAGAGATGGAACAGCACAGAGAGGAATGGGAGCAGGCAGTCAAGGATTATCATGACAAGAGAGACAAGATCATAGCCTCCTACCCTGCAGACATCAAACCCGAAAACCTTACCATGTTCCTGCTGAACATGGAGCGCAGTTCCAAGAAGGCTGACGACAGGTTCGATGATGATTTTGATTATCGTGAGTATCCTTTCGTATTCAACAGCGTCGCTTTCGGTACGAACCAGGTGCGGCAGATCTCAGCGGAGGGAGCCGAAGAGGTTTACGAGGGAATAACCAACAGCTCAAACCTTTCTTTCACTACATATAATTACGGCCTGGTAGGCTTTGATGAAGACGGGAACATGGTGGAGCAGGAGATAAACAACAGTTACGCCACCATGAAGTATATCCTCAAGTACCTTAAGGAATACAAGGATCCCATGGTATATAATGCCGTATCACTTCATGCTGATTCGTCTACACGCAGTGTGACCGGTTCCATCACCCTTACACAGTATGCGGTCAGCGGTGAAGGCAGGACACTTCCTAATGTGGTAGTGGATCCTGATCTTGATAATATCGAGCTGAGAGGCAACGAAGATGACGGTATCTTCGGAAAGCTCCTTCAGGAAGAGGAAGAAGAACTCGCCAGAACTCCGATAGAGACCGGAGACGAGGAAGGCGGGGAAGAAGGAGAAGCAGCTGAAGGTGAAGAGGGCGCTGAAGGCGAAGGCGCCGAGGGCGAAGGCGCCGAGGGCGGAGAAGAAAACGCCAACAACTGATGACAGAACTGCCTGTCCGCGGGGGACTGCGGGCAGGCAGATATTCTGGTTATATGAGGAATTCCCGCATGGACACGGGGCCGGACAGGAGAGGGCTTTATGAGACATCTGAGATTAAAAAAGAAAAACGGAGGCATAACGCTTATTGAGATCGTTGTGGCGCTGGCACTTTTTGCCATCATCGTGACGCCTCTGATGCGTAATTTCATCGATTCTTCCCGCATCAACATGAAGGGGAGAAAGGTCATGATAGCTACGGATGTCGCCCAGTCGATCATGGAGGGATTTGCCGGCAAGACCTATGAGGATGTGATAATTGGTCTGGATATGGCTTCGGGGGGCTTCGAGATGAAGGATGTGTCTTCAAACTCCGCCAAGTATGCTTTTTCGGCAATTAATCACGGCTTTTACAATTACGGGGATAATCACGCGGTAAAGGTGAATTTCCCTTCGGACAAGATAACGGGCATTACCCCCTCAACCATCACCTTTTCTCCGGCTGTGCTGAGCAGATACGGGGCAACAAGCCCGGCAGTCACACCGGCGGGCGGTATGTGGTATACCGTTTCCTCCGATGAGGCAAAGTCATTTATAGCCCAGAAGCCCGTTCCTCTTGAGGAAGTGGTGGCTACTTCGGCTCTCAACAATACTTTTCTTCTTAAGACACTGGACAATCCGGCCGATCCCACGACACTCGTGCTCGGGCCCTTTGAGGACAGGGAACCGGTGCTGGGTGCCGACGGAAAGGTTATGAAGGACAGCAACGGATACGACGTGTATCCTGCATCTGCGGATAAGCGGCTTTATTTCGGCTATTCTGACGACGGCAGCGATCCTGCCAATGGTGTGGACAGACAGTATACGCCTCTTATGGCATATATGGTCTATACCAGAGTAAATAAGGACCAGTATTACTTCGATGTGGTGTGCACCTTTACCCCTATGGCGCACAGTGATACGGAGAAGTATTATACATATAATGTCAAGCTGGCGGTTTATGAGTATACTTATGATGTGACTGCAGGCCCCTCAGGAGATGTGGTCAGCTCTGATGACCGTGTGGACAGGACCGATGTGGACTATGTCATCTTTGAGGGTACGCCTATTGTCACCCTTGAAGGCGGTATGATGAACAAAAACCAGAATCAGAACACCATCTGATAAAAGGAGGGAGCAGGGAATGAAGCTTTGGAAATTGAAGAAAAACGGCGGTGCAGCCCTTATATCCGTTCTTATCGGGGTGATGTTCATTGCCATACTTGGGACGACGATACTTTACGCGGCCACCATGAACTATGAGATGAAGGTGATGCGCTACAGGGCTACGGATAACTTCTATACGGCAGAGTTCGGTCTGGACGAGGTGACCGCTGATATCAGCAAAATGGTCTCGGAGTCCTCAGATCCCATCAAGACTCTGAGGGACGAGCTGAAGACTACTTCCGGGTCCTATAACGTTTATGATGTTGATAAACTTAAGGATATGATGGATGTATCCAATCAGCTGGAGGGAGTGGAGTCTGTATCAGTGGACTGCATCTACAGGTCCTCAAGCGGAAGCTATACTCAGGATACTTATGTTGAGAGCGGCGGTGAGGTGAAGCTTCTGGGAGTGCAGGTCACGGCCACGACAGATGATGATCATGGCAATTATACCAGCACCATCACTACCGATGTCGCTTTCTACTTCCCCGTAGAGACGGAGGGTACACTGGATGTCAATGACTTCAGCATACTGACTAACGGTTCCTTTGATATCATGGATATAACCCAGTGTATAGGAGGCTGCCTCTATCTGAGGGATAACGGACTGGATAAAGGTAGCTCTGAAAGAGGCTATGCGCTTCATATCCACGATAGCGGAGTGGTCTATGTGCTGGGATTTTTCAGCTACTGTGAGGGAAATGTCCTGGTGAATACAGGCTCGAGCAATACCGGCGGGGTGCTCTTTGTGGGCGGTGATATGTATGTCAACGGAGATGTCACAATAGATGCAAATTCCATGCTCTATGTTACCGGGAAACTGTATGTAAGAGGGAATCTTAACATCTCCGGAGCAAATAAATCTCCCGCAGGCAATGTCATAAGCGATAACTGGAACTACACAAGCGAGACAGAGACCCATGATTCGGCCTATAAAGGCGGAAAGGCGGGTAAGGGCGTGAACACCGGTGTGGACTGGAAGTATTATGAGGATAATTACAATGCCGGTCTGGCGGCAAAGATGTTCGAGGATCAGATATCCATACGTGACCTGGGAGCAGCGTCCACTGTGACCGATTTCCCCGTAGTGGATTTCGTACTGAAGAAGTCCAGCGGAAATTACAAGACCAGCGGCGGCCATACCACCGTAGACTTTGGTACCGGCCTTGGAAACCTGAGCATGTATCTGTTCCAGGTGGATGCGGACGGTTACCCGTACAACGACAGCCTTGTTTTCGGTATGGGCGGAGTTGCTCTTCATAATGCGGCTTACAGGAATGCCACGGTGCTTAATCTCATGGGTGACGGCGGTGAGATACAGATGTCCACCGGCTCGAATGTGGATAATTATTACGGCTCCATGAGCAAGGAAGCATATGAGGCGGCAAAATCCATCTTCTTTATGGGAGACACGGATAACGGTAAGAGTGAGGTCGGCGCGAAAGCCGGAGTCCTGGCAACAACCGCGGATGTTATGAGCAAGTCCGATCTGGCCTTAAAGGGGATCACTGTTGATGATGGTATCTTCAGGATCTATGCACACAGGACCGATGCCGCTACTCTTTCAGATGCTGCATGGCAGGCCAGGACCGATTATGATGAGGTCATCGAGTATACAGCCACTTCAGGCGCAAAGATGTACTGCTCCAGCAATGTTAAGACTGCCTCAAATAAGCAGGATGTTCACTACTACATAGCGGGTGAGCATATCATAAACAAACAGTCGAAGGCTATACTGGACGACTTTGCAAGCGGAGGACTGAGCGGATCGCCTTCGGGCAACCCTGTCATAA
>JAFWWB010000084.1 GCA_017518185.1 Lachnospiraceae bacterium
CTCGGCCTTGGCAGCGTATTCCTCCAGAGTTTGCTCAGCCTTGGCTGCATATTCCTGTATGGCCTCTGCCTTCTCCTGCTCGGCCTTGGCCTCAACTTCTTCAACCGCCTTCTTTACTGCCTCACGCTTTTCGTTTTCTATCATTTTTTCAACACCTGACATCGTGATCACCTCCCTGATATACTCTCTGTCTTCTTTACTTATGACCTTATCCGTAAACGCCAGCAGCAGTTTTAACACTGCCCATTCCTGTTCTGTATCAGTTATACCATCCGCAAGCTTTATGGCCTGATGGGTTGCATCCCTCTTGGCCGCCGGTCCCCTGAACGTCAGGGGATATATGACCAGCCTCATCAGATCCTCTTTGCTGAAGGCCTCACCCCTGCGTATCTTTTCTTCCAGCGACTTTCTTATCCCGTCGCTGTCCATATCCGCCAGAAAAACTTCCGTAAGCTGAAGGCTCACTGCGCCCAGTTCAAGGGCAGGCATGGTACTGCCTTTTTCCACATCAGCCGTATAGATCACTATCATGCGGATCTTCTTGTAACATTTGTGTATATTATACAGCCGTTTAGTCAGCCTTGCAAGGTAACCCAGATACTTCTGCTTATTCCCTTCACGGTACTCGCTCTCATAATCTATGATGGCATAGCTGTCATCCTCCAGCAGGAACAGATTGTCGATCCTTAGCTCATTTGCTTCTACAGCGGGCAGGTTTGTAGGCATGATATCAGCGATTTTCGGCAGCTTAAGTCCATAGACCGAAAAATCCCTGCCTCTGAGCTGTTCCGCCAGCACTTTACAGCTTACATCCTTATTCTGCCATGCAATATCCCGCCTGCCTTTTCTCTTTGTTTTTCGTTTTTTCCTATTATCTTCAGCCATATATACCCTCCGATCAAAACCAAGACCTTTCTACCATAACAAAAAGACAGAAAAAGACCACATAAATAAACAAAACAAAGCCTGCTTCTTACAAGCCGTCAGATGTTTTCTCATGGGATCATTCGGATGATACACCCTGAATATTTTTTCAATGCGATGATACTATGGACGTGATACTATCACGAAAATGATGATCTGTAAAGGACCAGATCCTGTAATGATGACAACAGGGCCCAATAATGAGCCCTGTCGATACATCTTTATCCTATGGTGCCTTAATTACTATTGTACCGGATTCATTCATTTCTCCGGCGCCATTCGTTTCATCTCCTGAGCATGATGATCGCCTTGAACATATCCCCGTCCACTTTGAGGCGGAGTTCGCCTCCCATGAGCTCCATTAGGCTCCTGGCGATAGAGAGGCCCAGACCCGAACCTTCGGTGTTGCGGGACTTGTCTCCTCTCACAAAGCGTTCCATAAGCTCATCCTCGGAGATCCCCAGCTCACTCTTCGAAACATTGCTGATGCTGAAGCTGACACTGCCGTCAAGCTCTCCGGTCTCAACATATACCCTGGTCCCGGGCATGGAATACTTAAGCGCATTTGTAAAAAGATTATCCATTACCCTCCAGAGAAGGTTACTGTCTGCCATGACTTTTACAGGGCCGTCCACCTTTTTGGAGATGAGCGTAAGGCCTGATGCTTCAAACTTGTCCTGGTACTCTCCCACTACCTGTCTCACAAGGGTACAGAGATCCGTCTCCTCCATGTTCACCTCCATGGCCCCGGAAGAGGCCCTGGAGGCATCGATAAGATCCTGTATCAGCTTCTTAAGGCGGTCAGACTGCTTCGCAAGTATTTCAAGGTATTCCTTTTTTTCTGCCTCTGATATATCCTCCTTACCGAGCAGATCAACGTAGTTGATAATGGAGGTCAGCGGTGTCTTGATATCATGGGAGACATTGGTGATCAGCTGGGTCTTCATACGCTCGCTCTTCATCCGCTCCCCGACTGCCAGCTGTATGCTCTCTCCGACACTGTTAAGCTTCTCCGCAAAGAAACGGAAGTCCGGCGACAGGTATTTAACGTTCACAGGCTCGTCCAGCTTGCCTTCTGCCATCCTCACTGCGCCTGCACGGAGTCTGGAATATCCCCATACCAGATACAGTAAGATCGCTACGACCGCTATCCTTCCCAGTGCAAAGAGCGCTGCCAGACCTAATGAAATATCCTGTATATAACCAAATTCCGCACAGGAGACAATGAGGATAACAGGCAAAGGAATGAATACTCTTACTGCCAGCGGAATATTCTCACTGATCCATCTTCCTGCCTTCTGCATCCGGCTCCAAAGAAATACCATCACCTTAACAAACAGTGTATTTCCCCAGAAAGTCTTCGACTTGATCCTGACTGCAAGGGTGCCCAGGAACACCAGCGCCCAAAGCGCCAGCACAAAGATTGCGATGCTGCTGAAGAATACCAGTTCATTGAAGTCAAAGCTTCCTTCCAGTCCGTCACTGAAGATGAATAGTCCCAGCACCTCTCCAGTAAAGAACATACCTGCAAGTTCGATGAAAAGCAGTATCAATGCTGCGATCTCCAGAGGGATACGGTCGATAAAGTTTAAACTTATGCCCTCTTTTCCGCTGCGGTGCCCCGCGCATATCACGAAGAGTACCAGTGCTATGAGTCCAAGAAGTATCATCCCCACCATTCCGGGCAGTCCTGCTTTGTCTGCTTTACAGATATGGTAAAGAAAGCTGCTCACATCGCTGTCGGGATCCTCAGCCGGCGTGTACAGGATATGCGCGTAGAAATCCCTTCCGAAGCCCATATCACCGGGATCATAATCCCTGTAGCCCTCAGGGAACTCCTGGAGCACTATCTCATAAGGTGACTTATCAACA
>JAFWWB010000085.1 GCA_017518185.1 Lachnospiraceae bacterium
ATGGACGGACCACTGGTGTACCTGTTGGCGACCAACGCCATAGCAGGGTAGCCAAGTCCGGCAGGGATAAACGCTGAAGGCATCTAAGCGTGAAGCCCCCCTCAAGATGAGATATCCCATCGAAAGAGTAAGATCCCTGAGAGACGATCAGGTAGATAGGGCATGAGTGTAAGTGCAGTAATGCATTCAGCGGAGTGTCACTAATCGATCGAGGGCTTGTCCAAGAATAGGCTGCCGCGGTGCGGCAGACCGTGGAAGGATGCTTGCATCCGGACACGGGCTGACATAGCGCGGCGCAAAGGTACATGAGCAAAAAAGCTGGTGAGGAGCAGAGCGACGAAGCAGCGATTTGCGAATGTACCGGGTGAAATCGCGGGAGTGCGAAGCGCGGAGCGATTTCACAAGCCTATAGAAGTGTATCCAATATCGACGCGGTCTTTCCTGTATTCGGTTTTCGGGGTAGATTATACTTTGAAAAGAGGGGCAATGCTCCACTCATGCCGGACTACTAAATTCGAACTGCGCTTCGCTTGTTCTCATTAAGGGTCCGCCATGGTACGCACTAAACTCGAGCTGCGTTACACTTGCTCTCGTTAAGTGCTCCACTCATCCTCGATAGCTCAATGGTAGAGCACGCGGCTGTTAACCGCGGGGTTGTAGGTTCGAGCCCTACTCGGGGAGTTTTTTTATTTCCGGATCTTCTTTTCCGGAAATCATCTTCACAGGTTTGTTTATTTCCATTGTGACAAAAGATTTCTCGTGGTAATATTATAAGCGTGCAGTTTGATGATGATACTTACGGAGGTGCATCGTGTTATTTGCATTAGCTTTAATACCTGTTATCATTTTACTTATCGTTATCTACAAAAAGGACAAGAACGAGAAGGAACCTAAGGGACTTCTTGCCGCTCTGTTTTTTGTGGGAATGAGCACGGCGGTCCCGGCTATCATCGCGGAGGTGATAGGGGATCTTATCCTTGAGTTCTTCTTTTCATACGCTCCAATGCTGAAGGAGCTTCTGAGCGCTTTCTTTGTAGTTGCTGTTGTGGAAGAACTGGGAAAGTATCTTGTCCTGCGGGGGCTTACCTGGAAGAATAAACACTTTAATTATAGCTATGACGCGATAGTATACTCTGTCTTTGCTTCTCTTGGATTTGCTGCTATAGAGAATGTGGGATATGTCATCGGAAACGGATGGGGAACGGGAATACTCCGTATGTTTACCGCAGTACCCGGTCATGCCTGCTTTGCGGTCTTTATGGGATTCTTCTACAGTAAAGCAAAGTGTGCCGAGGTCAAAGGCGATAAACAGGAGATGAACCGGAATAACGCCCTTTCACTGATCTTTCCCATACTGCTCCACGGTGTCTATGACGGCATCGTTATGGGCGGCGTGGTGTCGGATGATCTGCTCCTTACGGGGCTCAGCCTGCTCCTATGGGTCGGATTTGTTTTCCTGATGTTTGCGGCATCTATCGTGGTTGTCATCCGGGCTGCAAAGAATGATTACTGTTTTGTGTTCATCCCGGATACCGGCTGGACCTATTACAGACCTGCAGTTGCCGGCAACTGGACCTGTGCCTGCGGAAAGTTTAACCAGCTGAATTACTGCTGGGCCTGCGGAAGGCCAAGGCCTACCGTCAACGTATGGAACTGTCCGAATTGCGGGACAGTCTGTACTTTAAGATTCTGCGGAAACTGCGGAGCCCGGGGCCCCTACGCGTAACAAATACGACAGTCCGTCATTCGAAGGCAGGTGGCTTGTGAAAGCCACCTGCTTTTGTTATAATGAGGGCACTCACAGGAGGGATCATCATGGGAATATATCTGAATCCGGGAAATGAGAATTTCAGATCGATGCTGAAAGCGCCTATCTATGTCGATAAGACTATGATGCTGAAGACATTGAATGAGTTTATAGACCGGGATAATAAATATGTCTGTATATCAAGGCCCAGACGTTTCGGAAAGACGATAGCAAGCGAGATGATATCGGCCTATTATTCGAAGGGCTGTGATTCGCATGATCTTTTTGAGAAGCTTAAGATCTCGAAGGCAGAGGGGTATGAGGATAAGCTGAATAAGTATAATGTGATAAAGATCGATCTGAACAGTGAATACCAGAACATACTGGATAAGGAAAAGCTCATTAGACGTATCAGCGAAAAGATCAAAAAAGAGCTGGGCAGGGAATATCCGGATATTATCTTTACAGAGGATCTTTCACTCGCAGAATGTATTATGGAGGTATATTCATATACCGGTGATACCTTTATCATCCTTATCGATGAATATGATGTCCTTGTACGTGAGCAGGTGCCGAAGGCACTGTTCGACGAGTTCCTGAGCTTCTTAAACGGTCTTTTCAAGAGTGCTACCCTGCGTCCCGCGATATCGCTGGCATATCTAACGGGTATCCTTCCGATCGTCAGGGATAAGATACAGTCGAAGCTTAATAATTTTGAGGAATATTCGATACTTGATGCAAAGGAGCTTACGGAGTTTGTGGGCTTTATCCCTGAGGAAGTAAAGTCCCTTTGCGAGGAGTACGGAATGGATTATGAAGAATGCCGCCGCTGGTATGACGGCTACTATCAGAACGGATATGAGATATATAATCCCGAGTCGGTGGTAAAGAGCATGCGGGATAAGAAGTTTTCGAACTACTGGGGGAAGACTTCTTCATACCGGGTGATCAGCGACCGGCTGGAGGAAAACTTCAAAGGCTCAAAGGATGCCGTGATACGGATGCTCGCAGGAGAAGAGGTCCCTGTCAATGTATCACAGTATCTGAATACAATGGACTGTTTTGCAACTCTGGACGATGCGCTGACATATCTGATACATATCGGATATCTTGCGTACAACGAAGAGGAGGAGAGCTGCCGCATACCGAACCTTGAAATAAGAAAAGAATGGGCAAACGCGGTGGCAGTCATGAGCGATCAGGAGATAACCGACAGGATCATAAGAGCTTCAAAGGAGCTGCTGAAGGCTACATTAGCGGGGGACGAGGAAGCGGTGGCAAGGGCTCTTGATGAGAGCCATATCCACGTGACCAGCAACCGGAGCTATAATAACGAGGATGCCCTGCAGAGCGCCATATATCTGGCATATATCTATGCGCTGAACAAATATACCGTCATAAAGGAGATGACAACGGGAAAAGGCTTTGCGGATGTGGTCTTTATACCCTTTGTACCGGATCTTCCGGCCATGATCATAGAGCTTAAGCATAACAGGTGCGCAGAAAGCGCTCTGGACCAGATAAGGGAGAAGAAGTATTTCGATTCCTTAGCGGATTATAAAGGCGGCCTTCTGTTCGTGGGAGTAAACTACGATGAGAAGGACAAGACCCATGAATGCAGGATAGAGAGCTTTGTAAAAGAATGAGGATTTATGTAAAACAACGCGTACTCAGTGCGTTTTTAAGCTTCACAATGGTGCTGTCGGCAATCTTTGGGTCGATGCCGCCGCTTGAGGTCGCTGCCGCAGGCTACGAGGCCGGGGCGGTTGACTTTTAGTGTGTGATATTATATAATTTTCTTTTAACCTGTATATAATATTTCATTAAAACTGTCTGCTTGTTTATATATAACAAGTGAAATAAGCTATCGCAGGACGAAGCGGATCTTAACAGGGGTTAAATATGACAAGTAATGTACTTATCACCATTATATGTGATGTTATCTCCTTCATCATAACAGCATGGCTTTTGTTCCTTAATGTGAGACATGGCAAAAAACACGATACTTTAGACCGGATCTTTTCCGGTATGCTGATCATCATTTTGATCCTTGCCGTTATGGATGCTGTGGTGGCGGTATTCGGTTTCCATGTGGGATATGATACGTCCATAACAGAGATGCTGTTTGCCACCGGTAATGAGACCATGACTACCGTGCTTTGTCTGGTATGGATGATTTATGTCAATTACAGGCTCTATCATAGCAGGGATTACATCATGCGGCGGTTTTTGCTGGTTACTATGCCACTGATCATCATTCTCGTGCTCACCATGGTCTCGTCTGTCATATTTCATGGCACCGGAGTTCTTAAGGCAGCAAGGATCACAGCAGTGTTTTTCTTTGCTCTGGTCGCTCTGCGTTTTATTTATTTTCTGGTGTCTGTTTTCAGACTGTACCAGTATAAAAAGCAGAGTGGGACCATGAGGTATTTTAAGATATCCTTTCTGGTCATACCGGTGATCGTCACCGGTCTGCTGGGACTGTTTGTTGACGGGGCGTTTCGTGTGACAGGTTATGCAGTGGGCTTTGGGCTTTTGTATCTGACGATATACCGGGAACAGATACTTACCGATCCCGTTACAGGCTTCTATAGCGGGAGGTACTCAAAGAGGCTGATCGCTCTGAGTGAAAAAAATGATGTGTCGGTGGGAAGCTTCATGTGCTTTAAGTTCAGTGATGCAGCCGCCCTGGAGGGATTTGCTCCGAAGCTGGCCGGGCTGATCTCCCAGGATGCGTATGTCATAAGGACACAGCCGGATGAAGTGGCGGTGCTTACCGTAGTGTCTGAGAAGTCACTGGTGCATATGATCATAGAGGATGTCAGGGCTGTGTCGGGGGAGAGCGGCATGGAGGTCTGTGCTTCCTATGATCTGCGACAAAAAGATGAGTCAGCAAAAGAATTTTTGACAAGACACTTCCCTCTTTAGGACAGGAGATCTTATGAAAGTATGCGCGATCAACGAAGAGAACATGGATGAGTTTGCTTCGATCCTGGGACAGGATATGGCAGCTGACCTGGAGAGGGTATTCTTCCGGGGGCTGGGAGTCAAAAATGAGGATGACAGGGCAGTGGGAGCCCTGGTATATGAGCTTATCGGTTCGGAGAGCGATCAGGGAACGAAAAGCTTTATACGACTTTTAAACAGTGACAGCAGTGAGACCTTTGGCCTTATGGAAAAAGCATACAGCCATGCGGAATTCTATGATGATAAGATAGATCAGAGCTTTTATGAGGTATCCGATGAGAAAAGTGCCGGTGAGTATAAGTCTGTGGGCTTTTCCGTGGAAAACAGAGAGAGCGATCATCTAAGGATCACATTGGGTGATCTTGCAGGTACGGAATTTGCCAAAAAACGTAAAGTTCCGGACCATATCAGATATTTGGATGAGTTGTCTCTCATGGAATACAGGAGTGCGGTCAAGGATTTTCTGGCAAAAGGGCAGAAGGGTATGCTGGAGGATCTTGCTTATCTGCCTTCGAGCTGGTTTGACAGGGATATCTCAGTTTGTTCTACAGCGGATGACAGGGTGGACGGAATGTTCCTGGTAAGGGCTACTCCTTCGGGTGTGCTGATCCCGATGCTGTATTATGCCTATGGTCCGTACTATGCGAAAAACCTGTTCTTCATGCTGTTCAAGAGCATAGAAAGGGCCATGGACAAGTATCCGGCGGAGACGCCGATCGTTATCAGCCGTATCAAAAAGGCATCCCGGGATATCGTGTCCAAGATCCTGCCAACGGCCAGGGGGGATAATGTTTTTTGCGGAGTGAGACAGGAAACGTAAAAAAGTCAGAGTCAGGAGAAAAACATGAAAACAAAGAATAAGGAAGTTACCGGTTTTGAATTTAAAACAAATGAGGTGGAAACTGATAAGCAGACCGAGCTGCAGTCTTTTACCAATGAAGCCGTACGGATGGAACAGACCAAAAGCCTGCAGATGTCTCAGATGGAGCAGACCGGGAGCAGGCAGATGTCTCCCATGCAGCAGCGGATGGAAGAGCAGTTCAAAAAAGTGGGCTCTTCCCTGGTTCGGGACTGGGACCACCTGGGAGAGCACCATGGAGCTGTTAACAGCATAATCAACGGTGTTATGATCAGAAAACCTGCGAAGTCGGCCGTGAAAAGGTTTTTTACCGGGGCAGATGAGAGGTCCGACATGGCCTGGGAGCTCGGCAGCTCTCTTCAGTCACTTGTTGCCAATTATTCTACTAAGCTTAATGATCCGGATTCTGATTATGACATGAACAGTTATACGGAGGAGATGTTCAGACTCTCCATGGCAGCTGACGGCTATGTGGATACCCACAGAGGAAGGAGGGGCACCTCTGAGGGAAGATATATAAAGGAAAATACCAAGGTGATCAAGGGCTTCATAGACAATGCCTTAAAAAAGATCATTTCCGAAGAGGATGAAAAAGCTATAAAGGATAATTCCGGTGTGGATGCCACAGAAGCCGATGAAACGGCAGTATACAATGCTATGAGCGAGTTTGCTTCGCAGTATAAGTTTTTTGCCTGTGAGCTAGGGAAAGAAGGCATAGTCAACACTCCCAGGCAGCGTCTTCAGATGAAGCTCAGCTTTTTCGCCAAATACGAGCGGGATATCAAGCTTTATCGCAAGATATATTATGGGCGAGAGGTGTTTGAACCCAATTACGAGATCGACCGCTGTATCAGGGAATACGAGAACTGTCTCAGGTGGAAAAAGGTCCTGGAGGCCATGCCTGCTGAAAAGGAAAAGGATGCCGAACTGAGATCCGAGGTAGATACGGCGATAGAGGGTATGGTACTCAAGGAGGATGAAAGGCAAAAGAAAGAAAAGCTGGATCCGGAACAGGTGGATAAGCACCTGACAAAAGAGCAGCTGGAGGGAATAGAGAAGATCGACCAGTGGCTGGTAAGGAATTTCAACAACGGAGGAGCTATGGGACTGCTTCTCAGCAGTACAAAGAATCCGCATTTTGATTTCATGAACAAGATCTTTACCCTGTCAAAGAGGGAAAGGCTGCATATGTATTATCTGGTGCAGACCAACAAGAGAAAGACTCCATCCCTTGTGGACGTGGGAGACTCACAGATCGGGAGCTTCATTCCGGATCTGGAGCTTTTCAAAAAGCGTATGGTCGCCACCAGATGGAAGTTCTGGAAGCGGCTCGGGGGTGAAGCTACCTATATGCACAAGCTCCAGGAGGCCTTTGATATCACCAGAGAATATTCCTCTGAGATAAAGAGCGTATCCGTGCTGGCTGACCCCAAATACAAAAATGAGGGCGAAAAGGGTAACGGAAGCATTGCATACAAGAAGATGGAAAGTGTTTCCAGGCTGTACAAGACCCTAACAGAATACAGGAGCATCCTGGAGGAGATCGCCCGGGAAAAAGATAAAAAGAAGCAAAGAAGCATGGAGCCTATGGCCAGGGAACTTGCCGCAGAATGTGAAAGCCGGATGAAGGAGCTTGCGGAGATCGACAGCCGGTGCGAAAAGAGAAAGACAGAAAATAAAGAGGCAGATAATCTGACGGATGTTAAGGAAAGCGTGGAAAAGGCCGGTCTTTTCGGTTCTTTTGTTCCCCTCGGACCCAAGGGACTGATGGATGGTACGGAAGCGCTCTTTCACCTTGGGTGGGGACTTGACGCGGCAGGTTATGACAAAATGCATTTGTGGACAGATTCCATTTCGAATTCCATTTCAGTGGCAGGGTCTGCCGCAGCCTTGTTAATGGGCTTTATGTCCCTGTCAAAAAATGCCGGCAGTATGACAAAGGAGGAATTGTTATCAAATATTTCAGATCTCGCAAAGGAGACTGCCGAATTAGTTGAGACAGGGGTCAAGATAGGCAGGGATGCCACAAGTGAAGTGGTTCAAAACGTGGCCACGGGTGTCAGCGTGGTAAAGGCGGTCTGCACAGGAGCCAAGCTTTGTTCGGAGATATCAGGACTGGCAACGCGTGGCAAGAAGGAGAAAAAGAGTTACAAGCTCTTTACCAAAAAGACACTTGACAGGATACATTCCGGCAGGAAGCTTAACGAGAAAGAAAGCCGGCAAAACCGTTACGAAGGCAACATGATGCAGCTTTCAACAGAGCTTAAGTCCAGGGACAAGGCAGCATGCTTCTTTACAGGCATAGAGTTTATAGGAGATACCGTAGATTGTTTCGTTCCCTTTGTAGGTAAGGGGATAAGCCTTATTGGTTTCGGACTTAAAAAACTGTTTTCCGGTCAGAAGACTACCAGCATCAGGGAGCATCTCTTTGACAGCTATTACAATACGGCACAGATCAGAAATGATATGATGGTATCTCTGCTGAAGAGATATCCCGGGGATCAGCTGAAGTGCAATTCTTTAAGCAAGGGGATCACGGATTCACTGAGGAAAAAGATCGCGGTAGAGGCCGGATTCTCCGATGTCGATTCGGCCTGTGAGCATGTGGCGAGAAAGTACGCCTGCTATCTTCGTGACAAGCTTTTTGGAGATGATCCTGTAACGGGGGACGAGAAAGAGCAGACTATCGCATTTCTCAAGTCGCTGGGAGTTAAATACCATGAAGGAAAGCAGAAACCCGATCTGGATGTTCTGACACAGAAGTTGTGTGCAAATTAATAAACCATATATAAAGGAGAATATCATGGAAATAAACGATGTACTGGATCTGCGGCATGAACTTTTGGAACAGTTTGTACAGGAGCTCAACGACAACCTGACACCTGCCGGCATTATCGAGGTTACTACCGAGGATGAACCGGAGGCAGTGGAGTTCATGCTTGATGAGCTGGCCAACAGCAGTGACGAGGTAAGGGGATATGTGTATTTTGACCTTCCTCAGACCCCCGAGGATGAGGTGCAGCACCTGACCTGTATGTTCTCTCTGTCCGAGGATCTGAAGGAAGCGACACTTCCCGCTCTCTACGCGGCTGTCTGCCATATCAATTTTGCGCTTCCCTTTGGAGGCTTTGCAGTTGATGTGAACAACAGATTTTTGAGCTACAAGCTCTGCGCGCCTTTGAGCATGGAAATGAGCCGGGAAGCACTTTATGACGAGATCTGTATACTTGCAGGCAACGCCTCTGAGGTGGTCTCCTCCTTCCATAACGTACTTATGAAGGTGATCGACGGAGACTGGGATATTGAAAAGGTAGTGGATTACTTAGGGGGCTGAGCGTCCATCAGGGTTGTGAACAGTAACACGGTGTCGCATCTACCCAAGGTACAGATGACCGGGAAATAATGTGAAAACAATATATCTGAAGACAACTGATCCCCTTAAGAAATCAGCAATAGAAGATATATGTAAAGAGCAAAATATCGGGATGTATATGATAAAGGGGACAGACATAAACCGGACTATAGCAGCTGTCTGCGGAGTTCATATCAATAAGGCCGGGAATCACAGACGGGCTCCTGCGATATACACTCTCCCCGAGATGGTATTGTTCTTTGGGATAGATGATGATTCTCTGGACAGCTTTCTGGATGCGTATAATGCTGCAGGACTTGAGAAGATAAGAAGAAAAGCTGTTGTTACACCAACGAATCTGAATTGGACCCTGTATGAGCTGGCAGAAGAACTGGAAAAAGAAATATTTACAAAAGATGGAAGGTAAAGCGGATCAGGAAAAAAACGGTAAAGGAAGCTAAATGACAGGGAAAGAGCATATGCCAGATCTGCGGATTATAGTAGATCGGATCATATATTTTCTGTTCGGGAAGATCAGATGGTATCTGGTATTCTTTCTGCTTACAATAGTTTTTTTTGCCTGCACACAGACTGATAACTATATATCGATCCGGATCAACGGAGTTACAGATGATAATAAGTCTCCGATCAAAGAGAGCGGATTTAAGGATGTTCAGGCCTTTTCAGTCAATGACAGCGGAACGGCCGCAGCCATATCGGATATCGGGTATTACGGATATGCGGCAGTATATGATATAGAAACAAAAGAAAAGGACTATGCATTTACCAATGATATCTTTGCAGATCCGGAAAACAAAGACAAATTTTCACCTTCCAACCTGGTCATTACCGATCAGGGGGATATCTATGCGGTAAGGACATATCATAAAGACAGTTTAGACAGATCCTTTACAAAAGAAAGCATTGTTAAGCTTGGTAAGGATTATAAATATAAAGATAAGATATGTGATATTGAGTATGATGGAAGCGTGGGAGAACCGGAGTCCGGGATCAGCCGTCTCCATTACTTTGATGGTTACGTGACATTTGGTTTTATATACAGGGATAATGTAAAACTCTACCGGATAGATACAGCTACCGGCAAGGTTGAGATAAGCCATGACTATACTGCTGATGAGAACGGTACATTTACGGTAAATGTGATCCCGGTTGACGGCGCATATCTTTTTGTCAGAAGTGACGGTAATGTATACAGGACCGGGTTTGATGAACCGCTGGAAGAGGCGGTGTATCGTTTTGATACAGAGAGATCCCCATACTTTACCGACGCGGTCTTAACAGATGATGAGCTGTATGTTTTTGATGAGAATAAGCCGGAGAAGATATATAGGATCAATGAGGGTACGGCCAGGGAAATACTTGATCTGGGTAATGAACCCGGGTTTGAAAACAGAGCTATAAGCTTTATAGACTCCTATACAGATGAGAATGGCAGACCAGTACTTGCCATATGTCTTTCCGATGGCCTGCTCACCTATAGGGATGGGGAAATATCTGAGAGGGATACGATTCTTAAGATAGATGATCATTATCTTGTGATCCTGCTTGATCTGCCTTACATTATTCAGGACATCTGTATAGCCGGGATCATCATCAATCTCATTATCAGAAGAAAGACAATATTTTATAAGCAGATAATGGTAACTGTTCCCGTATTTACCGTAATAGCGATCATTATCGGTGTAAATATATATAATACAACCATAGAACAGTATGATCAGAAAGTCAGAAATGAGCTTAGTATCATAGCGCACTTCGGAGCAAACGAATTAGAGGGCTTTGACTTTTCTGATCTTCTTGCTGCAAATGAGTCAACAGGTAAAGCTCACCGGCTCCTCCAGGATAAACTGGCTGAGATCAGTACCGGTCACACAGATAAATGGAGTAAGGACTATCTGTTCTCCGTTATACAGCGTACAGATGCCACAGGAGCAGTGACACTGGCAGATGAAAAAAAGTCCTGTATGCCCCGGTTTACAAAAGAAGAGGATTTTTCATTAAAGGATGTACAGGATGGTATTTATTTCAATGAGGATATAAACAGTTTGTTGACTTCAAACGCCCAAAACAGCAGTATCTCTGCCTATGCTCTTATAGATGATACGGACTCCGCCGGGAATACCTATCTTAAGGTGACAACAACGAATGACTCCTTTTATGAATACAGAGGGATACTGTTTATTAAGATGCTCATTTATGTATGTATGGTGATCATCTTTTTTGCAGCTACCAATCTCCTTATGTCTCTCTATATCAGAAGGATGATAAAACAGGCTACCGGAGTTGTTAAGAGGATCTCAGAGGGTGATCTCACCGCCAGGATCGAATATAAGGCAAAGGATGAGATGGGAGATATCTGTAACGAAGTCAACACAATGGGTCAGAATCTGGAGAGACTCTTTGATGAGAAGGACAGAACAGAGAAGTTCTACTATAAGTTTGTTCCTGAACAGTTCAGGACACTGCTTGGAAAGGAGGAGTTTACCGACCTCCAGCTGGGAGATTCGGACAGCCGCGAGCTTACGGTGCTCTTCCTTGATATAAGAGGATTTTCTCTTATATCGGAGAAGATGACAACAAAGGAAAACTTTGAATTTGTAAATATCATTTACGGAGTGGCGGGGCCGATAATACGAAGAAATAACGGCTTCATAGATAAGTATATCGGGGATGCCATCATGGCGCTCTTTGAAACGGCAGATGATGCTGTCAGGAGCGGGAAAGAGATTTATAAAGCTATCGTGCTGGATCCGGGCACAGCTGAAAAGATCGGTGTAGATGAATTAAACATAGGGATAGGTATACATACCGGAATGGCACAGATCGGTATCGTAGGAGAAGAAGAACGCCTTTCGGGTACGGTCATTTCCGACACGGTCAATCTTTCATCAAGATTTGAGAGCCTTACAAAGCAGTATAAAACAGCAGTGCTCGTATCTGGGGATACCGTTGGGAAGCTCACCGATCCGGATGCTCTTGATCTGAGATATCTTGGTTTTGTCCAGGTTGCAGGCGTTCAGGAGGTTAAGGAGATCTATGAGGTTCTTGACTGCCTTCCGGATGAAGAAAGAGAAAAGCGGCATAATAACAGCATCAAGCTTGGCGAAGCGATCAGACTGTTCAGGGAGGGACGAAATGAAGAAGCGGCAGATATACTTCGCGGCATCCGTACTTCAGGGAACAGCGATCACGTGACCGATAAATATCTGGACTATATCACAGATCCTGATCACGAAGAAAGGGCAGGCGTATTCAGGTTTGTAAGAAAATAGATCAGACAGGGAGATGGATGAACTGTGCGCCATCAAAGGCCTGTTCTCCGAGTTGAGAAAAGGGTGAGTGAGGGGCTGCATGGGATCGATGCCGTGATAGTACAGTTTTCCGCCGCAGGCTTCGCATCTGTCCGGCTTATTCTCGAATAGTGCTGCCAATTCGTTGCTTTCCATCATATATCTCCTTCCTGTGATCCATATGGCAGGGTAAACATCATGAGTAAGAGGAGGTCATGATACCATTATGCAGAAAGAGTTACAAGCGGAGACTGCCCGAACGGAGGGGGGGGAAGGACAATCGGTTGACAGAATACGGTTGCCTCTGTCATTCTGCGAAGTTAAAGCAAAAGGCGGGATTTCTTGAAAGAAGCGCATTTTTTTGATACAATTGTCAGGGTTTGCAGCTAGAGAGTACAATGCGGTATGATACAGATTTAATAATGGTTGCGAGCGCGGGGGATTGGGGAAATGATTTTGAAAAAGAGGGTATGCATATGTGTTATACAGTAAACGAGATCAGAGAGAAAACAGTTCCAATCGCACAAGAATTTGGAATTAAAAGAATGTTTTTATTTGGTTCATATGCACGTGGGGAAGCAAACGATAACAGTGATGTGGACATTTATATTGATAAAGGAAAGCTTAAGAGCCTTATTCGTTATTTTATGTTTGTTGATGAACTGGAAAATAAATTGGGATGTCATGTTGATGTGGTAACTACAGGAATTAAGGACGAGGTTTTTCTGAAATCTATAGAATCTGAGGGAGTTATGTTGTATGAAGAATGAGGACAGGCGTGTAGTAGAAAGTATAATAAATTACTGCAGGGATGTAAAAAATCTGATGTTGGAGTATAACTCGGATTACGAAGAATATGAAAACAGGATATCTTTTCAATACTCCTGTAATATGTGCATTATTCAGATAGGAGAATTGGTTGGGAGATTATCAGAAGAATTCACGTCAGCACATTCTGAAATACCGTGGTATGCAATAAAGGCAATGCGTAATCTACATGCGCATGATTATGAGAATGTGGATTTTGAAATAGTATGGGAAACACTGACAAAAGAGATACCGGATCTAAAGGATAAACTGGAGAAGATGCTATAGGATTAATGTGGGATGAAACCAAATGCGATGATGTTCATAAGGGGATTGACAGGGATGCTTACTATACCCTTTTTAAAAGAATACAAAAGTGAAGGATGACCGTCGGAAGCGTGACACTTACTCTTGGCTTCCATGGCGGAATAACAAAGAATGTAACGGTAAAAGTAAAGAAATAGGGGAAGGAGAAAACGTGAATAATAAAGTCTTATTATTTGGAGTTTTGTTACTTGCGATGTTATGTCTGACGATCACAGCCTGTTCGACGACGGCGGAAGTCAATACGGTCAGCAAAACATATGAAGAAAGCGTGGCAGAAGCCGGAACCTTCTTAGAGCGGGCATGGGAACCGGAGGAAGTTCTGCCGGCGGAGCTTTCGGAGACGGAGCTTTCGGAGACGGAGCTTCCGCTGTATTTCCGATCAGCGGGCGATGTCAGTACCATCCGGCTGTATTTCGCCGATGAAAAAAAGGAAATCCCGTATCTGGACGCGGATACTGTCAAGGAACTTACGGAGAGAGTGTTTCATGAGGCCAACTTAGATGAGGACTTTGCACTATCACTTTCTTCGGCCGGTCCGGTGGTGACCCTGATCCGTGAGAATGGCGGTTCGATGGAGATCGACTGCGACGCGGATGTGATAAGCTTCTGCGACTATGACACTTTCTGTGCCCCGTCCTGGTCAAACACGGTGATCGATGTGCTGGAGCACTACGGGACGATCGACTGCCTGCAGCCGGTGGAGGAGAACTCTTACAGCCGCTGTGGCGCCCCGGTGGATTTTCATCTGGGGGACTATGGGATCGATCTCATAGAAAAGGACGGCGTGTGCTATATCCCCATGCAGGTCCTGAGTGATATTGTCTTTTCACTTCCCTGCTATGTCAATCTCCTGTATAACGGCGAGGGTGTTTTCGCATATGAGCTCACGATGGATCCGCAAACGGATCTTCTCGAAAAATACTATGAAGCGGAGCCGGGCACAAGGAGCGAAACTCTTGCGGATTTCACCTACAGCGAGCTCTGCATGGTGATGGACTATTTCTACGGCCTGAAGGAACAGCATGACATTGAGGATTTCAATGATTTTTTTATCGAGACGGGCCTGGAGAAAAGGCTTAAGAGTACAGACGCGTTGGAAGCCGGTAAGGCCATGGCGGATCTGATGATCCTTTATATCGATGATCTGCATAGCAGTTATGATGGAAACTCCTGGCTGATCGGACCGGATGCCCAGACGGTGGAAAAATACGGCAGATCGATATGGGATTTTTCAATGCTCTACTGGACTTACAGTGAGGCCAGGGCCGCATATTATCCCGATGGTGTCCCGGGCTATGAAGAGATCGGCAACACCGCCTATATCACCTTTGACTCCTTTGGGACCAAAGCGGAGGACGCGGATTACTATGATGAAGCGCCCACAGCCGATACCACCGACGTGGTGGGCCTCTGCCTCTATGCGTTTTCACAGATAACCCGTGAGGACAGTCCCATTGAGAACGTGGTGCTGGACTTGAGTCTGAATAGCGGTGGGGATTCCACGACAGCGAGCTTCGTACTCAGTATGTTCCTGGGAGAGGCGGGTATCTGTATTGAAGACACCATGACAGACGCCTATGCCAATGAGAGCTTCAGGGCGGATGCGAATCTGGACGGTGTGTTTAATGAGCAGGATTCGCTCCTGGGGTACAATCTCTACTGTTTGACCTCGCCGAACAGCTTTTCCTGCGGCAATCTGGTTCCCTGCGTCCTGAAAAACACAGGCAGGGTGACCATGCTGGGTATTACCTCCGGCGGCGGCACCTGCATTGTCATGCCTTTTTCCACCGCGGACGGAACGCTTTTACAGACGTCCGGCTGCCGGCGTCTTTCCTACATGAAAAACGGCGCTCTCTATGATATTGACCAGGGGGTAGAGCCGCACTACATGATCACCATCCCGGAGCATTTCTATGACCGCCAGACACTGACGGAGTATATCAATGGGCTGTACTGATCGAAAAGTGTGATCTTAATCTTTCAACAACCGCTGTTACTATCCCGCTGATTTGACTAATCCCGACAAAGTATGCTAAAATCATTTGTTCTGTTGGACCGGTAGGAGTAAGGAAATGAAAGAGAATTCAGCTGTACTTGTCGGGATGGACGTTGGGTCCACCACTACCAAGATCGCCGTCGTCAGGGACGGGGAGCTTAAGTATCACAGATACATCAGGCATTATGCCGATCAGAGGAAGAGTGTCATAAAGCTCCTCCGGGAGGCGCAGGATGAACTGGACTGCGGGGATATCATACTCTGCATGACCGGCTCCGGGGCGCGTACCCTTGCAAATAAGACCGGGGTTCCCTTCACACAGGAGGTGGTGGCCAATTCCCTAGCGCTTAAGCGCATATACAGGCATATAGGCACAGCCATTGAGCTTGGCGGCCAGGATGCCAAGATAATCTTTTTCAAGGACGATGAGCTGGGTGAACCCCAGGTTTATGACATGAGGATGAACGGCAGCTGTGCAGGCGGCACAGGGGCCTTTATAGATGAGGTGGCAGGCGTGCTCAACGTTTCGGCGGAAGAGCTGAATGCCATGGCGGAGGCCGGCAGCAGCGTGTATGATATTTCCGGACGCTGCGGAGTCTTCGCAAAGACCGATATACAGGCCCTGCTGAACCAGGGTGTCAAAAAGGAAGATATAGCTCTTTCAAGCTATCATGCAATAGCAAAACAGACCATAGGCGGACTTTCCCAGGGTCTCGACATCAAGGCGCCCGTTGCATTTGAGGGAGGTCCTCTTTCATTTCACCCGAGGCTGGGCAGAGTGTTTTCCGAAAGGCTGGAGCTTGAGGAGAAGGATATAATCATCCCCGAGCATCCAGAGATAATGGTAGCTTACGGCGCGGCCCTTTCCATCGAGGATCTGCATACGAACGCAAGGGCCAGGAGCATTTCGGAGCTGCTCTACGCATTCGAGAATGCGGCGGAGGAAGAGGCTGCGAGCAAGGGGGAGAAGTATTTTGAGAGCTCCGCTGAGCTGGAGGCATTCAGAAGCCGCCACGCCCATACTGAGGATCCCCATTATGAGCCTAAGAAGGGAGAGAAGGTCAGCGCCTTCCTGGGGATAGACTCAGGTTCCACTACTACCAAGCTGGTGCTCATGAAGGAGGACGGTGAGCTCATCGATTCCTTCTATGCATCTAACAAGGGTAATCCCCTTGATGTGGCAAGGGAAGCGCTGCTGGCCCTCTATGATAAATATGAATCGGCGGGAGCGGAGCTCAACATACTGGCGGCTGCCTCCACCGGCTACGGAGAGATATTGTTTGAGAAGGCCTTCAGGACCGAGGCACATCTGGTGGAGACTGTGGCGCATGCCATGGCAGCATCCAGATATGTAAAGGATCCCAGCTTCATCCTGGATATAGGCGGACAGGATATGAAGGCAATATGGCTGGAGAACGGCATCATCACCAATATCGTGGTGAATGAGGCCTGTTCCTCGGGCTGCGGCTCCTTCCTGGAGAATTTCGCACATTCACTTCACATAGAGACAAAGGATATCGCGGATGCCGCCTTCGGCTCAGAGGCTCCGGCAAAGCTGGGGAGCCGCTGCACGGTGTTCATGAACAGCTCCATCATCACGGAGCAGAGGAACGGCAGCAGGCCCGACGACATAATGGCGGGCTTATGCAGATCCATAATCGAGAATGTTTTCACCAAGGTCATAAGGGTTCCCAACATCGACTCCCTCGGTGAGAGGATAGTGGTGCAGGGCGGAACCTTCAAGAATGATGCTGTGCTCCGGGCTATGGAGCAGTACGTTGGCAGAGAGGTGATACGCTCACCCTATGCGGGCCTCATGGGAGCCATAGGAAGCGCCATGACCGCACAGGAGGCTTATAACGAGCCCGGCTTTAAGCCCAGCTTCTTAAACCGCAGGGAGCTTATGGAATTCAGCTACACCCAGGAGGCCAATTCTCCCTGCCCTTACTGCACGAACCACTGCAGGCGTACCATACTCCGCTTCTCAACAGGCGGCCAGTGGGTCAGCAACAACCGCTGTGAAAAGGGCGAGGTGCTGGGCGATCCCCTGGATAAGGAGATACAGAAGAAGATAAAGGAACTGAACGACAGGAAGGGAAAGCCGGCGAATATCTATGCCGAGCGCGCAAGGCTCCAGAACGCAGACTATCCTTACGAGAAGCTCCAGGATGACAGGGGGATCACTATAGGTATCCCCAGGGTGCTGAATTTCTGGGAGGAGCTGCCTTTCTGGAAGACCTTCTGGAAGTCCCTGGGATACGGCGTGGTGCTCTCCCCCGTCAGTACCAGGGCAATATATGAGAACGGTATCCATGCAGTGCCTTCGGATACGGAATGCTTCCCGGCAAAGCTCGTGCACGGTCATATAAGGGAGCTGATAAAGCTTAAGGCGGACCGTATCTTCATGCCGGAGATAGTGGTCATGCCTTCGGAAAATAAAGAAGAGACCAGCTTCTCTCGCTGCGCATTGGTCAAGGGCTATCCCATAGTCATAAAGAATTCGGACAATCCGGAAAAGACGGGGGGCGTTCCCTTTGATTCACCCTATTTCTACTGGTATACGGATGAGGACAGGGAAAAGCAGCTCTGCGATTACATGGAAGAGCAGTACGGTACGGACAGGCAGATATGCCTGAAGGCCGTAAGGCAGGCGGCTGCAGCCCAGGATGCCTATGACAGTGAGCTGAAGAGGCTGGGAGCCGAGGTCATTAAGCAGGTCACGGAAGAGGATTCTTTCGCGGTGGTGCTGGCCGGACGTCCCTACCATAACGATCCCCTGGTGAACCACGAGCTGCCGGAACTTCTTACGGGCATGGGCGTGCCTGTGCTCACGGCGGATTCCCTTCCCGACATCAGGGAAGTGGAGCTTAGGAACTCCAGGATAGACATAGTCAACAATTTCCATGCCAGGATGCTGGGAAGCAGCATTATCGCGGCGAAGAACAGCCATCTGGAATACGTGCAGATAGTGAGCTTCGGCTGCGGCCATGACGCGGTGCTCTCGGACGAGATCGTCCGCATGATGAAGGAGATAAGCAATAAGGCGCCCCTGATACTCAAGGTGGATGAGAGCGATGCACAGGGACCCATCAGGATAAGGGTAAGGAGCTTTATAGAGACCGTAAGGAGAAAGAGGAAGCTGAACATCAGACAGGATGCGGGAGAGCTTAAGGATCCCTATCCCGTGAAGTTCACGAAGAAGGACCGCAGGGAGAAGATCGTGCTGGTGCCCAATTCCTCCCATGCCTTCTGCAGGATAATGAGCTCGGCCTTCCGTTCCCAGAGCATAAAGACCGTGCCCCTTGAGATAGGCCGTGAGGAAGCCATAAGGCTTGGGAAGCGCTATACCCATAACGATATATGCTTTCCGGCACAGATAGTAATAGGCGAGATCCTCGGGGAGCTTATGAGCGGCAAGTACGATATCGACCAGGTCAGTGTGGCCATGGCCAAGTACCTGGGCTGCTGCAGGCTGCCCCATTATGCGACAATACTGAGAAAGGCCCTGGATGATGCAGGCTATGAAAAGGTGCCCATCATGACCAATGATGATGTGGACCTTCATAACATGCACCCGGGCTTTAAGATAAACGCCATATCCATGCTGCGCATCGTGACCTGTCTGCCAATGATCGACACACTGGAGGAGATACTCCGGAAGATCAGGCCTTACGAGAAGGTGAAGGGCAGCGCGGATGAGGCCTTTGAGAGGGCCATGGACTGCCTTACCGCAGGGCTTGAGCGCTTTGGCGTTCCCGGGGCAATAAGCGGCTTTAAGAAGGGACTTAAGGTGCTCTCGGAGGTGGAATACGACCGCTCCAGGCCGAAGCCCACGGTGCTGATAGTGGGAGAGTACCTGCTGAACTTCCATCCGGGAGCCAACAGGGAGATAGAAAGATACCTGGAGGACAACGGCTTTGAGATAATCGAAGCGAAGATGACGGACGTGATCCAGAAGTCCTATTTCTGCCAGGGCAAACAGATCAAGGAGTTCAAATGCCACAGGGATAAGGCGACACGCTTCTGGTCCAAGGTGGCAAACGACTTCTTCGGCTTTGCGCACAGGGTCACTGACCGTGCCGCAAGGAAGGAGCCGCTGCATGATCCTGCAGTGCTCATGGACCAGCTTTCGGTGGATTCCGATCCCATAATACACCATACCTTTGATACCGGCGAGGGAATACTGATCCCCGCGGAGATAATCCATCATGCAAAGCATGGCTGCAGGAATTTCGTGATACTCCAGCCCTTCGGCTGCCTGCCCAACCATGTCATAGGCAGGGGCGTGTGTAAAAAGCTGAAGGAGATGTTCCCGGATATCGAGCTGCTGCCTCTGGATTACGATCCGGATGTAAGCTTTGCCAACATAGAGAACAGGCTGCAGATGCTGATCATGAACAATACTGCGGAGAACCGTTCTGCCACGGGAGACGTCAGCAGGGCGGACGGTAAGGCCGTCAGGGAATATGCGGAGGTGGAAGGATGAGCGAACTTCTGAAAGCGGGACTTGTACTGGAAGGCGGCGGCATGCGGGGCATGTATACTGCCGGCGTGCTGGACTGCTTTATGGACAACGATATCTATTTTGAGGATAATTACGGCGTATCCGCCGGAGCCTGCCAGCTGGCCAGCTATATCTCAAAGCAGCCGGGCCGCGCCCAGAGGATCACCATGAACTATATCGATGATGAGAGATACTTCGGCATGAAGAGCCTGCTGAAGACAGGGGATCTTTTCGGCGTGGAGATGTGTTACGACACCATACCCAACGAGCTGGATCTCTATGATTATGATACGGCGGATGCTTTCCCCGGAAAAGCCTGGGCGGTGGCAACGGATATGGAGACCGGTAAGGCGGCTTACCTGCCCATGAAGGATATGCGGAAGGATATACAGGCAGTGAGGGCTTCGGCTTCGCTGCCCCTGGTATCCAGGAATGTGGAGATAGACGGAAGACTCTATCTGGACGGAGGCATGGCGGATTCCATACCCATCAGGCAGTCTGTAAAGAACGGGAATAAGAAGAATGTCATAGTGCTGACCAGGCCCGGGGATTACAGGAAAAAGCCCCAGACAAAGGCGAATAAGTCACTCATGCTTGCGAAGTATTATAAATATCCGAATCTGAGAAAGACTATGAGCCGCAGGAGCGTGGTCTACAACAGGACTCTGGAGCTTATCGAGAAGGCGGAGGCAGCGGGAAAGGTCTTCGTGCTGAGACCTGAGAGACTCATCAGCATAGACCGGATAGAGACGGACAGAAGGAAGCTTAAGATACTCTACCTTCAGGGCTACCATGACGCTGCCATGAACCTGAAGGTCATGCTCGATTATATTAAAGGTTGAATTTCTGCCCCTGGTAGCTTATAATATATGTTGTGCGGATTATCTGCGGGAGTATTTCCTGCAGGGAGAATGTGATTTAAGGAGAGACTGCTTTGGATACTAATATTCTTCTCGAAAACGGTACGAACGAGTTAGAGGTCCTTGAATTCAAGGTAGGAAGCAGGCACTACGGCATCAATGTGGCCAAGGTCAGGGAGATCATCACCTATCAGGAGGTGACACCGGTTCCCCATGCCCATCCGAGCATAGAGGGTATCTTCATGCCCAGAGGCACCATGATAACCGCCATAGACCTGAAGAACTGCCTTCAGATGGGAGAATCTGAGGCCGGCGGTCTTTTTATCATCACCAATTTCAATTCGATGAACCTGGCTTTTCATGTAGACAGCGTACAGGGCATACACAGGGTATCCTGGGCGGACATCATGAAGCCCTCGGCTACGGCCGCCAGTATGGAGGACGGTGTATCCACGGGTATAATCAAAAAGGATGACAAGATCATAATCATCCTGGACTTTGAGAAGATAATCACCGATATCAATCCCGAGATCGGCCTAAAGGTGACGGAGGTTGAGCGTCTGGCAGGCAGGAGCCGCATCGATGTTCCCATTCTTATAGCGGAAGATTCCGCCCTTCTCAACAGGCTCATAGTCCAGTCCCTGGAGACTGCAGGCTATACGCATCTTACCCACACTGAGAACGGGCAGCAGGCCTGGGATCTCATACAGCAGTGGAACAATGAGGGTACTCTGGATAAGAACGTGCAGTGCGTCATTACCGATATAGAGATGCCCCAGATGGACGGACACAGGCTCACAAAGCTCATAAAGAGCGATGAGCGGCTGAAGAAGCTGACGGTGGTCATATTCTCGTCCATGATAAATGATGACCTCAGGAGAAAAGGTGAGCAGCTGGGCGCCGATGCACAGCTTACCAAGCCTGAGATAGGAAGCCTGGTGGCCGCTGTCGACAAGCTGCTGGGGGTTGAAGCGGAATAATATTTTCTGATGGCGTTGAATGGGCTTTTACTGCCGGCGGGCGGTAGAAGCCCTTTTCATTAAGGAGGGATATGGATAACAATGAAGAACTGCTGATAAGTGAAGAGAGACCGGCGGTGCTGAAGGTGCTCAGCGTGACAAAGGTGGGAGCTTTTCTGGCGCAGGGCGGCAGCAAGGACCTGTTCCTTCCCTTCGGAAGACAGACAAAGAGGGTAAAGGAAGGGGACGAGGTGCTGGTGCGTCTTATCACTGACAAGAGCGGAAGACCCTGCGCCGACATGAACGTGTACGAGAATCTTTCCTGCGACTCACCCTACAAAGCAGGAGACGATGTGGAGGGCATAGTCTACGAGAGGAGCGATCGTTTCGGACTCTTTGTGGCGGTGGACGGCCTTTATTCCGCGCTGATACCGGCGCAGGAACCGGCAGAGGGTATAGACATCTGCGACCGCATCAGGGCGAGGGTGACAAAGGTCAGGGATGACGGCAGGCTTAACTTAAGCGTGAGGGAAAAAGCCCATCTCCAGATGTATCCCGATATGGAGAAGATACTGGAACTGCTGGATGATTACGGCGGGGTGCTGCCCTTTACCGAGAAGGCGGATCCCGAAGTGATACGCAGGGAATGCGGCATGAGCAAGAACGAGTTCAAACGCGCCGCGGGACATCTGTACAGGGAAAGAAAGATAATCATAGAAGACGGGAAGATCAGGAAGGTGCAGGATGAACAGTAAAAAATCCGGGGTTCTTTTTATGCTCATAGGTCTCATCTATGTGGCGGTGGAGGCTGTGCTGATACTTACGCCTTACGGAGATAAGATCGATACAATGGGGAGCATGGTCCTGAGCGAGCTGATGATCATAGTGCCCTGTCTGCTGGTCTTTGCCTTTGCGCATGAGGGGCCGGTGGAAGTATTTGCGCTCAAAGGGATAAAGCCGGGGACCATTCCTTTCATCATCATAGCGACGGTGCTGCTTTTCCCGCTCACATCATGTCTGAACATGTCCACGCTGTTCTTTACGGAAAACAGGGCAGGTGAGATCTTTGTCCAGCTTTCGGATGTGCCTTCGTGGATGTTCGTGGCCTTTGCGGCCGTAGCGGGCCCCATATTTGAGGAGCTTGCCTTCAGGGGCATCATATACAGGGGGCTTCGGAAGGACGGTTCCGCGCTTCAGGCTGTCCTTATATCGGCGCTGCTCTTCGGCCTTTTCCACATGAACCTGAACCAGATGGTCTACGCGACAGCGCTGGGTATCCTCTTTGCGCTTCTCCGGGAGACCACGGGCTCGGTTCTGGCTTCCATTATAGCCCATATAACGGTGAACAGCGAAGGCGTGCTCTCGCTTGTCTTAAGCGGTATGGAAGCGGAAGAAGTGGAGGAAGCTGAGCAGCTGCTGACAACTGATCTGCTTTCCCAGGCTCTGGCCCTCATGCTGGTCATCGCGCTCTTCGGAACGGCGCTGGCTCTGGGAATGGTGATCTATATCGCAAAGAGGGAAGGAAAGCTTGACAGGCTGGAGGGGGTGCTTACCAATGCGAAGAGCGAGCATGGCCGCGTCGTGAACGTTCCGATGATCATCGGTTCGGCCATAAGCGTTGCTTGCATAGTGCTTTTGCTGGTGCTTCAGTTTCTGAAGGATAAGGCATAGGCTACAGAGCGGAGGATACAAAAAAGCCTGCCCTTACGGACAGGCTCTTTTTAAGGATGATACCTTCTTTTTATACGCGCATGTCGAAATTGCCGCCCACGGACTCGTTCACGGAACGCTCCATTGCAGCAGCATCCATCATCTTAAGAACGCCGTTGCCTTCCATAGTCTGCTGGTCCAGTGCCTTACCAAGCATCTTCGTACTCACCTGATCCATGGTGCTGCCCTGGGCATACTTGACAGCGGTAGCCGCCATACTCGTATTTATCCCGCCGATACTCATACTGCCTCATCCTCCTTTCGGCTTCAGGTGAGTATATTATGCTATTTTCATCATGATTTGTCAACCGGCTCCGGATAAACTGCTTGTCAAAAGTTTATAAAAAAAGTAATAAAAACTATGGATTTTTTTGTGTAAATATATTAAAATCAGAAAAGATTTTTTGGGGTTCAGGGGTTACATAATACGGAGGTTAGGAAATGATTTCCAATCAGATACTACAGAACACTTTAGACGGACTCGGATCCATCACACATGCCGAGTTCTGCGTGACCGATACCGACGGCAGGACGGTGGTCAGCACCATGCGGGATAAGAAGAACTTTGAAGACGTTGTGGCGGATTTCGTCCGTTCACCGGCTGACAGCCAGGAGCTTGCCGGCTGCCAGTTCTTCAAGGTCTTTGACGAGCAGTCTCTGGAATATGTGCTGGCGGTGACGGGAAGCAGCGAGAACAATTACCTTGTGGGAAAGATGGCAGCCTTTCAGCTGACCGGCCTTCTTCAGGCCTACAAGGAGCGTTTCGACAAGGACAATTTCATAAAGAACCTGCTTCTGGATAACCTGCTTCTGGTAGACATCTACAGCAGGGCTAAGAAGCTGCACCTTAAGACAGACCTTAAGCGGGTCGTGCTCATTGTGGAGGCCGGAGACAGGAAGGATCCCGGGACTATTGAGATGGTACGGGAGTGTCTGGGACTTTCCGGCAGCAGGGAGATAGTCACCGCTGTGGATGAGAGCAGCGTGGTCATCGTAAAGGAACTGTCGGATGACGGGGGCGCTAAGGAGATCGACAAGTGTGCCGCTGCCATAGTTGCGCATCTTACGAAGGAAGGCGTCAAGGGCTGCAAGGTGGCCTACGGTACCGTTGTGGGTGAGATAAAGGAAGTGAGCCGTTCCTACAAGGAGGCCAAGATGGCTCTGGATGTGGGGAAGATCTTCTTCTCGGAGAAGGACATAATCCCTTACAACGAGCTGGGTATAGGAAGGCTTATCTACCAGCTTCCCCTCCCCCTCTGCAGGATGTTCATACAGGAGATATTCGACGGGAGGAATCCCGAGGAATTCGACGAGGAGACTCTTACTACCATACAGAAATTCTTTGAGAACAGTCTTAACGTGTCGGAAACATCGAGACAGCTCTTCATACACAGGAATACCCTGGTATACCGTCTGGATAAGCTCCAGAAGAGCACTAACCTGGATCTCAGGGTATTTGAGGACGCCATAACCTTCAAGATCGCCCTGATGGTAGTGGAATACATGAAGTATATGGAAGAACAGCATTATTGAAAGGAAGACCGGTTTTGGCAAAGAGAGAATTGGAGGATTCCGAAGAACTGAGGGCGGCCATCGATGACCTGAACAAAAAGGTGGCGGGGGATCCTGAAAGAGAAGAGCATATCCTCAGGATGGAAGAGACGGAAGAGCATGAGGCAGAGTCCCGGAGGCCTGCGGAGACTGAAGACGGATATGATCTTCCGGAGGAAGAGTTCACGGAAGATTATGATGACGAGATAGCCGTCAAGAATTTTGAGGACAGGATAAACGATACGGTGCCCATGGGAGGCATCGGGGATATCGTGATAAGCAGCGATGAGGCCCTGCGTGAAGACAGGGAGCTTCGGGGAGCCGAGGCTTCCGAACGCCGTACAAGACGGGAAGCCGTAAAGAAAGAGGGCTTCCGCAGAAAGCGCAGGAAAGGGAAGCACGCGGATGATGTCATAATCTCCCTTGAAGGGGTGAGCAAGTCCTATGTAAAGGGCGTGCCCGCCCTTAATGACGTTAATATAACCATTAAAAAGGGAGAGTTCGTATTTATCGTGGGTGACTCCGGTTCGGGAAAGTCCACGCTTATAAGGCTTCTTCTGAGGGAGCTTAAGCCCACCACGGGTTCCATCTGGGTCAACGGTTTCCAGGTGGAAAAGCTCAGGCGCGGCCGCATTCCCAAGCTCCGCCGCAGCATGGGCATAGTGTTCCAGGATTTCAAGCTCTTAAAGGACAGGAATGTATATGAGAACGTTGCTTTCGCGCAGCGTATAATCCAGGTGCCCTCAAGGGAGATGAAGCGGAACGTGCCGGATATACTTGCTACCGTGGGCCTGGCGGGAAAGTACAAGGCAAGGCCCAACGAGCTTTCCGGCGGAGAGCAGCAGAGGGTAGCGCTGGCCAGGGCGCTTGTGAACAAGCCCCCCATCCTGCTGGCAGACGAGCCCACGGGTAACCTGGATCCCAGGAACACCATAGAGATAATGAAGCTTCTCGAGAAGATCAACAAGGACGGCACCACGGTGGTGGTGGTCACCCACAATGACAAGATAGTCAATGAGATGCAGAAGAGAGTCATCACCATCAAGAAGGGCGTGGTGGTGAGCGACGAGGAAACGGGCGGATACGGCGATGAAGATTAGTACACTTTTTTATGTCATCAAACAGGGGATAAAGAGCACTTTCAAGAACAAGTGGTTCACCCTTGCATCAATAGCGACCATAGGAGCATGTCTGTTCCTTTTCGGCGCCGGCTACTGTGTGGTCATGAACGTGCAGCACATGGTGAAGAGTGCGGAGGAGGGAGTATCCGTCACGGTCTTTTTCGACAAGGACCTGACGGAAGAGGAGATACAGAACATCTGCAGCGACATAAGCAACCACTCGGCAGTATCAAGAGGAGTGTACGTCTCGGCGGATGAAGCCTGGGAGAGCTTCAAGCAGGAATACCTGGGAGAGTATGCCGACGGTTTCACGGAAAATCCCCTGGAGCATTCCATGAACTACCAGATATATCTTAAGGATGTCTCAAGGCAGACGGAGCTGGTCAACTACCTCAGTCAGATGAGGGGCATAAGGAGGATCAACCGTTCCGAGCTGACTGCCAACATGCTCAGCGGAATGAACTCACTCATAGCTTATGTCTCGGTGGGTATCATAGTCATACTGCTGGCGGTGTCTATCTTCCTTATATCCAATACGGTCATGATAGGCATATCCGTAAGGAAGGAAGAGATAGCCATAATGAAGTACATAGGAGCCACGGATTTCTTCGTGCGGTCTCCTTTCGTCATAGAGGGTATACTCATCGGAGCAGTGGGAGCGCTGATTCCTCTCGGGCTCATCTGGTTCCTCTATGATAAGGTGATACTGTATGTGAACGAGCGTTTCCATATACTGACCAGTGTGCTGAAGTTCCTGCCTATAGACCAGATCTTCAATACGCTCTTCCCGGTGTCCATGGCAGTGGGCGTGGGCATAGGCTTCCTGGGAAGTGTGGTAACAGTGCGCAGACACTTAAGGGTTTGATGGGTTGAAAAGAAAATCAATATTAAAATATAGCTTGATTTTATGTTTATCCCTGATTTTATTTATCCCTCCGTTAAGGAGCAGGGCCGATAAAAGCACAAACACTGATGATCTTAAGGAAAGGATAAGCCAGAAGGAGGGAGAGCTTTCCGGGCTGGAGCAGGAGAAGAAGGAGCTGCAGCAGGGGAAGCGTAATGTACAGAATGTGATCAATGCCCTTGAGGGCAAAAAGAAGGAAATGAGCGATTACGTGACCGAGCTGGACAGCGAGGTCAGCAGCATCCAGAGCGATATCGATGCCCTGATGCAAAAGATTGAGATCAAGGAGCAGGAGATAGAGGAGACCCGCGTAGAGCTGGCGGAGGCCGAGGCGGAGACCCTGAGGCAGTACGAGGCCATGAAGGAGCGCATCTGTTTCATGTATGAGACCGGTGACAGCTTCTATCTGGAGATGCTCCTTTCGGCAGGGTCCTTTTCGGAGATGCTCAACAAGGCGGAATATATCGAGCTGATCTCCGAGTATGACAGGAACAAGCTGGTGGAGTACACCCTTCTTGCCGAGGACGTCAGGGTGACCGGTGAGGTGCTGGAGGCTGAGGAAGAGGTGCTTCAGGAGGCAAAAGCCCAGGCAGAACAGCAGCAGGAGGATCTGAACCTGCTCATAGCCGAGAAGAAGCAGCAGATCGAACAGTACGAGGCTGACATCGAGGATCAGGAAGCTGCCATAGCAGCCTATGACGAGGAGCTGAAAGCCCAGAACCAGGTGATAGCGGCGGTGGAGGCACAGATAGCTGCCGACAAGGCGTCCCTGGCTGAGGCGGAGAAGATACACTATAACGGCGGACGATTCGTCTGGCCGGCACCGAAGTATACGAGGATATCCTCACCCTTCGGCTACAGGATACATCCTACACTTAACACGAAAAAGCTTCACAGCGGCGTGGATCTCGCGGCGCCGGGAGGCTCCCCCATACTGGCGGCTTACGACGGCAAGGTGGTGGCTGCGGCCTACAATGCCAGCATGGGCAATTACGTGATGATAGATCACGGTGACAATCTCATAACGGTTTATATGCACGCTTCGGCCCTGTACGTGAAGACGGGGCAGACAGTGAGCGCAGGCGAGAAGATCGCGGCAGTGGGCACCACGGGAAGATCCACCGGCAACCATCTCCACTTCGGAGTGAGGCTGAACGGAGAGTATGTGGATCCCATGCCGTACATCAGTTAGACGGAGGTACGAAAATGATGAGAGAGAAAAAAGGCGGAAATTCTTTCTGGCTCGGACTGGTTACCGGGCTTATCATAGCGCTTTTCATAACTGCGGTTGTCTTTATCGTGAGGGTGATCAGCGGCGCGGGGAATACGGATCCCCGGACCGAGAGGATCGCCAGGGGGCTGGCTTCCGAAAGCACCGCCTCCGCCTCCGAAAAGACGGGAGAAAGCAGTGAAGGAAAGAGCACCGTAGTGGCCGAAGGCGATAAGGAAGAGCAAGGAACGGGAGAAACCACGGAGGAAGACAAGCCTGCTGTGGTGGAAGACGGCTACGTGCTCGATAATGCCGATGTGCTCAAAAAGATCGACACCATCGAGGAGATGATCAACAAGCACTATATTGAAGGCGTTGACAACGAGACCCTGGAGAAGGGCATCTACAGCGGCATGATGGATTCCTTGGGGGATCCCTATGCCAGATATTACGATCCGGAGGAATGGATCGAGGCACAGCAGGATTTCGGCGGGATATACTACGGTATAGGAGTATATCTCACAAAGGATGAGAAGTACTTTGTTCCCAGGGTCACGGGCGTAATAAAGAATACTCCCGCTGAAGAGATGGGGATGCAGGAGGATGATCTTATAGTCACCGTTGATGGTGTGGATATATACGACTATGATCTCAGCGACGCGGTAAAGCTTATCAAGGGCGCGCAGGGCACTTACGCACATCTCGAGATCGTAAGGGGCGAAGGAGCGGACAGGAAGGTCCTGGAGCTGGATGTTGAAAGACGCAAGGTGGAGACTCCCACCGTGTATTATGAGGATCTGGGTGACGGTATCGCATACATCGCGATCTCCGAATTTGACGATGTTACCGCCCCGCAGTTCTCGGAGGCGCTGCAGGAGGCAAGGGATAACAACATGAAGGGCATGGTGCTGGATCTGCGCAGCAATCCCGGAGGCTCCGTTTATGCAGCGGTTGATATAGCGAGGATGCTGCTCCCTGCCGGACTGGTGGTCTATACCGAGGATAAGTACGGACAGAGGATTGAGTATGACTGCGACGGGGCTCATGAGCTGGAGGTGCCTATGATGGTGCTGGTGAACAAGAACACCGCATCTTCGGCGGAGATACTCTCCGGCGCCATAAAGGATCACAAGAAAGGGAAGTTCATCGGCACCACGACCTTCGGAAAGGGCATAGTGCAGAATCTGTACCAGCTTGAGGACGGATCTGCCATAAAGATGACCACCAGCAGCTATTTTACACCTAACGGACACAATATCCATAAGATAGGCATCGAGCCCGATATAGAGCTGGAATTCGATCCGGATGCCAATACCGCGGACGGAACGGACAATCAGCTTGAAAGGGCAAAGGATGAGCTGAAGAAGGAGATGCAGTGAGCCTATGACATCACAGATAAAAAGGATCAACAGCTGTCTTATATTCGGCTGGATATTTATAGTCCTGGTGCTCTTTGCCGCATATGTGGCGGAGGTCACCAAGGGAAACCTCAGCATGGAGTACGTTTTCGTGTTCCTGGCTATCACCGTGATACCCGCGGCGGCTGTCTGTACTTTTTATTTCAAATGGCCCGACAATCCCAAGATACGTTATTACTTCACCATCGGATATCTGATCATGTACAGCTTCGTCCTGATCACCGGACAGACTATGCATGTTTATGTCTACGTACTCCCCATGGTGCCTCTGCTCGTGCTCTATCACGATCCCAAGCTGGTGCTGGGAACGGGGATCTTCTGCTTTCTGCTAAATATCGGCGCTATCATAGTCTGGTGGAAGCTTCCGGAGCTTCACATGCTCGGAAAGGTCAAGGAGCATGAGATTCAGCTGGCAGCAGTATTCCTCTGCTTCCTGGGAGCCTATATGGGGGCCCGGATATACGATACCATATACCGGGTGAATGAGGAGTATACCAACGCCATCACCGCCCAGAAAGAAGAGCTCTATCAGCAGGCTGAGGAGCTTGAGGCCATAAACGGCCAGCTCAACGAATATTCTTCCGAGCTTTCCAGAAAGAACGAGCTCATGAAGAAGATGACCATGCAGACCATCATGACCATCGCCAACACCATAGATGCAAAGGATGAATATACCCGTGGCCACAGCCGCCGTGTTGCGGAGTATGCGGTGGCCATCGCTTCTGAGCTGGGATATGACGCGGCGGGCTGTGAGGATGTCCGTTTCATAGGACTCCTTCACGATATAGGAAAGATAGGCGTCCCCGACAGCGTGCTCAACAAGCCCGGAAGGCTCAGCGATGAGGAATACCAGCTGATGAAGGATCATACCACCATCGGCGGCGAGATACTGAAGGATATCACCATGATAGGCGAGCTGGATGTGGGAGCCAAGTACCATCATGAGCGTTATGACGGAAAGGGTTACCCGGACGGGCTGAAGGGTGAGGATATCCCCGAGATAGCCAGGATCATTGCCGTGGCGGATGCCTATGACGCAATGACCTCCAACAGGATCTACAGAAAGCATCTGCCCCCCGACAGGGTGCTCATGGAGCTCAAGAACGGCAAGGGCGCCCAGTTCGACCCCAAAGCCTGCGAAGTCATGATAAAGCTGGTGGAAGAGGGCAGGGTTCCCAGGGTGGCCATTGAAGAGAGCCGTGAAGTAAAACAGATGGGACAGATACTCTCCAAGGTCATAGACAAGGCGGAAGAGGTGGCAGTGGAGGAGCTTCAGCTGGATGAGCTTACCGGAACCATCAGCAGGGGACACGGCAAGAGCGTTATCCAGGAAGAGATAAGCAGGTACGGTACCGGGGCCCTCTTTATAGTGGACCTGGACGGCTTCAGGAAGCTGAACGAGACCGAGGGCTTCATTGTCGGCGACATGTACCTTAAGGCTGTAGCGGCGAGGATAAAGCTTCTGCCCGGAAACAGTTTTGTCAGCAGGTTCGGAGCTGATGAGTTCATGATCTATATGCCGGATATACACAGCCCCGAGGATGCCGAAGGCATTGCTAAGGGTCTGATAGACGGGATAAAGGAACTGGCGGCCGGGGATAAGACTTATTCAAGGCTGTCGGTCTGCGTCGGCATCACACAGGTGGCTACGGAAAAGGATAAGGTCATGGTGCTCTATGAAAATGCCAACAAGGCGCTTTACGTGGCAAAGCAGAGCGGTATGGGGAGTTATTTCTGCCACAGGCTGGATGAGGTGGATGCGGATCTTTCCTCTGCCGATTCCGTAGACCTTAAGCAGCTGGTGGAGGTGCTTAAGAACAGGGGCAAGTACAAGGGCGGCTACAGCGTTGCCTATCCGGAGTTCGGAAAGATATACGATTTCGTTTCGAGTCTTGCTGAACGGAACGGACAGCAGGTACATATCATACTCTTTACAATGAAGGAGATCGGGGGAACGGGCATCACTCTTGATGAGAGGGATACCATCATGGCCATGCTGGAAAAGGCCATATCCGATTCCATCAGGAATGTGGACGCCACCACCAAGTACAGCAACGTCCAGAGAGTCGTGCTGCTCATGAACCTGGACGAGGACCAGACAAGACAGGTCATCAACCGTATAATGGCGGATTTCTACCGCATGTACGATAAGAAGGATGTGGAGATACATTATGATTCGGCTGATCTGAGCCGGAGCATGGAGTAGCCTATGGCAGGACCCGGACGTATCAGGGGAGGCGGTCCTGAAGGAAGGCCGATGAGCGTGGCCGGCCCGGGACACGGAGGCAGAAGGCTTCCTGACGGAAGACCGCCGCACAACGGTATGAGGAAGGGGCCGGGAGGCTCCAGTCTCATAGTCATGGCACAGGTCATGCTGGTCTGCACTCTTGTATGCGGTATCTTTATGGCGCTGCTCAACAGGGGGCTGTATGAGGCTGCGCCGGTGCCTGTTTTCATCAGCTATCTTTTCTTCTTTACTCTTCCGCTCATGTTTGTTTCCTCTTTATACGGTTTCCCCATAGGAGCCATATGCTTCCTGCTGGTGGAGATAATGGGCATGCTCAGCTATTTTGACAGGCTGTATGTTCTGAGCTATCATCTCATAGCCCTCTTTATGACAAATGCGTTCATGCTGAAAGGGATTTATAAGAGCTTCAGGAAGACTCTTGTCCTGATCCTTTTATCTGCGCTGGCAGAAGGACTTACGCTCTTTATCATATGGGAGCTGGCGGCGGATCTTACTCTTGAAAGCTGGCATTTCCGTCTTCTTCCCCGGGCTCTCCTGGTGGCCGGCGCGGAGAGGGCTTTCAGTTATTTTTTCCTTTACTGCCTTTTCAGGTACGCTCCCATAGGCCTGGTGCGGCTCTTCCCGCCGGGGCTTTTCCGTCATGAATTCAGACCCAAACCCCAGGGGATGGGCTTTACGGAAAGAGGACCTTCCGTCCTCGGACAGCGCATAGGCAGATATATGATAATCGAGGCTATGCTCATAGGCTTGGGGGTGGCCGGCTTTGTTAACCAGCTGCTGCCTACCCTTCAGCTTGAGACAGGACACCAGGTCATCTTTCTCGCTAAGATCTTCCTCTGCGTTTTCGCGGAGAGCGTTCCCATTGTGGTGGCAGTGAATTTCCTGGTGCATAACAAGATCATCAATCCCCTGAGGAGCATGACCAAGGGCATGCAGGTCTTTGCGGGCCAGGGGGGAGACGCGAGGCTTGAGGCGCAGAAGTTCATCGAGGGAATGGACTTAAAGACCGGGGATGAACTGGAGACCCTGTACCATGCAATGTCGGACATGGTGGCGGAGGTAAACCGCTACATCAAAAGGATCGAGGAAGAGCAGAAGCTGGAGGAGGATCTGAGGGTGGCAAAGGCCGCTTCCGAGGCCAAGACCAACTTCATGTCCCATATGTCACATGAGATAAGAACTCCCATCAATGCCGTCATAGGCATGGATGAGATGATAATCCGGGAGACCAACGAACAGAGCACCCTGCATTATGCCCGTGATATCCGGAACGCCGGAAGGTCGCTGCTGGGCATAGTGAACGATATACTGGATTTTTCCAGGATAGAATCGGGAAAGCTGGAGATCATCCCGGAGGAATACGAGCTGAGCACGGTACTCAACGATCTTATGAGCATCATATATCCGAAGGCCAGGGAGAAGCAGCTTGATTTTAAGATAGATGCGGATCCGGATATTCCGAGGAAGCTTTTCGGCGACGATATGCGCATTAAGCAGTGTGCGCTGAACCTGCTGACCAATGCCGTAAAGTATACCCAGGAAGGCAAGGTGAGGCTGAAGGTCAGCTTTGAGTCTATCTCGGAAGAGAAGATCGCCATGGAGGTAAGGGTTACCGATACCGGCATCGGTATAAAGCAGGAGGATATCCCCAAGCTCATAAAGCCCTTTGAAAGGATAGAGGAGGAGAGGAACAGGACCATCGAAGGCACCGGCCTGGGAATGAGCATCACTGCCAATCTCCTTGAACTCATGGGTTCAAAGCTTCAGGTTGTCAGCGAATACGGAAGGGGCTCCACTTTCTGGTTCGTGGTGGAACAGGATGTGGTCACCAACATTCCCATAGGTGATTTCGCCAAGGATTACGAGACCATGCTGAGCCGGGAGGAACGCTACAGGGAGAAATTCCGGGCTCCTGATGCGCGCATACTGGTGGTGGATGATACCAGGACGAACCTTACGGTCATAAAGGGGCTGCTGAAGGAAACGGAGATACAGGTGGATACGGCAGCATCGGGCCGTGAGATGCTGGACATGGTAGTGCGATACTATTACGATGCGATCTTCCTGGACCAGCGCATGCCTTTAATGGACGGCATAGAGGCGCTGCATCTGATGGAGCTTCTGTCCGAGAGAAAGAACCCGGACGTGCCCGTGGTGGCTCTTACGGCAAATGTGGTCTCGGGGGCCAGGGAGATGTTTTTATCCGAAGGCTTCAGTGATTATCTGTCCAAACCCGTGGATCCGGGAAAGCTGGAGGGCATGCTCATAAAGTATCTGCCTGAGGATAAGGTCATGCTCACGGGCATCGTGCCCGAAAGGGAGGAGGCCGGAGAAGAGGCGGCGGAGGATCCGGTTGTGGCCAGGCTTAAGGATACGGAGGGCATTGATTATGAAGAAGCCATCGCCCGCTGTATGAATGATGAGATACTGATAGATACGCTGAGGGACTTCCGCCGTTCCGCCATGAATTCGCCGGAGGAGATCAGGCAGTTCCTTAAAGACGGAAATATAAAAGATTATACCATCAAGGTTCACGCCCTTAAGAGCGGCGCGGCCCTGGTGGGAGCCGGGGAGCTGTCGGCCATGGCAGCCCGTCTTGAGAAAGCGGGAGATGAAGGAGACCTTGCGGTGATAGAGAGGGATACGCCTGAGCTCCTCGCCCTTTATTCTTCATATGCTGACAGACTTGCTTTTCTTGAAGAGGAGGAAGATGAGGAGGCGCCCGAGATAGAAGAAGACAAGCTGCATGAAGCTTATGCCGCCATAAGGGAATTCCTTGAGGCTTTCGATCTTGACGGCGCAGAGGATGTGTTGGATATGTTGAAAGCATTTTCTATTCCCAAAAACGAAAAGAAAAGGTATAATGAGCTTAAGCAGCGCATAAAGGATCTGGACTGTAATGCGGCACTGGAAATTTTGAAGGGTGAGGCGGATGGATAAAAAGGTTTTGCTTATAGGCGATACAAAAGGATTCATGGTAAACGGCATCGCCGGAGGCCTCAAAAGAGAGGGCTATACGGTTATCACCGTGGCTCCCGAAGTGACAGAGATAAGCCATGTCACGGATGCGCCGCGTATATGGGTGCTTTACCTCGACAGCGTACCCGTGGCCATCAACAAGACCCTTACCTATATAAAAGATGAGCTGTGTGAAAAGGAACTGTACTTCTTCCCGATAGGCACCAGTGAGGAGCAGGAGAAGATACGGGAGGTGATACCGGAGAACCTTATCACCAAGAGCTTTCTGCGTCCGCTGAACGTTAAGGATCTGGCTGCCGAGATGGATATGACCGTCATGAAAGGGACGCAGGCTGAGGAAAAAAAGAAGATACTGATAGTGGATGACGATACCACCATGCTCACTATGCTCAGGGGCCTGCTTTCTGCTAAATATCATGTATATGTCGCAAACTCCGGCATGAACGCCATAACGCTCCTCAGCAAGACTGATGTGGATCTGATCCTGCTGGATTATGAGATGCCCGTGCTGAACGGTGCAAAGGTACTTGAGGCACTGAGGAGCGAATCGGCCACCAGCAGCATACCGGTCATGTTCCTTACCGGAAAGAACGACAGGCAGAGCGTGATGACAGCTGTGCCCCTGCATCCGGAGAAATATCTGCTGAAATCCATGCCCCACGAGGAGTGGCTGGCAAATATTGACGAGTTTTTCGAAAAAAAAAAGAAACATCCGTGATATTCTGTGATGAGAAGGAGGTGAGCACCATGTATATGGCTTTTGACTGCATCGAATCGCTTTCCGGAGAGACCCACGGAGAGATACTGACGCTGTACGGCGTGCGCTTTAACCGGAACAATTTCGCGGTGCTTTCCACCGAGCACAGGGCCCATGATTACCTGCTGCCCATGAAGAAGGAGCAGTTTGAGGAGTTTGTTGTGGATGTCAGGAAAGCCCTTGCTGACGGAAAGGTGGGTATAAGACTTACAGGCGGAGCGGTATACAGGGTCAGGCACGGCGCGATCCTTCCCATGGAGGACAAGCTGGGGCTGCCTTATAAGGTGGAGGCCTTCTGATAACTGCTCCGTTTGTACAGAAAGGATACAGGCATTTTCGTAACCCGCGCAGGAGGCTGTGCGGGTTGCTTTTTTGACTGGTTTGCTATAAAATCTTATCTGGAGGAGTATGACCGGATATGGAATTTCCCAGGGAATATTTTGAAGACGAGGTAAGAGAGGGCTTCTACGTAAGCTCTATGATGAAATGCTTCTGGGCGGCCCAGCTTGAAGTGCTGGAAGAGGTGGACAGGGTATGCAGAAAACACGGCATACGCTGGTTCGCCGACTGCGGCACGCTGCTGGGGGCTGTGAGGCACGGAGGCTACATCCCCTGGGATGATGATCTGGATATCTGCATGCTCCGGGATGATTATATGAAATTCGCGGAGATCGCGCCGAAAGAGCTCCCGGAAGGTTATATAGTGGCCACCTTTGACGGGGAGAGGGAATTCTGGAACCTCCTGATGCGTGTGGTGAGAGGGGACAGGATCGATTTTACTCCCGAAGTATTGAGGAAATACCATGGCTGCCCTTATGTGGTGGGCATAGATATATTTCCCATAGATTACGTATGCCCGGATCCCGTTAAGGAGGAGGAACGCAGGAAGCTGGTGGGAGCCATATTCTCCACCGGTAATCTTCTGGATTGCGAGGTCCCGCCTTCCAAAAAGGAAATGGAGGAGCTCATAAGGGAGATAGAGAGGCTGACCGGTAAAAGGGTGGACCGCAAAGGGGATATAAAGCTCCAGCTTTACAGGATAGCGGATTCGTATGCTTCCATGTACGGGCCGGAGGGCTGCAGTGAGGTGGTGCTCATGCCTTACTGGGTCATGTACGAGAACCACAAATACAAACTGGACTGGTTTAAGACTGCCATAGATATACCTTTTGAAACAACAACACTGAAGGCACCGGCTATGTATGACGCGGTGCTCAGGGTTGAATACGGGGATTATATGCGCATAGTCAAGGGCGGGGGGACGCACGACTATCCGGCCTACGGCTTGCAGGAGGATATAGTCCTTAAGGAACTTGGAAAGATACCGTACAAGTATTCTTATAATAAAGATGACCTTAAGGAGGTCGAAAGAGGCATGGCTAACAGGGAAAGGGAGCAGGCGCTGGATTTTGCAACGGTTATGAAGAGCGTTTCCGGAAAGCTGGAACTGCTCATTTCGGCCGGTGAGGGGCAGACGGCGGTGGATCTGCTCACACAGTGCCAGGAGGGCGCCATCAACACCGGAGGCGCCATTGAGCGCGTAAAGGGAGAGGGCTTTATATGCGTTAAATACCTGGAGGAGTTCTGTGAAGCTATATATCTGGTAAATGAGGCTGTTTTTGCCGGCGACAGGGAGACTGCTTCCGCAGGCATAAAGCTGATGCTGGAGAAGATCACGGAATTTGAGGAGAGCGTTAAAAAGGATCTTCACAATAAGAAAGAGGCTGTATTTCTGCCCTATAAGGCTTCCATGTGGGACAGTCTGGAGAGCGTGTGGCTGAAGTACAGGGACGATCCCGAATGGGATACCTATGTGATCCCCATACCCTATTATGACAAAAATCCCGATGGTACCGTCAGGGAGGAGCATTATGAGGCGGATCAGTACCCTGAAGACGTGCCTGTTATACATTATGAGCAGTACAATTTTGAGGCCAGACATCCTGAGGAGATCTACATACATAATCCCTATGATGAGTGTAATTACGTTACCACCGTACATCCCTTCTTCTATTCAAAGAACCTGAAGAAGTTTACGGATAAGCTCATTTATATCCCTTATTTCGTGCTGGATGAGATAGATCCGGATGATTTCAGGGCCGTAAAGACCATGGAGCATTTTGTGACCGTTCCCGGTGTCATACATGCTGACGAGGTGCGGGTGCAGTCGGAAGCCATGAAGAAGGCCTATGTGGAAAACCTATGTGAATTTGCGGGAGAGGATACCAGGGAGATCTGGGAAAAGAAGATAATCGGAAGCGGAAGTCCCAAGTTTGACAGCCTGATGCGAAGGAAGGCACAGGGTGTTGAGCTTCCGGAGGAATGGGAGAAGCTTATCCTCAAGCCGGACGGAAGCAGGAAAAAGGTGGTGCTGTATAACACCTCCGTATCAGCCCTGCTCGAGCATAACGCTGCCATGACGGAGAAGATCAAGAGAGTTTTTGAAGTCTTTAAGGAGAACCGGGAAGAGGTTACTCTGCTCTGGAGACCGCATCCGCTGATAAAGGCCACGATCTCGTCAATGAGACCGGAGCTGTGGAACGATTATGAGAAGCTGGTGGAGGAGTATAAGAAGAGCGGCCTGGGTATATATGACGACAGCCCGGATCTTGACAGGGCCATAGCTGCCAGCGATGCCTACTACGGTGATCCCAGCAGCGTGGTTACACTCTGCAGGAGATGCGGGATACCTGTTATGATTCAGAACCCGGATTGTTGATAAATATTTTCATTTCGCAGGAGGAGGGGGAAAATGCATTACGAGCTTATGGCGTCCATGATGTGCGCCAATTATGGGAATCTTGAAAAAGAGGTGCGGGAGCTGGAGGAAGCCGGCATCGACTCTTTTCATATCGATATAATGGACGGGCGCTACGTTCCCAACTATGCGATGTCCCTCAATGACCTCTGTTACATCCGGAAGGCTACCGAAAAACCTCTGGATGTTCACCTTATGGTTGAACACCCCAACAATACCATAGAAATATTTATCAAAAACCTGCGCCAGGGGGATACCATTTATATCCATCCGGAGGCGGAGTATCACCCTTCGACCACGCTGCAGAAGATCATAAACGGAGGGCTCATACCGGGGATCGCCATAAATCCGGGCACAAGCGTGGAGACCGTATATGAGATGCTGCGCATAGTAAAAAAGGTCCTGGTGATGAGTGTGAACCCGGGAAATGCGGGACAGATGTTTCTGCCCTATGTGGGTGAGAAATATAAGAGGCTTCTGGCTATCAAGGAAAAGATGGATTTTGAGGTTTACTGGGACGGATCCTGCAGCCTGGACAAGATAAAGACCTTTGCCCCGATGGGAGTGAAAGGTTTTGTGCTGGGAACTTCCCTTCTCTTCGGAAAGAAAACTTCTTATAAAGATACTCTGAAGATGATCAGGGAAACTGTTTAACGGAGAATACAGATGGATAAAAGAGATATAATTACCGTACTGCTGTCCGGAGGGAGCGGCAAAAGAACGGGGAGGGATATGCCCAAACAATATATCAGCGCCGGCGGCTGTATGATGATCACCAGAAGCCTCAAGGCGCTGACCTCCCATCCTGATATCAGACGGATCAGGATCGTGGCTGACAGAGCCTGGCAGGATAAGATCCTTTCCGAGTGGAAAGAGCAGGGGATCGATGCCGAGCTGCTTGGTTTTTCCCTTCCGGGAGAGACAAGGCAGCTTTCTGTTTTCAATGCGCTTGAAGATATCCTCCCTCTGGCGTCGGACGATACACGTGTGATCATCCATGATGCTGCCAGACCATTTGTCTCTCCCGCTCTGCTTGAGAGGGTAATAAAATCAGGATTTGATGCGGATGGAGCTATCCCTGTTCTCCCCATGAAGGACACAGTCTATCTCAGTGACGGGGGGCAGAGGATATCCGGACTTCTGGACCGCAGCAAGATTTATGCAGGCCAGGCCCCTGAGATATTCAAATTCAAAGAATATCATATATCTAATTCAGTTTTGATGCCGGACCGTATCCTGACCATAAACGGCTCTACAGAGCCGGCTATCATATCGGGAATGAATATTTCAATGGTGGCGGGAGAGGAGTCAAACTTTAAGATCACCAGCGCGGAAGATCTTGATGCATATATAAAAATGAGCTGAAAAAGCGTTGACCGGGTCAATAATAAAGCTACAGCGATGTATTTGCAATGGATTTGCCATAAGTTCAAAAGAACATTAACATAACCGGGCTGCGAACGGCTTTGCCTGTAAAATATGGCAGACGGAGCGGGACAGGTTATGGTGAAAAGCCTGCCTGCGGGCATCAACGGAAATAGAGAAAAAGATCAATAAATGCAGGGATTTTGAGATGAATTAAATTCTGGATATGTAAATGACGGCATGGGAATAATCAGGAATAAATATATCTAAAAGTTATGCATAAATATAACTATAAGCGAAAGTGCTGCGGTTAAAGGGAACATTCAAATGTGAGAGGGCAGGGGATTTGTTAACTTCCAGGAAAATAGAAAGTTTTTGAGTGATGAGTTTGTTTCCGGGCTTAAAGGATCCCGGAGAACCCGGATTCCTGCCGGATCAGGCCGGAAGCTGAGGAATATAAACTTCAGGATGAGCTTGGAGGGAATGAGGAAGCTTGCATAATAAGGGTGTAAACCGGTTTTAGTTAACATAAGAAATTGTATTATGGTATGCAGCAGTTTATAACCCTATTATATATAGAAGAAACTCGTTTTGAACAGAATTGAGAGGATTTTTGGGTAAAAGGAGATTATACATATGAAAGCACAGGTGCTTTACGGACCCGGTGATCTCAGATATGAAGAAAGACCCGTTCCCGAACCCGGGGAGCATGAACTTCTTATCAGGGTCAGCTCTGTTGGGATATGCGGATCGGATGTGCCGAGGATACTCAGGACCGGAGCACATATACACCCACTCATACCCGGACATGAGTTTTCGGGAGTGGTGGTGGAGTGCGGCAGAGGGAGTGACAGCTCTCTTGCGGGAAAGAGGGTCGGAGTGTTCCCGCTGATACCCTGCCGCAGCTGTGAGGCCTGCCGGAAGAAAAGCTATGAGATGTGCAGGCATTATGACTATCTGGGCTCCCGCTGTGACGGCGGCTTTGCTGAATATGTAAGGGTGCCGCAGTGGCAGCTGCTGCCCCTCCCGGAGGGGATATCGGATGAAGCGGCTGCGATGCTGGAGCCGCTTGCGGTGGCAGCCCATGCCATGAGGAGGACTGAGATACTACCGGAGGATACCGTGGCTGTGACCGGACTCGGTACCATAGGACAGATGCTTGTAATGCTCCTTAAGGATGCAGGAGTGAAAAAGATCTTCGCTGTGGGCAATAAGGATTTCCAGAAGGAGACGGTTACCGGCAGCGGGATACCTGAAGAGGATTTCATCGATTCGCGCGAAGGGGATGCTGTGAAGAGACTCAGGGAACTGACAGAGGGCCGGGGCTGTGATGTCTGCTTTGAATGCGTGGGCAGGAATGAGACTGTCAAATCCACATTAGATATGGCGGCAATAGCAGGAAGAGTTGTCCTGGTAGGTAACCCGGCTTCGGATATGGGGCTCGAACGTGACTTGTATTGGAAGATATTGAGATCGCAGCTTAAGCTCTGCGGCACCTGGAATTCCTCCTTCGGAGGCGCCGGTGACGAAGGGGATGACTGGCATTACGTGGCGGAAAGGATAGCATCCGGAAAGATAGTGCCGGAGAGGCTCATCACCCATCGTTTCGGACTTGAGGGTCTGCCGCAGGGGCTTCATATAATGGACGGCAAAACGGAGGACTACATAAAGATAATGCTGAAGCCGTGAAAAGATTTTTTGGGACAGAGGTTAAGTTTTTCTTGCAAGCTGACGATAACAGACTTATAATATTGGAAAGTGGGACGTTCCCCCGATAGGGATGAATCCGGGAACGGCCTTTGGTAACGGGATATAAAGGGAGATGTTATGAAGGGCATTAGACGTCGCCAAGGATGGCTGCAGCCGCTATCCTTCATCATCTTAATAGCTATACTCTTTTCCGGGCGCCCGGTCATGGCGGCCGATGTTTTGATGTCTGAGGTCGAGGAAGGATCCCAGTCGGAAAACAAGACAACGAGAGAACGCATAGAACTCGAGAAGATCGATTATGAAATACCGGACAGTTCCGATCTGCGTCCGGGTATGTTTGATTTCATCATGGATCCCGAAAAGCTCATCACCGCGACTGCCGACCAGCGGAATGATATAGGTGAGGGACAGACGGGAAGAACGATGTATTTCACCCAGTCGGATGGTCTGCTTTACGGCAGCAGCGATTACCTTACCATTTCCAATAAGAGTACGGTTCCACTCAGGGTCAAGGTGAAGATAGAGCTCAGTGACCTGGGCGGCATAGGGGTATGCGGGGATCCGCGTTTTAAGGGCTGCGACGGCAGCAGCATCTATATGGCGGTCGTGGATGGTGACGGCAGGACAGCCGGTATCGACGACGATGGCAGAGCGGGACTTGAATATGTGCTGGAGCCGGTTCCTGAAGGAACCTATGAAGCGGTCCTTGAAAAAGGAGACGATCAGTACGGACTTATATTGAAGGAAGACGGACAGGAGCCTCAGTTCGACAGCGTGTCCTTCTGCATAACAGGAGCGGTAAATGAATCCGGCAGCTGGGGAAGATACCGTGATGTCACACCGGTGATCACCGTGACCTGGAGCGTGGAGACCATGGACGGAGAGCCGCTGGTGGTCTACAGGAACAGGGACGTGAGCGAGAACAGTGCTTCCGAGAACGGGGTAAGCGACAACAGCGCTTCCGAAAACAGTGCTTCCGAAAACGGGGTAAGTGATAATTCAGCATCGGAGAACGGCGTAAGCGAAAACAGTGCTTCCGAAAACGGTGTAAGTGAGAATTCCGCATCCGAGAATACCGTAAGTGACAATGGTACCGTTTCCGGTAATGAAGGTGAGAACGGAGAGGAAGGCAAGGACGGCAGCACGTCAGAGAACAGCACGTCAGAGAACAGTACGTCGGAGAATAGCACGTCAGAGAACGGTGTAAGTGACAATACTGCGTCGGAGAATTCGGCATCGGAGAACAGTGCATCAGAGAACAGTACATCCGAGAACAGTGTAAGCGATGATTCTGCGTCTGAAAACGGCGTGAATGATAATTCTGCGTCTGAGAACAGCGCATCGGATAATGAAGTAAGCGGGAATACTGCGTCGGAGAACGGAGCGGGTGAGACTGCGTCCGAAAACTCTGCGTCTGAGAACAGCACATCGGATAATGAAGTAAGTGAGAATGCCGTGTCGGAGAACGAGGCGGGTGAGACTGCGTCGGAGAACACTGTGATTGAAGATGAGCAGAGCGGTGATGGCACGGAAGCTGAAGACGGCGAAGGAGACTGCGATGAAGAGGAGTCTGCTTCCGAAAACAGCAGCGCCGGGGAAGAAGAAGAGGCTGATACTGAAGATAATGATGACGCAGAGGAAGCTGAAGATGCTCTCTGTGATGAAGATGATGAGCATGAAGCGGATCCTGCATCTGACGATGATGAGGCAGAGGAAGCCGCAGAAGCTGAAGATGAGGAAGACTCAGACGACAGCAGCAATGATGACGGAATGACAGAAGGGGCTGCAGATAACGGATCTGATGATGCCGGCAGCCAGACTTATGATGATAGTGACAGCAGTTCAGATAATACATCAAATGACGATGTAACAAACACGGAGGAGGCTTCTTCGGAATACGATCCCGGCTGATAGTCTGCTCTGCTGAACATTTCCACGCAATAATTGTGCCCATGCGGATGAGGCTCTATTGACACTGTGATAACTTGAGATGTAATATATAATCGAGATTTATCAAGAATAATGCTGCGTTTCTTATTTCAGGGCATTTGCCCGTAATACCACGAATACCAAATTATTGATTTTTTTTGTTGATTTTATCGGAAGATAGTGTATAATTGTGTGCGGTTAGCACCAAGTTACTATTTCACATTTTTAAGAAAAGGGGTAATAAAATGGCACAGATCGATTTGAGCAAGTACGGCATTTCCGACGTTAAGGAAGTGGTATACAACCCTTCCTATGAGCAGCTCTACAAGGATGAGATGGATCCTTCCCTTACAGGCTTTGATAAGGGCGTCAACACCGAGCTGGATGCAGTGAACGTTATGACCGGTATCTACACCGGACGTTCCCCTAAAGACAAATTTATCGTTGATGATGAGAAGTCACATGACACAGTCTGGTGGACTTCCGAGGAGTATCCCAACGACAATCACCGTGCTACCAAGGAAGCATGGGATGCCTGCAAGAAGCTGGCAGTTGATGAGCTCTCCGGCAAGAAGCTTTATGTTGTTGATGCATTCTGCGGTGCAAACAAGGATTCCCGCATGGCAG
>JAFWWB010000086.1 GCA_017518185.1 Lachnospiraceae bacterium
CAGGTAAAAACAACTGTCGGCACAGCGAATGCCCCGAAAGAAGAGAAAAAGGGGATGACTGTGTTTGCCGGGAACCTGAATATGGGGCAGGATCCGGTTAAAGAAAAGCTGGAAAGCGCCAGAAAGCAGGCCTTTAAGATGGTATCGGATGCCTGGAATACAGACAGGGATTTCCAGAAACGCTTGCAGGATCTGAAGGATTTTGTGGCGGAGCAGAGGTCGGAGAAGGCATCTGCAAAACAGATGGCCAATGATGCGGAAAAGACGATGAAAGAACTCAAGGAAGAGTATAATCTTGACCCTGAGTCGGATGAGCAGAAGGATCTGGAATGGATAATGGCGTGGAGAAAACAGCCGTTAGAGGAAAAACTTAACAATCCTGATTTTGTAAACAATGTAGAACGTTCGAAAGAAATAATGAAGAACCTGACAGAGTATCAGTCCCGTATGCTGGAAGCAGATGAGAGGCTTACTGTTGCAAAGCAACGTATCGATGAGGCGGATAAAGCCATGATCGCGGCAACGCAGAGTTATACGGATGCGGAATCGGAGAATAATAAACAGCATACCATGCTGGATGCGAAGAAGGACGGAGAAGCTATTATCGCAGCTGCAGAGCGTGATGTGATCGGGATGGTGGTCACGGATGCCAAAGAAAAACAGGACGAGAAGATCCGCGAAGAGCAGGAAGAAAAAGAGAAAGAGAAGGAAGAAGAAAAAGAACAGGCCAAGATCGAAGCGAAGCGCGAGGAGCAGAAGGAACTTCAGGAAGCTCTGGCTCATAATAACCGTGAGTCCATCAGTGATGTGGAAGCAAGAAGCCGGGAAAGAAAACAGGAAGATCTGGAACTATCGGACTTGACGGATCTTAATCCGGTGCAGATGTATCAGAGTTCAGGGCAGGCAGAAGCGGCACTGGAAGAACTTAAGAATAAGATGGCGCTGATTGATGTGGACCTTATGGGACTTAAGGTGGACGAGACGGTTTGATCAACACGCGGGAAAAACGGATCCGAGGAGGCGGACGATGAAGATTAAGGACGCAAAGTCCATATATTATGCCAATCGAAAAGAACTGGTCGACCAGATGCGGAGCCTTACCAAACAAAAGGAAGAGGCTGAAAAGAAGTATAGTCTGACCGGTGAAAGCAGGTTTTCAGAGGAGGCAGCAACTCTGGAACTGTCGATTAATGCTACAACAGAGGCTTTTGAGGATAATCAGAAGGTCATCGATTCCATCATGGAGCAGTGGTGTAATGTTTCAAATATGGAATCTTCGAAGCAGCAGGGCGAAGCCATGAAGGAATACACGGAGGATATGGGCAAGATCATGATGGTGTTCCGCAGGCTGGCGAATGGTGATATCGTACCCAGGACAGATGAAAAGAAGCTGATGGAGTACGATGATAAAATGTATCAGATGGCCAAGAATATGCAGCTGCAGGCGATGCAGATGGATAAGAAGCATAAAAAGCACAAATCTCTGTGGGAAGAGGAAGAGAAAGAGACACCGGAGGATCCGATGGAAGTAGCGGATAATACCGAATACGCCGGAGAACTGCCGGATATAGCGATCCCGGAAGTGGCTGCTGATATGAGCAGCGGAGATGGGATGGCGGAGTGATTATAGTGGTAATAGTGTAAAGCGGCGAGTATGTATCCCGCCGCTTTTTTATATTTCAGTATTGGCATCCGATAATAGGAGTGTGTGAAATAATCTCTGTAAAAACGGAATAACACTATTCGAATGAGGTCTCCTAAGGTAAAATAAATCTTAAGGAATGACGATGCAGCCGGAAATGTGGGCAAGGAGCGGTTAATAGGGGTGTAAAAATTTTATTGAGGAAACAAGCGGGAAGCGGCGGATAAATTGCCTTATCGATGCCGGCGGGTGACAAAGCCGGAGTGATATGGTATCATATTAAATGAATGCGGAATGCGACACTGATAGGAGATGATCCGGAGATAGGACAGCAAAGGGGATGAGACCATATAAGGACGTAAAACTGAAAGATATTGCGAATGCGCTGGGGGTTTCGGTGGTCAGTGTATCGAATGCGTTACGGGGAAAAAGAGGGGTCAGCGATGAACTGAGAAAAAAAGTCTGTGAGGAGGCAAAGCGGTTAGGATTGGATCTGACTGTATATGAGCGGCAGATCGGGGAAAAATCGGAAACTGTCGAACATAAATCCACCCTCTCCATTGCCGTGATCGTTTCGCAAAGATATATTTCGATCGGCACCTCGTTTTATTGGCAGATGTATCAGAAAACCGCGTATATTGCAGCCGGGAGAGGGTGTATCACTACGTTGGAAATCGCAGATGATGAACATGAAGCAGTGGCGCCTTTGATCATACGTCAGCAGGAAGTGGATGGTGTGATCGTTATCGGACCGATGCGGGAGCCGTTTCTGAAAAGTCTGTTAAATGCAGCCGCTTGTCCTGTTGTTTTTATGGATCAGCAGATCGGATACGGAAAAAATTCTGCCGTATTATCCGGGAATTATTATGGTATGTATCGCTCTACATACGAACTTGTTCTGGCGGGACATAAGGAAATCGGTTTTGTCGGAACGCTTGCCAGATCAGGAAATATCATTGATCGCTATTATGGTTATAAAAAATGTATGCGTGAGAATGGTCTGAAAGTTTTAAAACAATGGGTTTTGTCGGATCGGAAAGGGAAAAATGAAATCCCGGGGATAAAGTTGCCGGAGCACCTTCCTTCAGCTTTTGCCTGCAGCAGTGACTATGCGGCAGCTATTCTGTATGATGCGTTAAAGGAGCGGGCGGTACGTGTTCCGGAGGATATATCGATAGTGGGATATGATGATTATTTGATCGGACATGAGTTGTCAGGTAAATTAACCACTTATCGGGTGGATTTAGAACGTATGGCGAAATGTGCGGTGAAACTGGTTCTTCGCGAGATACAGGATCCTATGACCTCCGGAGTGATCTATGAGGTGGATTCGGATGTGATAAAACGGGAATCCGTTCGCAGGATCGTATGACTGCATATAATATGGGTGAAAATATGGAACAGAATGTGACAATGAGCGATATTGCCAAGGCATTGGGAATCAGTACAGTAGCAGTATCAAAGGCTCTTTCCGGAAAAAACGGAGTAAGTGAAAATCTGAGAAAAGAAGTTTTTGAGACAGCGGAAGAACTTGGATATGAACGAAAAGAAAAAAAGAAAAAAGGGAAAACAAGTGTTACGGTCGGCGTGGTCGTAGCGGATCGATTCATGGCGGAGAACAGATCCTATTATTGGCGGATCTATCAGGAACTCACATTTGCGGCAAAGCAGAAGCAGTATTTTACGCTTTTGGAAGTCATCGATCAGAAAGCGGAAAAGGCAGGGGAAATACCGAAACTACTGCAGGGAAGTATTGACTGCTTGATCGTATTGGGGGCTTTTTCCGGAAAATATCTGGATATGCTTAACAGAAAAGCAGTGGTTCCACTGGTAGGGCTGGACACCATTTACGAACAGATCAATGGTGATGCGGTGATAGCAGATAATACGATCGGGGGCTACCGTATGACGGAATACCTGATACAGTCCGGGTATCACAGGATCGGCTATGTAGGTACCCTGAAGGCTACGCCAAGCATAGATGACCGGTATATGGGATATTGCAAAGCAATGTTTTTTTACGGACTTTCCGTGCAGGAAGCCTGGTTGATCAAAGATCGTGATATTGAAAGCGGGAGAATGGATACCGAAGAGTGTTTCCGGCTGCCGGAAAAACATGATATGCCGGAAGCCTTTTTTTGTAACAGTGACTTAAGTGCTATGATACTTATCGGTAAATTACGGGATAAAAGACTGAAAGTACCGGAGGATGTATCGGTAGTCGGATTTGACCATTTCTTGCCGGAGCCGTCGGAAGATCTGCAGCTGACAACTTATGAAGTGGATATCCGCGGTATGGCATTTGAGGTAATGGAACTGATCAGGGATCGTATGGAAAAACGGGATCGTCCATACAGGGTGTTGACGGTCCGGGGGAAAATGGTGAGTGGAAAAACGGTGAAAATCCGTAACGATTAAAAATCTAAGCTTTTCGAAATTTACCGGGTGTCATCCCGGTATGCTTTTTAAAAATCCGGATAAAATTATTTGTATCATAAAAACCTGTGCGACTGCTGATCTCCTGAACTGTCAGGGAAGTATTGATCAGCAGTTTTTTTGCGTTGTTAATCCGAACGCGGTTCAGATCCTGCATCGGGGAAATACCGAAAATGGAACGGTATTCCCTGCAGAGCTGGAAACGGCTGATACCCAGGCGGTCAGAAAAATGCTGCAGCGTATGAGGTTCATCGGAGTGATACAGGATAGCGTGATGCATTGTGTCCAGGTATCCGGGAGTGGCTCCGGATGCCTGTGAAAAGGTGTCCTTTTCATTACAAAGGGTTTTGCAGTAAGTACTGAGGATCCGTGTTAGCAAAAGATGTGTATCCAGAGCCTGCTCGGCAGAGAAATGCTGCGGAATAGCGGACAGTTCGGTCAGTATAAGGGGGGAACAGGAACGCAGTGCCGGATGGATCGGCTTTCCGGCGGACAGATAATCTGAAAAGACGGAATAATCGCCGCCGATGAAGCAGAATCGAAGACTGCATGGAAGCATAACGAGCCTGATACGAATAGGCTGCGATACCGGTAAGGCAAAGAACTGACCGGTAGCTACATTGTATTCAACAGGTTCACAGTTGTTGCCGGCCTGGATCAATACAGCTCCTTCCACACAGTAGATGAGAAACAGAAAAGGCATGGGAGAAAACGTATATTCCTGCAGGATGGTAAGATTCCTTTCGCAAGAGGCAACAGGATGGAGTAAATGATCGGTAATATTCGGGGCATATGTATAAAGCTTTAACCCAAAGGTATCATCTGTAGTAATATCTCCAATTGTCTGAATACTTCTGATCAGAAGTGCAGAATCATCTGAATTCATGTATGTCCCTCCTTTTGAATAAGCAGTAAATGACAGTTATATGATATTTCTATTATCATACAAGAATATATGATAAAAGTCAATAATAGCATATTGAATTTTAATGTAAAAAGAAATATATTAAAGATAGTTAATTAACCATACTACAAAGGTTAAATTAAATTAAAAAACAATGCGATCGACACGAGGAGGTTTGACGATGATACATAGCAGATACTTTATAGAAAAGGAAAAACAGGAGCGTTTGCTGGAAAGGAAAAATGAAAGAACAACGTTCTATAACGGTATATTTGATCGTTATACCTGGCCGGTGATCACAAGACAGCATATCCCGTTGAGCTGGAGATATGATCTGGATATTGAAACCAATCCGAATTTCCAGGAAAGACTGGGGGTAAATGCAACACTGAATTCAGGGGCCATACGGTTGAACGGAAAGAATTACCTGGTAGTTCGCATTGAAGGGAATGATCGTAAATCCTTCTTTGGAGTGGCGGAAAGTGAAAGTGGTATTGACGGATTTCGGTTTTGGGAAAAACCGATCCTGTTTGAAGATACCTGTCCGGAAGAGACTAATGTATATGATATGCGTCTGACGCAGCATGAGGATGGCTGGATCTATGGCGTGTTCTGTTCCGAGAGTCATGATGATTCCGTTAATGATCTTTCTGCGGCGGTTGCAGCCGCCGGGATTGTGCGGACCAGAGATCTGAAAACCTGGGAGCGTCTTCCAAATCTGATCACCAGACGTTCTCCGCAGCAGCGAAATGTGGTTTTACATCCGGAGTTCGTAGACGGAAAATACGCATTTTACACACGACCGATGGACAGTTTTATTGATACAGGCAGTGGTGGTGGTATCGGTTTCGGGCTGTGCGATGATATCACGAATGCAGTGATCGATGAGGAAAAATTACTGAGCAGGAGAAAGTATCATCAGATCACGGAGGCAAAAAACGGTGAATGCATCGTTCCGATCAAAACGGAAAAAGGGTGGCTTCATATTGCACATGGTGTGCGTAATACAGCAGCAGGGCTTCGTTATGTACTCTATGCCTATGCTACCGCAACAGATCATCCGGAGAAGGTGATCGCAGAGCCGGGAGGATTGCTGCTGGGACCTCTCGGATGGGAAAGAACAGGGGATGTTTCCAATGTGGTGTTTTCCAACGGAGCGATCGTGAAGGAAAACGGAGAGATTTATCTATACTATGCAGGAAGCGATACCAGGGTCTATGTAGCTACAACGACGGTGGAAAAGCTGGCGGATTATATCTTCCATACACCGGAAGATGCAGGCAGAAGTGTTCTTTGCGTAAGGCAAAGATGCGCAATGATCGATCATAATCTGGAGATCATGGAAAAGGAGGGATTAAAATGAGGTATCAGATCGTAAACAGCCAGGCAGTTCCCAATATGCCATGGCAGGATGCACCACAGAAAAAATCGGATATCCCTATGTGGAGATATAGTGAGAATCCTATCATCAACCGTAATCCGCTAAAAAATGTAGCCAGAATCTTTAACAGTGCAGTGGTTCCCTATCACGGAGCTTTTGTCGGAGTATTTCGAGGGGAACAAAAGGATGGAATCCCCTTTATCTATTTTGGGAGAAGTAATGACGGTATTCATTGGGATTTTGATGAGAAAAAGATCTCCTTTTCCGATGATGAAGGAAACGAATTCATGCCTAAGTATGCCTATGATCCGCGCCTGGTGGAGATTGAGGGAACCTATTATGCGATCTGGTGTCAGGATGCCTATGGTGCTGCGATCGGTATGGCAAAGACGAAGGATTTTAAAACCTGGACCAAAATGGAAAATCCGTTTCTTCCTTTTAATCGAAATGCAGTACTGTTTCCACGTAAAGTAGGCGGAAAATACATGCTGCTGTCGAGACCTTCGGACAGTGGCCATACACCGTTTGGAGATATCTATCTTTCGGAAAGTCCGGATCTGGAATACTGGGGGCATCATCGGCATGTGATGGGGAGAAGCGAGAAATGGTGGGAGTCGGTAAAGATTGGGGCAGGTGCGGCGCCGATTGAGACAACAGAAGGATGGCTTTTGTTCTACCATGGCGTAACCGGAACCTGTAACGGATTTGTATATTCCATCGGAGCCGCCATTCTTGATATCGATCATCCATCCATTGTGAAATACCGGTGCAGTACATTTTTGCTGACGCCCGAAGAATGGTATGAGGAAAGAGGATTTGTGCCAAATGTATGCTTCCCCTGTGCTGCTATCTGCGACAGTGAAACCGGCAGGATCGCTGTGTATTACGGCTGCGCAGACAGTTATGTATCATTGGCATTCACAACACTGGACCAGATCGTGGATTATATAAAGGAACACTCCGTTGTCCGGGATTTGGACGGCGAAGAAGGGAAACAATAAACAAAAACACAAAGAGGAGGACTCAAAATGAAGAGGAAAGTAGCAACAATGGTAATGTCCATGGTGATGGCAGTTTCTGCGATCGGATGTGGATCTACGGGGGAAACGGCTGCCGGAAACGGAAATGCTCCGTCTGCGACGGAGGACGGTTCAAAGGCAGGCGATATCACGGAGAACAGCTCGGGAACGGGTGCGTACGGTTCGATCATTCTGGGAGAAACCGGATCGGACATTACCACAACGATCAAATTCATCCACCACAAGACAGACCGTGAGCAGGACGGAACGATGGCGGGATATATTGCCGAGTTTAATAAGATCTATCCGAATATTACCGTGGAAACCGAAGGGATCACGGATTATGCGGAAGATTCTCTTTTGCGCCTGCAGGGGGGCAATTGGGGGGATATTATGTTCATCCCTGCGATCGATAAGGCGGAGCTTCCCAATTACTTTGAGCCGTGGGGAACGGTGGAAGAGATGAGTAACTATATCAATTTTGCCGGAGAATGGGCTACCGGCGGACAGAATTATGGTATCAGCTATATGGGAAATGCGCAGGGACTGCTGTATAACAAAAAGGTATTTGCGGATGCAGGCGTGACAGAGCTGCCCAAGACCCCGGATGAGTTTATCGAAGCATTACAGAAGATCAAGGACAATACAAATGCGATCCCGCTCTATACGAACTTTGCTGCAGGCTGGACTATGGGCGGTCAGTGGGATGCATTTCTGGGTGCGATCACAACGGGGGATGAAACCTGGTTGAATCAGAAATTCGTGCATAGTGCAGAACCCTTTAAAGACAACGGTGATGGTACCGGAGCCTATGCACTGTATAAGATTCTTTATGATGCGACCGCAAAGGGGTTGATCGAGGATGATTATACGACAACCGATTGGGAAAGCTGTAAAGGCAGGATCAATAATGGTGAGATCGGATGCATGGTACTTGGTTCCTGGGCGATAGTACAGATGAAGGATGCAGGTCCGAACCCGGATGACATCGGATACATGCCCTTCCCGATCACGGTAAACGGAAAACAATATGCGACCGCAGGTGCGGATTACTGTTACGGTATCAATAAGAATGCAGATGATACGAACAAACTGGCAGCACAGATTTTTGTTAAGTGGATGGTTGAAGAATCCGGCTGGTGCGATTTTGAAGGCGGGTATCCGATTTCAAAGAATGCTCCGACATCCTTCGCATTCGATGGCGTGGAAGTTGTGGAAAATGCAACAGCACTCGAAGGAGAAGAGGATTTTATGGGGGAAATGAATGCGGAATCGGGTCTGAACTTTAACAACGGTGGTGATTCTAAAGTGCAGGATATCGTTGTAAATGCGTTCAATGGGACCAAAACCTATGATGAGATCATGGCCGATTGGACAAAGAAGTGGAATGATGCACAGGAAGAACTGGGAATCGAAGTATTGTATTAAGTAGTTGCTTCCTTATGTTTTGATGGGTCGGGGAAATCGGAAGATAACCCCGACCTGTTAAATAAACAGGGCAGTTGTGACAATAACGCCGGTGAAAGCGGCGTAGAAAAGAGGTTATATGTCAGCTGGTATTAGAGTAAATGTAAGTGATGAGAAGAATATTTTGAATTGGTTTACATCGCGAAAAGGTCAGAGGATCATTATCATATTCTGTTTTATGATCCTTCCGCTGCTTCTGCTTTTTACATTTACATATCTGCCGTTTGGCAAGATGGTGGGTTTTAGTTTTTACAAGATGAAGTACATCGGAGAAAGAAAGTTTGTAGGTCTGAAAAACTATGCCAGAGTATTTACTGATCCGGACTATTTCAGATCGCTCAAGTTGAGCTTTTATTATATGGCCGGCTCTATGGTACAATTGGTGATTTCTCTGTATCTTGCAACAATATTGAGTTTTAAGATAAAAGGCGGGAATATATTTAAAGGATTTATGTTCTTTCCGTATCTGATCAATGGTATAGCGGTTGGTTTTATCTTTAAATTCTTCTTCACACATGGTTTTGTGCTGGATACGGTTCTCGGGTGGTTTGGGTTCAAAGCAGATCAGCTGCCGTACTGGCTCCGTGATCAGGGAATCAATAACTGGTCACTTGTAGGGACATCCGTATGGAGATATTTTGGACAGAATATGGTACTTTTTATCGGAGCGATCATGTCTGTTCCCGGGGATCTATACGAAGCAGCTATGCTGGATGGCTGTAATAAGTTTCAGCAGTTTTTCTATATCATCCTTCCGAATATCCGTACAGTACTGGTACTAAATGTGATCCTTTCGATCACAGGTTCGCTGAGTGCTTTTGAACCGCCATATGTTATTACGGGTGGTGCAAACGGAACGGCTACTTATTTTGTAAAAATGCATGAAGTGGCACATACATCACAAAAGGTCGGACAGGCTTCGGCGATGGCGGTTGTTTTGCTGATCATTATTCTGATCGCGACACTGGCACAGAAGCTGTTCTTCAAATATGTGTTCCATAATGCGGAAGATGATGGCCCGATGTTGAATGATCCAGGTAAAGATCGTGTTCTGAAGAGACGGAAAGGAGGTAGATGATCATGGAAAAAGACAACAACATGAGTATCATCAAAAAAAGGATTCTCGGTATTTTGAAATATTCATCGTTGGCAATCTTTGCGTTTATTGCAGTGCTTCCGCTGGTTTCGGTACTGATAACAGCGCTGAAGAGCAATGAAGAATATGCAAGGACCAGTGTGATGTCTTTTCCTGAAAAGATCAATATCCAAAATTTTGCGGAAGCGATCAAAACGGCAAATATGGGTACTGCTTTTTTGAATTCCACAGTGATACTGATCGTGGTATTGCTGGTATCTACCATTATCGGAACGCAGCTGGCTTATGTTTTAAATCGTTTTAAATTTCGGGGAAACAGTCTGATCCGCAATCTCTTTCTGTTTGCGACGCTCCTGCCGGGAATAGCAATGCAGGTATCGGTTTATGAGATCATGACCAAACTGCAGCTGATCAATCATCTGTATGGCTATATCATCATGATGTGTGGGACGGATGTGATTTCAATCTATGTATATATACAGTATTTTGAAAATATCCCGCAGTCACTGGATGAATCCGGAATTATGGATGGAGCAGGTTATTTTCGGATCTACTGGTCTATCCTTTTACCGCTTTTAAAACCGGCAATTGTTACCAGCTGTGTGTTGAAGGGGGTCAGCACATACAATGAATACTATTGTGCGAATCTGTATCTGCAGGATAAAACGAGATATGCAACGGTAGCAACTTCTCTTTATACTTTTGTCGGGCCACTGGGGAGTCAGTACAATATGATCTGCGCAGGCGTGATCATTTCGCTTTTGCCGGCGTTGATCGTTTTTATCACTTGTCAGAATCAGATTTATTCCGGACTGACTTCGGGAGCTGTGAAAGGATGATATATGATGAAAAATCCGGCTGGTGACAATGCGTATAACAGAGTAATGACCAGAGTATTTGATCTGATACTCATATCAGCTCTTGCCTTTCTCTTCAGTGCTCCGGTCATAACGGCAGGAGCGGCCTGGACAGCAGCTTGTGCATTGTTTATGAAGATGTCAAAGGGGCAGGAAGGAGCCATCGTTAAATCCTATTACAAAGAGTTTTGCGGCAATCTGAAGGAGTCTGTCGGGGGATGGGTGATCAATCTGATGTTGATGGGGATCCTGACACTGGAATTATTTCTTACAAGAGATGATGCGCTGCAGTACGGTATCATGATCGGACCGGTGATCTTATGTCTGGCGTACTTGTGCTGGTATCTGTGCCTGCGGGCGCGTTTTCGGGAAAATACGGTATCTGCGATTGTAAACGCACTGAAATTTACGATGGCAAATCTTCCGGTCAGTCTTCTCAGCGGAGGTTCTATGATCTTTTGTATCATTATTCTGTTTCGGTGCCCAATCCTGATTTCATTTCTCCCGGTAGCAGGGATCGCATGTTTTTTATATCTGCCATCCTGCCTGATCGGAAAGAAGATCGACGTATATATGAAAGAAAAAAATCTGGTACGGGAGAATGGGGGCGAAGAATCAGAAAGCGGGAGCTGTATGCAGGGAAATGTTGAAATGCTGACATCGTTATCCGCCAGAAGAACCGATATTTCAAAGATAGATGGATTCTTTCATTATTTAAAAATGTATTTAGCAAATGAATGCAGAAAGCTTCGGGAAATGAAGAAAAAAGAAAAAATCGGATATCTTCTGACCTATTATCGCGGAATCCTGTTGATGGGAGTGTTGTTGATCGCCGGCGTTCTGATGCTGACAGGCAGAAGTACTGCTGCATCCGAAAGTGAGATATTACGTATCGCTGTGATCAACAGCTACCACAGCAACGGACAGTCCGATCAGGAGATATCCGAAAAACTGTTTCGGAAAATGGCAGTGTATTCGCAGGAAACCTTTGCGGACGGAATCATAAGATATGACAGCAGTTATCAGATCGCGTATTCATTCGGAGGCCGTTATTACGGAAGCAGTGCGGCGAATGACAGTGATTACGATAAGTTTTTCCTGAATATACGCAATGGGTGGATCGATGTGGCGATCGTACCGCAGAGTTTTTTGGAATACTGTGATCTTCTGGGGGAAGTTTATGATGGAATTCCTCTGGATATCAGTGATGGTAGTTTTGTACAGGAAGCCGGTATTGATTTTGTCGGGGATAATGCCGGGGAACGGTGTTATTTGATCCTGCCTTGCGGCGGAAAAAACAGAGAAAATGCGGAACTATTGAAAAGCTATTTTGGAGAGGATAATAAAAAGAGATGAAACAGGTCAGAAACAGTCTGATTCCGTTAAAACCGGTGCTTGTCAGCCGTGTATGGGGAGGGAAAAGACTGAAAACCGAATGGGGATATGAGAGTGAAAAAGACGAGGGTCTGGGGGAATGCTGGGCAGTGTCCTGCAATCAGCAGGTGGATAGTCTTGTAACGGATGGTTTTTATTCCGGAAAATATCTCTCACAACTGTGGAAGGAGGAGCCACAGCTCTTCGGAAAAAAAGAGAAGGATGCCGAATTTCCGCTTCTGGTGAAGATGATCGATGCAAAGGGAGATCTGTCCATTCAGGTACATCCGGATGATGCCTATGCAGGAAAGCATGAACACAGTAAAGGGAAAAGAGAATGCTGGTATATTCTGGATTGTCCGGAGAATGCAGAACTGATCGTTGGAAATAATGCGACGGATCGTGAAGAATTCAACCGTATGATCAAAGAAAAAAAGTGGGGGCAGTTATTGAAAAGAATCCCGGTGAAAACGGGGGATTTCCTGCAGATCGAGCCCGGAACGCTTCATGCGATCACATCCGGTGTTGAATTGTTGGAAGTACAACAGAACAGTGATGTGACTTATCGGATCTATGATTATGACCGGCAGGAAAATGGCAAGCCACGCGAGCTGCATCTCCGGCAGGGGATGGATGTAGCGATTGTTCCGGATATGTTTTCGGAAAAGAGCGTTATTCATACGGCCGGTCGGGATAATCTGCTGCAAAAACTTGTTTCCACGCCGGATTATACTATCTGGACGATCGGCATCAACGGAGTTGCTTCGATCGGACGGCTTACAGACAGTTTCCTGATCTGCAGCGTGATCAAAGGAAGCGGTCGGCTGAATGGTATAGAATTGGAAAAGGGAATGCATTTTATTGTTCCGAATGGGTATCCGATGGATCGGTTGGAAGGAAAGATGAGAATCAATCTTGCAGCCCCGGTATATGATTAAGAATGGTTCCTTAATTGAAAATCATCCGGGTATGATATGCATTGACATTCTCCTAATTTTTTCTTGACATATTATATTTGATAAAATATAATATGGTCAAACCTAATGCCAAAAAGGAGGGCGTGACCATGAACTTTTATGAACTGAGTGTTACTGCAGCGACGGGCGAAGAGATATCCATGAAGGATTATGAAGGAAAAGTAGTGCTGATAGTGAATACGGCAACAGGCTGCGGATTTACTCCGCACTACAAAGACATTGAGGCTATGTTTGAGAAGTATCATGACAAAGGTTTTGAAGTGATCGACGTGCCTTGCAACCAGTTTGCAGGCCAGACACCGGGGACGGATGAGGAGATCCACGAGTTCTGTCAGCTGAAGTATAAGACGCAGTTTCCGCAGATGAAGAAGTCAGACGTGAACGGCGAGACAGCGATCCCTCTGTTTAAGTATCTGAAGGAGCAGAAAGGCTTTGAAGGATTCGGAAAAGGACCTGCTGCCCTTGCAATGAGTGCCATGCTCAAGAAGATCGATAAGGATTATAAGAACAATCCGGAGATCAAGTGGAACTTTACGAAATTTGTGGTAGACCGCAGCGGAAACGTGGTGGCAAGATTTGAGCCTACCGTTAAAATGGATACAGTGGATGCTTTTATAGAAGGACTGGTAAATGACTGATAACGAAAAGAAATTCGATATTCAGGCCTATATGACACGCGGAGTGGAGAGGATCGTTGCCGAATCGATCAGAGCGACATTTAAGAACCCACGTGAAAGCGCATATATGGTCCGGTTTGCGGCTGCGAGCAGGACAGCAGCAGGGAAACGTGAAAAAAGTGAAAGAGAAGGCCTGCATATTCCGCCTTTCCTGATCGCTAGTATAACCAGCAGCTGTAACCTGCATTGTGCCGGCTGTTATTCCAGATGCAATCAGGCTACGACTGATGATGAACCGGTACGTCAGCTTACGGACGAAGAGTGGGCTGTGATATTTGATGAAGCGGAGGAGCTTGGTGTCAGTTTTATCCTTTTAGCCGGAGGCGAACCCTTACTGCGTCATAAGGTGCTTGAAGCAGCCGGGAAAAAGCAGGAGATACTCTTTCCGGTATTTACTAACGGAACTTTTATAAATGAAAGGTATTTTGAACTTTTTGACGAGTGCCGGAATATCGTCCCTGTCATGAGCATAGAGGGAAACAGGAAAACAACGGACAGAAGAAGAGGAGAAGGTGTCTATGACAGGCTGATGCGTAATATGGATGAACTTAAAAAACGTGGGCTTATCTTCGGAACATCGGTTACCGTGACAACGGAAAACTATGGGGAAGTAAGCTCGGAAGAATTCATCGGTATGTTGTCGGATAAAGGATGTAAGGCTGTCATATTCGTGGAATTCGTGCCTGTAACGGAAGATAGCGTTTCACTATCGCCGGGAGCAGAAGAAAGGGAGTTTATGAGGGACAGAGTGGAAAAACTGCGTAATGAGCATCCGGAGATTGTTTTTGTTTCTTTTCCCGGAGATGAAAAAAGTTCAGGAGGCTGTATTGCAGCGGGACGCGGTTTTTTCCATATCAATTCCCATGGCGGTGCCGAACCGTGTCCGTTTTCTCCGTATTCTGACATCAACGTAAGGGATTCATCTTTAAAGGGGGCGCTGGAGTCCCGTTTGTTCCGTGCGATCATTGAAGTCGGACTGTTGAAGGATGATCACAACGGAGGCTGCGTTCTCTTTGAAAAAAGGGATCAGGTCATTGAGCTGTATAAATGAAAGCAGACATAGTATTGATATGGAGGTGAGCTTTGCGGTACAGGAAAGATAAAAACGGAAACGATCTTTCGGTCCTGGGATACGGCTGTATGCGGTTTACTAAGAAAGGAAACCAGATAGATATCGATAAAGCGGAGAGGGAGATAATGGCTGCGTATCATGCAGGGGTGAACTATTTTGATACGGCGTATATCTACCCCGGAAGTGAGGCTGCTCTCGGTGAGATATTAGAGCGTAATGCCATCAGGGATAAAATATTTATCGCGACAAAACTACCCCAATATCTTATAAAAGACGGAAAGGGGATAGATAAGTACTTTAATGAGGAACTGTCGCGTCTGCGCACGGACCATATTGATTATTATCTGATGCATCATCTTACTGATGTTGATATGTGGGAGAAGCTGAAGGTTGTCGGGATCCTGGACTGGATCAGGGAAAAGAAAAAGTCGGGGCAGATAAGGAATATCGGATTCTCCTATCACGGGAATACGGATAATTTCATCACGATACTGAACGATCATGACTGGGACTTCTGCCAGGTACAATATAATTATCTGGACGAGCTTACACAGGCGGGAGTGAAGGGAGTAAAAGCTGCTGCTGCAAAGGGGATCCCTGTTGTGATAATGGAACCGCTCCGTGGCGGAAAGCTGGTCAATATGCTGCCGGCACAGGCAAAACGGATATTCGCGGAAGACGAGCATGGATGGTCACCGGCTGAATGGGCATTCAGATGGTTATATAACCAGCCCGAAGTGACGGTTGTGCTGTCAGGTATGAATTCTTCCGAAATGGTTGAAGAGAACGTAAGGACCGCAAGTGATATGAGCAGCGGAATGCTTACCGAAAAAGACCTTGAGCTGCTTGAGAGGGTGAAAAAGGCGATAAGGGAAAATGAAAAGGTAGGCTGTACGGGATGCCGCTATTGTATGCCGTGTCCTAAGGGAGTAGATATCCCCGGTACTTTTGCATGTTACAATATGATGTATATCGAGAACAAAAAGGAAGGTCGTTTTCAGTTCGCCCAAACCGTCGGACTGACTAAGGAACCTGCTTTTGCAACCCAGTGTGTGGGCTGCGGAAAGTGTGAGAAGCATTGTCCCCAGTCTATTCCTATCCGTGAGAAGCTTAAAGAAGCAGATAAGGCGCTCAGACCGCTGCCCTATAAACTGGGCATTGATATCGCAAGGAAATATATGTTCCGGTCAAGGAAAGAGAAAAAGTAAGTATCTGAGAGGAGATGAAGATGGCGCAGGAATATGAACAGCTTTTACTGAAAAACCAATTATGCTTCCCCATGTATGCCTGCGGAAGGAAGATCGTTGCGGCTTATACTCCGTATCTGAAACCGCTGGGGCTGACTTATACACAGTATATCGTGTTCATGGTCCTGTGGGAAAAAGAAAAAGTGAACGTAGGACAGCTCGGGAGCATACTCCATCTGGATGCAGGGACACTTACGCCTCTGCTCAAGCATCTTGAAAAAGAAGGGTATATCACCAGGGCAAGGTCGAAAGAGGATGAGCGCGTTACCATAGTGAGTATCACAAAGAAGGGAAATGAGCTTAAAGAGAAGTGCAGGGATATCCCGCTTAAGCTCGCCGCGAAGGGATCGTCGCTTTCCGAAGAAGAAGCCGGCGAGTTATACAGGCTTCTGTATAAGTATCTGGAGGTTATATGAATTCAATGCCTTCGATAAGGAAAACAGTGAGCATTATCCTGAAGCTTATCACCGTCATTTCGGCGGTAACAGGAACATTTATCAGTGCATATGCAGGGCGGGCTTCTTTCATGGGCGGAAGCCGTGTCTTCATGTACTTTACTATACAGTCCAATATACTTATCGCCCTGATCTGTGCGGTGGGAGTCCTGCTTCTGTTAGGAAGAAAAAAGACCGGCAGAGCCTGGTATGTCATCAAATTTGTCGGAACCGTCTCGATCACATTGACAGGAGTGGTCTTTGCGGTGCTTCTTGCACCGCTTCTCGGGGCGGATGCATGGAACATCCAGAATACCCTGACGCATCTGGTGGTACCGGTGGCGGCTGTAGCTGATATGTTTGCGGTCACAGGATCCGGAATGCTCAAAAGAAAGGATGTGGTCTACGTGATCATCCCGCCGCTCCTGTATGCGATATATGCCGGCATAGGTTATGCAAAGGGATGGGAATTTGCTTCGGGAGCTAATTACCCGTACTTTTTCCTGAACTGGGGCAGCCCCGCCGGTGCCTTCGGATTCAGCAATGAGCTGCCGTTTCTGGGAACGGTATGGTGGATCCTTTTGCTGCTGCTCTTTTTGACGGGGGTCGGGCATGCATACATTTCTGTCATAAGGGCTGTCGAAAAGCTTTACGCCTCACGAAAACCATCTTCGACGGATATTTGATGTGTTATCTTCTTTATAAGCCGAAAGATCCGGTATGCATAAGGCAGATCCGGATCTTTTTGCATTTGACAGAATTGTACTGCAAAAATATAATGAACGTATTTGATCTTCGACCTGCAAAAAGGTTTGAAGGCATTTGGAAGCGGAGGTCCGAAGACGGACGATATTATTTATCAATGCCTGTGTCAGGGCTGATTCAAGGACAAAGAGGATAGCAGATGCTTACCTTTCGGGAACGGATAAAGCGGTTACGGAAAAGATCCTTGAAAAAGCTATGAAAGTGTAAAGTGACAGGGAAAGGAGAAGAGAGATGGTAAAGCATGTGATACTGTGGAAACTTAAGGAGGAGTATACAGAGGAACAGGTCCTTAAGATCAAGGCTGACATCAAGGAAGGTCTGGAAGGTCTGAAGGGACAGATCCCCGGGCTCATCGATATACGGGTAAACACCGAGCCGCTTGCAAGCTCAAACTGCGACCTTATGCTGGATTCTTCCTTTGAGGATGAGGAGTCTCTTAAAGGCTACGCGGTGCATCCGAAGCATGTGGAGGTGGCAGATACAAAGGTAAGACCCTTCACCGCTTCCCGCGTATGCATGGATTACATAGCTTTGTAGGAACTGTCTTACCTGCGGAGCGGCAGTGAAAGGGCCTGAGTAGACGGGGGCGGTATACAACTGAGGTTTTATGGAAGTGACGGGATATGGCGAAGCAGGGGCGGAGATCGTCCTGCTGCAGCCGGTAGATGAAAGGGACAGGGTATCGGCCGGAAAAGAAGCGGAGCTGATACGCGAAAGCACAGGTGCCGGCTTTGAACTGCTGGCGTTTCCGGTGAAAAGCTGGAATGACGAGCTGTCACCCTGGGAGGCTCCTGCAGTGTTCGGAAAGAACGGCTTCGGAGGAAGGGCTTCCGATACGCTGGCTGAGATACTGGGATACTGTAAGGACAGGGAGCGGAAGTATATCCTTGGCGGCTATTCGCTGGCAGGGCTGTTTGCTTTGTGGAGCGCGTATCAGACCGGTGTTTTCTGCGCCGTGGCGGCTGCATCCCCCTCCGTATGGTTTCCGGGTTTTACGGAATACATGGATTCACATGAGATCAAGACGGGAAACGTTTACCTAAGCCTCGGGGACAGGGAGGAAAAAACAAAGAATCCTGTCATGGCCACGGTGGGAGACAGGATAAGGGACGCAAAGGAGATCCTGTCCGGCAGAGATATAAATTGCATCCTGGAATGGAACGAAGGCAATCATTTCAGGGATCCCGAGCTCAGGACCGCCAGGGCCTTCTGCCGGGCGATAGATGAACTGCTGCGGACCGGCAGCAGAAAATGATAAGTTATTGACAGAGGGAGACGATTTAAGATGCATGATATCTTCATCAGTTATTCAACGAAGAACAAGAATGTGGCGGACGCCATAGTAGCCAACTTTGAGCAGAACGGCATAAAGTGCTGGTATGCGCCCAGGGATATCATGCCCGGGCAGGAATGGGTATCGGCCATCAATGAGGGACTTCACAGCTCGAAGGTTGTGGTGCTCATTTATACGGATGAGTCGAACCAATCCAGGCAGGTTATGAACGAGATCGCCCTGGCCTTCAACGCAGGCATCACCATAGTTCCTTTCCGTCTCACCGAAAATGAGATGAGCGATGAATTTGAGTATTATCTTACCCGCGTGCACTGGCTGGATGCGCTCTCGAAGCCGCTGAGCAAGAACATTGACGCTCTCAGGGAATACGTGGAGGTGATACTGCAGAAGCCCCATGAGGAGACCGAGGAGTCTTCGCAGGCAGGAAACGTAAAGAAGAAAACAAAGAAAAAGTGGGTACTCCCTGCAGCCGTGGCGGCGGCACTGCTGGTCATAGCTGCGGGAGTTTTCTGTTTCCTTAAGTTCGGAAGGCCGGATAAAGAAGAACTGGCACGGCAGCAGATAGAAGAACTGATGGAAGAAGGGAAAGAGCATTATTATACGGAATATCACGGTACTGAGGATAATGCGAAGGCACGTGAGTGCTTTGAGCAGGCGGCAGAGCTGGGAGAGGCTGAGGCGTATTATTTTCTGGGACAGCTGGATGAGCGGGATTATGAATTTCAGAGCGCAGTAAAGAATTATGAGATTGCCATCGATAATGACTGTTACATCGCAGCAACAGCTCTGGCGGGAAAATACAGGCTCGGTTATGGAGTGGAACAGAATGTGGAGAAGGCCAGGGAGCTGTGTGAAGAGGCTGTTGATAACGACTGTCCTGATGGATATCTTGGTCTGGGAAGGCTTGTGGCTGAGGGACAGGCAGGGTTTGATCCTGATGCGCAGAAAGCTTTGAAGTATTATGAAAAGGCTCTTAAATCGGATTCTCCCGAGGATAAGAGCAACGCTTTGATCAGTATTGGTGATCTGTATAAAAACGGCTATGCCGGGGTCGAACGGGACTATGATGAGGCTGAAGATTATTATTTGCAGGCGATGGAGGCGTATCCATATTGTACGGGCAGCGCATACGAGAGGATAGCCTCCCTGTATGTAGCCCAGGATGAAAATGTGTTTGCAGAGGACTATTACGGAAAGGCATTGAAGTTCTATGAGAAGGCTGCGGATGCCGGGGATCTGACCTCAATCAATGCGGCCGGTTATCTATATTCGGATGGCAAGGGAACTGAAGCTGATGGGGAAAAGGCCATGGATTATTACCGGAAAGCGGCTGATGCCGGCAATACATGGGCTATGACCAACATAGGCAGGTTGTATGAAAACGGTGGCGGTAATGTGGTGCAGAATTATGATAAGGCTTATGAGTGGTACCGAAAGGCTGCGGATAAAGACCACGGACCTGCCATGCGGGAAATAGGGGATCTGTACTATAACGGACACTATGGGGCAGAAGGAGATGATAGGGATTACCGATCCGCCAGGCAGTGGTATCAGAAGGCGGCGGACGAGGGAGATGTTACGGCGTATTCAGAACTTGGAAATATGTACCGTGACGGAACTTCGGACGGAGCGGGTGGGGAACCCGACTACGTAAAGATGATGGAACAGTACCGTAAAGGAGAAAATGCGGGAAGTGAAACAGCGATATTCTACATAGGGTATTCATATTATATGGGTTATACGGAAGACGGCAAGACCGATTTTGAAACGGCGTCGAGATATTTTGAAAAAGCAGCCAATATGGGATTGCCCAATGCTATGAGAGCCCTGGGTATAATGTACAGTAATGGTGATCTGGGTGAGCCTGATCCGCAGACTGCAAGGGATTGGTACCTTCGCGCGGCAGATGAGGGTGACGCTGTTTCAATGCAAAATCTTGGCTTTTTGTATTATAATGGCGCACTTGATGGCAAAAAGGATTATGACAATGCGCTTAAATGGTTTGAAAAGGCTGCTGAAAAAAGTGACCCGGATGCCATGGATATGATAGGCTATATGTATGAGTGCGGCCTCGGCCTGGAGGTGGATCTTAAGAAAGCGGAGGAGTGGTATCTGAAAGCGGAGGAAAACTATAAGGGATCAGCCACGGAGGATCTCTGCAGATTGTATTATGAAAATGATATGGATGGTGACGGGAAAAAAGACTACACGGAGTCGTTTAAGTATGGAAGCGCTGCGATAGACAGCGGCAGTGTCATTTACTATAAAACATATGAGAGAATAGGAAAGATGTACCGGTATGCGAACGGTACCGGAGTGGATTTTGACAGAGCGTATGATATGTTCACCAAAGCGTATGAGATGATAAAAGAAAGCGGGAAAGGAGATCTCGACGGAGACACCTGGTATATACTGGCGTACTCATATGCTGTGGGAGAATACGGTGTTGAAATGGATATTGCCAAGGCGACCTACTTTGCCCAAAAAGCGGCTGAAGCCGGAGATGAGGACGGAATGCTCCTGATAGCAGTATATTATGAAGCCGAAACGGCAACTGAAACTAACAGAAAGAAAGCACTGTACTGGTATGCCAGAGCATTGGAAAAGTATAACGAGACGGGGGACGAAGCCGCTTCGTCTGCTGCTGACGGCATAGACGGAATGATCGACGAAGGCACCATCAGCAGAGATGATATACAGGCGCTGGTGGATAACGGGGACGTAAAATACGATACCGTGGCGCAGTGGCTGGAATAAAAAAGGAGAGGAAAAGATCATGTTCTGTATAAGATGCGGTAATCCGATAGAGGACGGCGGAAAATTCTGCACTAAGTGTGGCGCGGAGATAAAGATGCCCGGAGAGACGCCGGCTGAGATAACGGCAGCGGCCCCGGCAGAGGTCCCCATACGAAAGAAGAGCCGTCTGCCGCTTTTGCTGCTCCTGCTCATACCCCTGACAGGAGTCATAGTTTTCCTTGTGCTCATAGGGTTCAGGAAAACGGAGGAAAAGGAAGACCCCTATGACAGAAAACTGCGGATGGCGGCCCGTTATCTTGAGGAACTGGATTATGACAGGGCCATTGCCGCATATCAGGAGGCCATTGAAATAGACCCGTCCAGGGAAGAGGCGTATCTGGGGCTTGCCGATGTTTATGAAGAGATGGAAGATTATACCGGTCTTATCAGCTATCTGGAGCAGCTGGAAAAATCTTGGGACAGGGATACGCCGGAAGATCTGCCGGAAGATGCGATAAAGGAAGTACATGAGCGGCTGGAAATGGCTTACGCCAGGCTCCTTGATGAAGCGGGCGCAGTGAACCTGACAGAGGCGCTTACGATGTACGGGGAAGCCCGGCTGACAGAGGACGAAGAAATAGTCCTGACCGACCTGGAAACCTGGCAGTCCGGCAGTGTGTGGCTGGAGCAGAAGTTTAATACCAAAAACGGCTTTGCTGTATTCTTTTCGTTCCAGGCCGGCGGCGGCCGTGAATATGATTTCGGCGGTGCGGACGGTATAGTTGTGACCTTTGCTGACCGGATGGGCCTGGGGGGACAGGGAGAGAATCTCGGTTTTGTAGAAGGCAGCTACGGTATAGAGTTTGATTCCTTCTATTACAATGACGGTGATCCGGAGGGCAAGCACATTGCTTTTATAGACGGCAGCACCAGCAATCATGTGAGCTATGTCCTGGACGACCGTGTGGATGACAGCCGGTGGCACAGGGCTTCCGTGTTGTATATAAACAACCGGATGGACCTTTATGTTGACGGAGAAAAACTGCTTTCGGAGCAGGTGAAACTGCCTGATGAGGTATGCATAGGCATCACCGCAGCCACCGGCGACGGCATGAATCATCATTGGATAAAGGATTTCGAAGTGACGGAAGCTTCACTGGAAAAACAGCAGCGGTGACAGGAAAAAGGGGGAAAGATGCCCTTATGGCTGAACTGGCCAGGCTCGGATCATGAGACTGAACGTTTGTCATCGGCCGACCAACGGCAGGTGACAAAGTGAAAAAATCATGTTATAATACTATGTCAACCTTAGATTATCGAGGGGGGTTAGCATGGATTTTCAGGCTGTAGTTGATGGAATGTCCGCCATGACCTGCGTGGTCTCGGTGGAAACGCTGCCGGACGGAAAGCCGGGAAAGTTCCGGATAGTCACAGGTAATAAAGTCTATATCGATTCTATAGAACATCCGGCCCCCGGGGCACAGATGCTTTCGGATAAATTCGTTCCGAATTCGGAATACACCGATTATCTCACAAGGGATCTGAATTTCGAGGATTACTGTTACAGATCGGCGGTGGGGAGGAAATGCCTTCACTCCTACGCCCATCCCGACAGGATGGATCTGTGGCTGAATATGATGTTCATACCCGTGGGAGAACCGGGGGAGAATATCAATTACTGCCTTTACATGATGGAGATGAGTTTCGAGGCGGACCCGGAGCAGATGACTTTCATGTCAGGCGATACTTCATCATCCGTTCTGGACATATGTATAAGGCTCCGCGGCACAAATGATTTCAAGGCAACCATGAAGGAGGTCATAAAGGGCATAAGGGATCTCTGCGATTCCGAGCACTGCTGCATCCTGGTGCTAAATGAGGCAAAGCGCTCCTGCTATGTGCTGGGGGAGGCATTCGCGCCGGGATCACCCCTACTGCCCATGGAGCACTACATAAATGATGAATTCTATGACATAGTCGAATCCTGGGCGCCCACGATAGCAGGCAGCAACTGCCTTATTGCCAAGGACGATCAGGGCATGGAATATGTGCGTGAGAAAAACCCTGTTTGGTATGGATCACTCACCGCGGCAGGTGCACATAATGTGGCACTGTTCCCTCTTAAATCGAGAAATGAGCTCATGGGCTATATGTGGGCCCTGAACTTTAATCCCGCCCTTGCCGGAAAGATAAAGGATACACTGGAGGTCACCACCTTCATACTGGGCTCGGAGCTGGGTAACCATCTGCTGCTGGACAGGCTGAGGAATCTAAGCTCGAAGGATCTGCTCACGGGCGTTATGAACCGTAACGAGATGAACAATTTCGTTGACAGCCTGTGCAATTCCTCCGAGGCGGAAAAGAAGTCCGTAGGCGTAATCTTTTCCGATCTCAACGGCCTTAAGGCGGTTAACGATATCGAGGGGCACAATGCCGGAGACATTCTGCTAAAGAACGCGGCCAGTGCGCTGAGGGAGGTCTTTGAAGAAAAGAGCGTATTCCGTGCGGGAGGCGATGAGTTTGCCGTTATCGTGACGGATATCGATGAAAAGGGTCTGGAGGAAAAGATCGCCGAGATCCGGAAGGTAAGCGAAAAATACCGCAACGTTATATTTGCAATAGGCGGGGCCGTGGAAGAGGACAGCCGCAATGTGCGGATGGCCCTCAGACGCGCGGATGAGAGGATGTACGAAGATAAACGCATCTTCTATGAGCAGAATCCGGAACGGGCCGGGGAGAACAGGGCCGGACATTCCGGCAGCGATGAGGTGGAAGAAAAGTTCCGTGAGAGGAGCATCTTCCGGGATATGAACTTCGACCATCTCACGGGCCTGGCCAGCATGACCTATTTCTTTAAGCTGGCCGAAGATGGCCGGAGACGCATGCACGAGGCAGGTACGGATTCGGTGGTGCTCTTTGTGAACCTCAGCGGGATGAAGTTCTTTAACCAGAAGAACGGCTTCGCGGAAGGAGACGTGCTGATCAAAGGGCTTGCGGGCATTCTTTCAGATGAGTTCGGTGAGGAGAATTGCAGCCGTTTCGGACAGGATCATTTTGCGGTGTTTACCGGGGCTGAAGGAATTGAGGATAAGCTCAAAAAGGTCTTCAGGGAAGTAAAGCATCTGAACAACGGGAACAGCCTTCCCGTACGTGCCGGTATCTATCCCGATTCAATGGGCCTTGTGGAGGCAACACTGGCCTGCGACAGGGCAAAGTATGCCTGCAATGTGAAAAGGGATGATTACAGCTCTTATTACAATTTCTTTGACAGCAAGATGCTCTCAAGGGAACTGAGCCGGCAGTATATACTGGATAATCTGGACAGGGCCATTGCCGAGAACTGGGTCAAGGCTTTTTACCAGCCCATAGTAAGGTCCACCAACAGAAAGGTGTGCGACGAGGAGGCTCTCGCCCGCTGGATCGATCCTGTAAAGGGCATGCTTTCCCCTGCCGATTTCATACCGATACTGGAAGATACAAAGCTGATCTACAAGGTAGACCTTCATATATGCGATCTGATACTCGAGCGTATCAAAAAACAGCTGGCGGCAGGAAAAAAAGTTGTACCCATATCGATAAACCTCTCAAGAACGGATTTCGAGGTCTGTGATATAGTGGCTGAGATCGATAACCGTTTTAAAGCTGCCGGTGTTTCGAAGGATCTTGTGACCATAGAGATCACCGAAAGCGTGGTGGGTGAGAACTTTGAGTTCATGAAGGAGTAGATCGAACGCTTCCAGTCCATGGGCTATAAGGTATGGATGGACGATTTCGGGAGCGGATATTCTTCGCTGGAGCTGCTGCAGGAGATGCATTTCGACCTGATCAAGTTCGATATGCGTTTCATGAGGCGCTTTGACGCCACTCCCAGATCCAGGATACTGCTCACCGAGCTTATGAGAATGGCCCAGAGTCTGGATGTGGAGACTGTCTGCGAAGGCGTTGAGACTGAAGAGCAGGCGGATTTCCTGACTGAGGTGGGCTGCACCAGGCTCCAGGGCTACTATTTCTGCAAGCCCATCCCGGAAGAGGAAATATGGGAAAGGCACAGGAAGGGCATACAGATAGGCTTTGAGAATACTGATGAGTCCGGATACTACAAGACACTGGGCGAGATCAACATGTATGACCTGAGTTCCATTTACAATGGAGAGAGTACGGAACGGCAGTATTTTGACATAATCCCCATGGCGGTGTTGGAATTCGGCGCCGAGGGTCTGCAGATAATAAGGGGTAATAAGTCCTATAATGACTTCCTGGAGCGCTATATAATGAATGAGGAAGCTGAGGATGATGAAGACGGAAAGGCTGTTGATGAGCTGACGAGCGCTATAAGGAGCTGCCACGAAGTGGGGAGCCGTGTCTTCATGGACGAGAGGCTTTATGACGGTTCAACCATGCACGCCATGATAAAGAAGATAGCGGACAACCCGGTGAGGAATGTGGCGGCTTATGTGATAGCCATACTGGATATCAAGCAGAACAAGGATGAGCTTACCTACGCGGATATAGCAAAGGCTCTTTCCGCCGACTATATCGACATCTATCATGTGGATATGGAGACGGAGCAGTTTGTCCAGTACAGCCCGGACGGAAGCGGATTGGGAGTAAGCGCGGAAAGACACGGTGAGAACTTCTTTACTGAGGCCGGGAAGGATGCGCAGGTATATGTCTACGAAGCCGACAGGGAACAGTTTGCCAAGCTCTTCAATAAGGAGAATGTTATCAGAAGCCTTAAGGAAAACGGTGTTTTTGTTCATACCTACAGGCTTAAGACCGAGAACGAACCTGTTTATGTCAACATGAAGGTTGTCCCCATGAAGAATGACCCCAGGCATTTTGTTATGGCAGTGAATAACGTGGATGGCCAGATGAAACAGCAGGAGATCATCGAGCGCCTCAGGGAGGAGAAGACTGTCTACTCCAGGATATCGGCGCTTATGGGCGATTTTATAGCCATTTACACAGTTGATCCTGAAAACGGGAGTTACATGCAGTACAGCGCGGCTGACAACTTTTCGGATCTGGGCACATCCAAGCTGGGACTGGATTTCTTCGGGGATTCGAGAAAAGAGATCAGCATGGTTATATGCCCGGAGGACCTGGATTATTTCAAGTCCGCATTTACGAAAGAGAAGGTTCTTAAAAGGACTGAAAAAGGACAGATATTTAAGATACGATACAGACTCATGATAGGAGGCGAACCCGTTAAGGTCACACTCAGGGCAGGAATGACCGGGGAGAATGACGGGGCCCAGCTCATAGTGGGAGTCGGATTTTCCTCAGAGGAAGCATAAAGCGATGGACGAAAAACTCGGGCTTTTCAGAAAACAGATGAAGGAATACTTCGCCGGCAAGGAGGAGATCACGGAGAGCGTGCTCTGCTGTTTCCTGGCGGGAGGACATGTGCTGCTCGAGGATGTACCGGGAGTGGGCAAGACCACCCTGGCAGGCTGTTTTGCAAAATCCCTGGGACTCAGCTTCGGACGGATCCAGTTCACGCCCGATACCATGCCTGGGGATGTGACCGGTATGTCCGTTTATAACATGAAGAGCGGGGAATTTGAGCACAGGGACGGAGCCATCATGAAGAATATCATCCTGGCTGACGAGCTGAACCGTACCTCCCCGAAGACACAGTCGGCTCTTCTGGAGGCTATGGCCGAGGCCCAGGTCACGGTGGACGGCGTTATATATCCTCTGCCGTCTCCTTTTATGGTCATAGCCACCCAGAATCCAGTGAGCTTTTCCGGAACCTATCCGCTCCCGGAGGCACAACTGGACCGTTTCATGATGAGGCTGTCCATAGGCTATCCCGAGGAAGAGGAAGAGCTCCGTATGGTGCGCGCCCATATGGAGGGCAGGGATGCAAAAGGGGCTGAAAAGATACTGGGACCGGAGGATGTGGCCGGGCTTAAGGCTTCAGTATCGGAGGTGCGGATAAGCGATGCCATGCTCTCATATATGCAGCAGATAGTGGCGGCTACCAGAAAAGACAATTCTTTTGCACTGGGGGCCAGCCCCAGGGCACTTATCCATCTGATGCAGGCATCAAGGGCAAAGGCATTTCTGGAGGGCAGGGATTTTGTGAAGCCCGATGATATAAAGCAGACTTCTCTCAAAGTGCTCTCCCACAGGCTGGTGCTCACAACGGATATGAGGCTCCAGAAGAAGGAGGCTCAGGCATTGCTCAATGCTCTGGTGCACAGTATCAAGATACCCGTTGAATGAAAGCACGGTACTTCATAATTCCGGCATTATTTATTCTCTCCCTGGTGGGCATATCCAATTTCGGAGGCCCTGTGACCTGGGGATTTTTCTTTGTTGTACTCAGCATCCCGCTGATGTGTTTCAGCTACATTTTCGCAGTGATGATGTCCCTCCGGATCTATCAGAAACCCGAGGGCAGGAGCATGGTAAGCGGCTGTCCTTCGCCCTTTACCATTACCCTTCAGAATGAAGGATGGTTTTCTTTTTCTTCACTGCGTATCATCTTTTATTCATCCTTTTCCACCATATCGGGTATAGAGGACAGCACGGTCTATGAGATACCGCCCCATTCCGGCGTAAGGAAGGAGACACAGCTGGTATGCCGCTACCGCGGGGAATACAGCGTGGGTATCAAGAAGATCGTGGTGGGGGATTTCCTCGGCCTTTTTTATCTCACCTATCCCATAAAGGAGCCCCTTACGGTGATCGTGGCTCCCGCAATGGTGAACCTTCAGGAGTTAAGGGATGCAGTGACTGATGAGGATACCACCAGGGACAGCCTGGTGAACCGCACGCGCCCGGATATACCTGTAAGGGAATATTTCCCCGGGGACGAGCTGCGTTTTATCAACTGGAAGGCCAGCGCTCTTATGCAGAAGTTGATGGTGCGCGAGACCATAGGCGAGGGAAAGGACGGGATAGCCCTGATACTGGAGCCCAGACGTTTCGGTAAGACCACGGAGGAATACCTGCCTCCTGAAAATAAGATCATAGAGTGCGTGCTGGCTTTAAGCCTTTATTACATCGGGAAGAACATACCCGTGGACGTGTTTTACGGACCCTTAAGTCCCAATATGAGGGCGCTCAGGAGTCACGGGGATGTGGAGCAGCTTTACAGTGACATGACATCCTATTCTTTCCGGGAGGAGGGAAAGCTGGCAGGCATAATGCCCGAAAGAGGAGGACTTTCCGGTTACAGGGAACTGGGACTGATAACGGAACGCTTCGGAAATGAGGAGTACGCCCTTATGGAGGAGATGAACACGGAGCATCTTCCGCTGCGTGTTTACCTGATAGAAGGCGAGGCGGAAACGGAGCTGCCAAGAGGCGTGAAGGTGATACCCATAGGGGCCGGGGATGCCCTGACGGAGGTGCTGTGATGACGGGGCTTATCTATGAAATGCTCTTTCTCATACCTCTGTCCATCGGCGTATTCTCCTTTCTTATGCCTTATACGGGGCTTCCGGAGGCTGTTCCGGAGTGGGGCGTGTTTGTGATCTCAGCTGCTTTGGCACTGACCCTGTGCATTTTCAAGCAGCTGAAGAACCGGTGGCGTGTGGTACTCATGGGGCTCATCGTGACTTTTGCATTGTCGGTCTTCTTTCTCAACCCCGGGGAAGAACGCCTGGACTTTCTGCTCTCCCTTTTGTGGCTTTACCGTATCATCCTGGCAGAGCTGCTCTGTTTTCTTGCGGAGGAGCTTCTGGAACGTATGCCGCTGATGCGGCTGATACCCGTCTTATGCGGCTGGATACTCTCCTGTGTGCTGCTCTTTTTCTACAGGCAGCCCGGGAAGACCGCGGTGCTTTCGGTGCTCCTTTTCACTGTGCTCACGGCTGCTGATCTATTCCAGCGGCGTTCCCGCAAGGAGGGGGATACGGGGAACGAGAAGCATCTGGTGTGCACCTCGCCGTTTATCCTGGTATTTTTTATCATCCTGATATTCATAAAAATGCCCGAGCGTCCTTACGACTGGGGCATAGTAAAGCGCATAGGCACGACCGTGAGGAGTACCTGCGCCCTTATCACGGAGCAGTTTTTTTCCGGTGACCGCTGGAGCGTGGGAGATCCGCTCCTGGGCTTTTCGGACAGGGGGAATGTGGGAGGAAACCTGAAGGGTACCGACTACGCTGTTATGAACCTGGGGAGCTTAAGCGAGAGTGACCGCTGGATCTACCTTTCGGGCAGGAGCTTTGACAGCTTTGACGGAAGGGAGTGGCATAAGACCGATGAGAGCAGCTTCGATGAGAGAGGACTGGATACGATAGAGACCCTTTCAGCCATCCTGGATGAAGCCCCTGACGGGAGCTTCGGGGAAATGGCGAAGAGCGTGGGCCTGACCATAGCGTATGAGGGCCTGAGGACAAAGAGCACCTTCATACCGCCCAAGGTATATCCTTATAATGCAGGTACGGGAAAGGAGCTAAATGCCGGGGGAGGAGACTTCAGCTTCGGCAGCAGTTCAGCTGCAAGAGAGTCATATACAGTCAGGTATTTCAGGATAAACAGGGATTTCGAGCCCTTTGTGGAACTCTTGAAAAACGGGCATGTGACGGATGAGGAAAGCTGGAACAGGGCCTGTGAGAACCTGGGCGGGCTTAGCGGGGAGGAGTATTCCTACAGCAGGTATCTGGAGTATAAGGATATGCTGTATACCACCTACCTTACAGATCCGGAGATATCGGCGGAGGTCAGGGCATATGCCGACAGCCTTACTGAAGGTGCAGAGACCGATTATGAAAGGCTGAAAAGCATAGAGGCGGCGCTTGCCTCCATGAATTATAACGACAGCCCGGGAAAGCTGCCCCAGAGCATAAAGAACAGCTCGGATTATCTGGACAGCTTCCTGATGGATAAAAAAGAAGGCTACTGCAGCCATTACGCCACCACCTTTGTGCTGCTGGCGCGGGCCTACGGTATACCCGCAAGATATGTGCAGGGCTTCAGGGCTCCGATGGGCAAGGCACTGAAGAACGAGGCGCGTTCCTATATGGCGCATGCCTGGCCCGAGGCTTATATAGAAGGCGTGGGCTGGATCATCTTTGAGCCGACTCCCGGCTATTCCAACGAAGTCAGGTGGCTGACGGATGAGGAGAGGTTTGCCGAGAACAGGCTGAATACCTGGGATCCTTCCGCTAACCATGTGCCCGCTATGACGGGGGCAGCGGAGACGAAGGCGGAAAAGAAGAGCGGGACGGAAGAAACGGAAGAGGAAGCGGGCTTTGCGCTTAAATGGTACCAGCTGGTCATACCCCTGGGAGCCGGCGCAGGCATCGTCCTCATGATACTGCTCCTGGATATGCTGGCAAAAAGGAGACGCTACGCCCGTATGAGCGAAAGGGATAAGTGCCTCTGGCAGTGCAGGAGAGGTATTAACGTGCTGAAGAGGCTTACAAAGGGAAGGCAGGATAACGAAACCCTCCAGGAGTACGGTAAGAGAATGAGAGCGCTGGTGCCGGAGAGCCTGCTCGGGTTTATCGGGCTCTACGAAGAGATGCTATACGGAGAGGGTGAGCCCTCCGCTGAAGAGAGGGAAGAGCTGGAGGAGAGCATGCGGGAACTGAGGCGGTATGTGAGGAAGGCAAGGCGCATTGTGGGAAAGAAGAGAGGGGGAAGATCCCTCGACTCCACTGCGCTGCGCTCGGGATGACAAAGGGGTGCTGCGCTGCGCTCGGGATGACAAAGGGGTGCTGCGCTGCGCTCGGGATGACAAGAATGGTGTGTGCTGCGCCCGGGATGACAGATTTTTGAAAAAAGTTTACAAAACCTATTGACATAGTAGGTTAATGATGATATTGTATGATCATTCCAAAAATAAAAGAAAGATCCTGAGCGAAGCGGAAGGATCATATTAAAAACCGAGGAGGGAATGATGATGAGCGAATACAGATTTGAAACACTTCAGCTGCACGTAGGACAGGAAGAGCCGGATCCGGCCAGCGATGCCAGAGCGGTACCCATTTACCAGACCACTTCCTATGTGTTCAGGAACAGCCAGCATGCAGCAGACCGTTTCGGGCTTGCGGATGCGGGAAATATCTACGGCAGACTGACCAACTCAACACAGGACGTGCTGGAGAAGAGACTGGCAGCACTTGAGGGCGGCTCTGCAGCACTGGCCCTGGCTTCCGGAGCGGCTGCCATCACCTATACCATAGAGGCCCTTGCGGCAAACGGCGGACACATAGTGGCGCAGAAGACCATCTACGGCGGCAGCTACAATCTTCTTGCACACACTCTTCCCCAGTACGGTATAGAGACTACCTTTGTGGATGCACATAATCCTGCCGAGGTAGAGGGAGCGATCAGGGAGAACACCAGAGCCATCTATCTTGAGACTCTCGGAAATCCAAACAGCGATATCCCGGATGTGGATGCTATAGCGGAGATAGCCCATAAGCACGGACTGCCCCTGGTGGTGGACAACACCTTCGGAACGCCTTTCCTCTTCAGACCCATAGAGCACGGTGCCGATGTGGTGGTACATTCGGCGACCAAGTTCATCGGCGGACACGGAACTACCTTGGGCGGCATCATAGTTGAGTCAGGAAAGTTCAACTGGAAGGCAAGCGGCAAGTATCCTGCCATCGCTGAGCCCAATCCCAGCTATCACGGCGTTTCATTCTATGATGTGGTAGGCCCCGCTGCTTTTGTTACCTACATCAGGGCGATCCTCCTCCGCGATACCGGTGCGACCATCTCGCCTTTCAACGCTTTCCTGCTGCTCCAGGGCGTTGAGACCCTGTCACTGAGACTGGAGAGACATGCGGAGAACACAAAGAAGGTCGTGGAATTCCTGAGCAGCCATCCCCAGGTAGAGAAGGTGAACCATCCTTCACTGCCGGACCATCCGGATCATGCACTCTATCAGAAATACTTCCCCAACGGCGGCGGCTCGATCTTCACCTTTGACATAAAGGGAGGCAAGGATGCTGCATGGAAGTTTATCGATAACCTGAAGATCTTCTCACTGCTGGCAAATGTGGCGGATGTGAAGAGCCTGGTGATCCATCCCGCATCTACCACCCATTCACAGCTTACCGATGAGGAACTGGCGGATCAGGGAATAAACCAGAGCACCATCAGACTCTCTATCGGTACGGAGCACATCGACGATATCATTGCCGATCTGACTGCCGGATTTGAAGCGGCTAAGTAAGAAAGATACGATTTGCACACTGTGGCAGCTTGTAGTACAATAGTCCCGTAGATCTATTTATGGGAGAGACCGGGATGTCGCTTAAGCTGTCACAGTTGCTTAAATTCAAGGATGTAGTGATACAATGTCATGATAATCCGGACGCGGACGCACTTGCCTGCGGCTTTGCAATGCAGAGCTATTTCAGAACGCAGGGGAGAAGCGTCCGTTTTGTATATGGCGGAAGGGCGCCGCTGAGTAAATGCAACCTGCTGAAGATGGCAGAGAATCTGGGCATAGAGGCTGAATTTGTTACCGAGCTGGATCCGCCGGAGCTTCTCGTGACGGTGGACTGCCAGTACGGGGAGAGCAACGTGACTCATTTTGATGCGCAGAATATCGCCGTCATAGACCATCACCAGATCTCTACAGAGCTTCCGGAGCTGGCCGAGGTGCGGAGCAATTACGGCTCCTGCTCGACTCTTATGTACAAGCTTCTGGAGGCTGAAGGTATAGATATCAATTCGGACAGGGCGCTGGCCACTGCCCTTTTTTACGGCCTTTTTACCGATACGGGAAATCTCGCCGAGATATCGCATCCTGCGGACCGGGATCTGCGGGATCTGGCGAATTACAGCAGGGAGGATATACTCTGCTTCAGAAACTCCAACCTGTCCAGGGAAGAACTTGAGATAGCGGGCAATGCACTGAAGAGCGCGTATTATGAGGAAGAGTATCCCTACGCGCTGATCGAATCCGAGCCCTGCGACCCGAACATCCTGGGTGTCATCAGCGACATGCTTCTGGAGGTGGAAGGGCTGGAGAGCTGTCTGGTGTACAGCGTTATGCCTTTCGGGGTCAAGCTGTCCGTCAGGAGCTGTACCACAAAGGTCAAGGCTGATGAGCTGGCAGCCTATCTGGCGGAGGATTACGGCGGCGGCGGCGGACACCTCACCAAGGCGGGAGGCTTCCTTCAGAAGGATCTCTTCGTGGAGAACGGAGTGCCCTATGAAAAGGAAGTCCTGAGGAGATTCCTGCGCAGGCGTATGTATCTGTATTACAAGGAGAGCGAGATACGCTATGCCGGAGTGAAGGATGAGGATCTCACCGGTTACAGGAAGTATGTCAAGCTCGAGGCTGAGCTCGGATATGTGGAGGCAAAGGATCTGGCTGAGGCCGGAAGCCGCATCATGATACGTACCCTGGAGGGAGACGTGGAGGTGACGGTAGAGGACGATCTCTATATAATTCTTGGCATAGAAGGCGAGATATACCCCTGCAAGAAGAAGAAGTTCGAGGCATCGTACCGTTTGAGTGACAAGCCCTATGTCTATCCCGGGGAGTATGAGCCGGCGGTGATAGACAGTGACAGCGGTACGCATATAGGAATACTGCCCTACGCAAAGAGCTGTATTTCCGGCGGGGGCGGAGGGATATACGCAAAGGAGCTGGACCACAGGGTCAAGCTCTTCACCACCTGGGATCCGGACAAGTATTATCTGGGGATCCCCGGGGATTACATGGCAGTCCGCACCGACGATCATAAGGATATCTATATCATAGCCGGTGAGATATTCGCAAAGACCTATGAAGAAGCGTGAGATTGCTCTTGTTATTTCAAAAGGATGTTGGTATTATAGTCGTTGGTATAATTTGAGTAATAAGGAGGAGGAAGAATGGAAAAGAAAACTGCTATCCATGATGCCAAAGAGCTTGGCATCCCAAAGATGCTGGTGCTGGGACTCCAGCACATGTTTGCAATGTTCGGTGCCACGATACTTGTACCGATACTGGTTAATTCGTATTTTCATGGAGAGGGTCTTTCCGTACAGGTGACCCTCTTTTTTGCGGGTATGGGAACCCTGTTCTTCCATCTGTGCACAAAGCTGAAGGTACCGGCCTTTCTTGGCTCGTCCTTCGCTTTCCTCGGCGGTTTTTCAACGGTGGCGGAGCTCAATGTGGGTAGGTTCGCGGAGATGAGCTACGGCGAGAAACTGCCCTACGCCTGCGGCGGCATAGTGGTGGCCGGAGCCCTTTACCTGGTGCTGGCGCTGGTCATCCGTCTGGTGGGAGTAAAGCGTGTCATGCGCTTCCTGCCCCCAGTGGTGACGGGACCCATAATCATCTGCATAGGCTTAAGCCTTGCACCTTCCGCTGTTTCGAACGCTTCGATGTGCTGGCCCCTGGCCATCATCGCACTGACTGTAGTTATAGTCTTCAATATCTGGGGTAAAGGCATGTTCAAGATCATCCCCATACTCATGGGTGTAGTGATCTCTTATGCGGCAGCCCTTATCATGAACGCCTGCGGCCTTAAAAATGCCGACGGCAGCGCGATATTTGATTTCGCCTCCATCAGCTCCGCGGCATTCGTGGGCCTGCCTGATTTCATAATAGCGAAGTTTGATATCACCGCCATCCTGGTAATGGCTCCAATAGCCATAGCCACCATGATGGAACATATCGGCGATATCTCAGCCATATCCGCAACCACCGGAAAGAACTTCATCGAGGATCCGGGTCTTCACAGGACCCTTCTCGGTGACGGTCTTGCAACCTCCATGGCTGCAATGTGCGGCGGCCCCGCAAACACCACCTATGGTGAGAACACCGGCGTGCTGGAGCTTTCCAGGGTATTCGATCCGAGAGTGGTGCGTATAGCCGCATGTTTTGCCATAGTGCTCAGCTTCATACCCAAGATGGCAGCTGCCCTGGGAACCATGCCCACGGCGATCATCGGATGCATAAGCTTCGTACTCTACGGAATGATCTCCGCCATAGGCGTAAGGAACGTGGTAGAGAACAAGGTGGACTTTACCAAGTCACGTAATCTTATAATCGCGGCAGTGATCCTGGTCTGCGGGCTGGGCTTTACAAACGGTCTGACCTTCACCGTGGGCAGCACATCCATCACCCTTACCGCACTTGCCATCGCGGCTATCGCAGGCATACTGCTGAATGCGATACTTCCCGGAAATGACTACCAGTTTGGTGAAAATCCCAAGGGAGACATAAACAGGGGCTTAAGCATCAACAACATAGAAGAGGAGGAGTGACATGGATTTTCAGAACGAGAAGAACATCTACATAATGGATCATCCGCTGATCCAGCACAAGATCACCAGGCTCAGGGATAAGTCCACCGGAACGGCGGAATTCCGGCAGATAGCGGGAGAGATCGCCATGCTCATGTGCTACGATGCACTCAGGGATCTGGAGACAGTGGATATAGACGTGGAGACTCCTATCGAGAATACCAAGAGCCCTGTCATCGCGGGTAAGAACCAGGCAGTGGTTCCCATACTCCGCGCGGGCCTGGGAATGACTGACGGTATCTTAAGCCTTCTTCCCACGGCAAAGGTGGGACATATAGGCATGTACCGCGATGAGGTGACACACAAGCCTCACAGCTATTACTGCAAGCTTCCCAGCCCTATAAGCGAGAGGATAATAATAGTGACGGATCCCATGCTGGCTACCGGCGGATCCGCCGCGGATGCCATCAACTTTATAAAGGAAAAGGGCGGTAAGATGATCAAGTTCATGTGCATCATCGCAGCGCCCGAAGGTCTTAAGCATCTTCACGAGGTGCATCCGGATGTACAGATCTATGTGGGACATCTGGACAGGGAACTGAATGAAAATGCGTATATCTGCCCCGGACTCGGTGATGCCGGAGACAGGATATTCGGTACAAAATAAGGAAGGAGAAGATCCCTGCCACAGCATAAGTTCGGCAACGAAGATCAAAGATCTTCTGCCTCACTTATCGACTCCGGCTGCTGAGCAGCCTTCGCTCGGGATGACAATAGAAGTATGTGTTTATGCGGGAATGGAGTCTGGGGAATGACAGAAGTAAAGATCATGTTACAGGAAGAGAAAGAGTAAGATGAAAAAGGCTCCTGTCATAACGGCGGTGGTGCTTGTGCTTGCCCTCATCGCGATCATACTGGTACGCCGTCATACCATTGAAGAAGAGGAAAGAGTCCAGGCTGAGCTGAGGGCCGAAGAACAGAGGCAGCAGGAAGAGTTTGAGCAGCACGAAAAGGAGCTTCGGGATGCGGCTGAAGAGTCTGCTTCCCTGGCCTGGAGCCTTCTTGAAGCAGGGGAATACGACGAGGCTGTAAAAGAAGCAGGTAAGGTGCTGGGTGACAAGGCGCATGCATCGGATAAGGTTTATGCGGAAGCGGAGAATGCCATAAGGATGGCAGGCTGCTTCGGCGTAAGCCTTAATTTTGTTCTTGAGGAAAGCATATCCTTTAACGGGGCCGCTGAGGAGGAATTCTGGGACTCCGTATCGGACGATGCCCTGAGGCTGGGCGTATATCCCGAATATGATCCGTTATCAGAACTCAGAAAAAAAGCAATGGATGCGGGTTATGACAGCTTTTTTGAATATACAGCTGCTACCCCGTATTATCTGGTCTCTGGCGGAGCCGGGCATGAACTTAAATGCGACAGCCTTTATTTCGACAGCAGCTTCAGCTACAGTCTTGGCGGAGTTGAGCAGGAAGCAGAGATACTTGCCGGCAGCGGAAAGAGCTTTGTGGCAAGGAGCGTGAGCGACGGCAGGGCGGGGCTATACAGCTGCAACAAAAGGGAGGGCATTACCCTTGAGACCGGAGGGGCGGTAAAAGCTGCGGAGCTAATGGATAGCATAAGCGGAAACGGCAGCGGTACCGTATATGTAAGTGACGGGGAGAAGCTTTATTCCTTTGACACGGTAAGCGGGGACGGTATTACGAGCGTATCCGGGGACCATGTGTGCCTTAAGGGCTTTTATGATACGGAAAACGAAAGCTGCAGTCTCTGGACTGTTACGGCAGACGGAAAGCTGGAACTTCGTGACGGAGAGAGCCTTGGGATACTTGCGGAATATGAGTGCCCCGGGGAAGTAAAGGATATATATGCCGGGTACGGTTTCCGGAAGATCATCGTACTTACCGAAACGGGAGCAATGGTATGCGGGGAAGACGGGACGTTCGGACTGCCGGATACGGAAGATGCTGAGGCAGCCTGCTGGCTTGATACTGCCGGAACCGTGCTTGAACTCGTATATGCGGACAGGAGCGAACGCTGGAGGCTGAAGCAGGATCCTGCCGACAGTTTCGGGAGGATAGTGGCGGATGTGCCTTACGGCTTCGGAGCTCCGTTTTATTCAGAGGATTCGGCGCTGCTCTTCCTTCAGAAGGATGGGGAAGTATGCTGTATAAATGCACTCAGCGGAGAACTGATCTGGCTCAATGAGGGCGAGTCGGGTCTTTCAAGATGCTGCGCTCCCGCACAGGACGGCGTGAACATAATAAGGGAGAAATACGACGGAAGCGGCTGCGAACTCATAGATATGAAGAGCGGCGTTTCGGCGGGGGATACGGCAGAAGCTTTTCCCGAAGCGGCGGAGCCCGTATACAGTTTCCATGGCGACGGGCTTACGAGGCAGGGCGACGAATGGCTGAGGGAAGGTGACAAGGCCAGAGTGCTGTGCAGCCGGGCAGGTGATGAGAGCTATGAACTCCTGACTGCGCCGGACGGCAGCAGCGTCTGCTTCTGGGACGGAAATATCTGTTTTCTTATCAGGGAATGACAAATATGAATTTTTGTGATATAATACGCGTTCATTGTAATTCGGAGAGGAATATTTTATGAACGTCAGAGCGATGACAAAGGAAGACTATGACGGAGTGAAGGCACTGTGGATGACGATCCACGGCTTCGGTATCCGCAGCGTTGATGATTCCCGGGAAGGCGTGGAGCGCTTTCTTGAAAGAAATCCGGGACTGAGTGTGGTTGCAGAGGAGGAAGGCAGCATAATAGGCGCCATACTCTGCGGGCATGACGGCAGACGGGGCTGTCTTTATCATGTGTGTGTTCATGAAGCCCACCGCCTCAGAGGCATAGGCAAGGCCATGGTGGTCCACTGCATGAACGCCCTGAAGGCGGAAAAGATAAACAAGGTCTCCCTCATAGCCTTCACCAGGAATGATGTGGGAAATGCTTTCTGGAAGCAGATAGGCTGGACAAAGAGAGAAGATCTGAATTACTACGATTTCACACTTAACGAAGACAACATAACGGCGTTCAACAGTTAAGGGAGGTGCGATATGAAGGAATATATAAAGAAGATAGACGGCGGCGTGACTGCGGCAAAGGGGTTTAAGGCTGCAGCGCATGCGGCAGGCATAAAGTATAAGGGCAGGGACGACATGGCTCTGATCTTCAGCGACGCTCCCTGTGTGACGGCCGGTACCTTTACCACAAATAACGTGAAGGCGGCGCCGGTCATCTGGGATATGCAGGTCATAAGGAACGGTGCGGGCTGCCGGGCGGTTGTTGTGAACTCCGGCATAGCCAATGCAGCTACCGGAAAGGCAGGCATGGAGATCTGTGAGAAGACCGCAGAGGCCATGAGCAGTCTTTACGGCGGCAGCCGAGACGGGGTACTGGTGGCTTCCACCGGCGTCATCGGCATGCAGATAGATGCGGGACGCATCACTGCGGGCTGCGGGGAGCTGTATAAGAAGCTTTCGGATTCCAGGGAAGCGGGAGAGGCTGCGGCAAGAGCCATTATGACCACTGATACCCATAAGAAGGAAAGCGCCGTGGAGCTTACTCTGAGCGGAGGCAGCACAGTGCGTATAGGAGCCATGACCAAGGGCTCCGGCATGATACATCCCAACATGTGCACCATGCTGGGCTTTGTCACCACGGACGCGGATATAGACAGGACACTTCTCCAGAAGGCGCTCACCTCAGTGGTGGATGATACCTTCAATATGATAAGCGTGGACGGTGATACCTCCACCAACGATACTTATGTGGTGCTGGCCAATTCTCTCGCGGGGAATCCCAGGATCGAGACAGAGGAGGAGGATTACGAGCGCTTCCGTGAAGCGCTGTTCGTTGTCAGCGAGGATCTGGCAAAGCAGATGGCCGGGGACGGCGAAGGCGCTACCTCGCTTTTCGAATGCAGGGTGTGCGGAGCCAGGAGCGTGACGGATGCAAAGCAGCTTTCCAAGTCCGTCATAGGCTCATCCCTCTGCAAGGCTGCCATATTCGGACACGATTCCAACTTCGGCCGTTTCCTCTGCGCTCTTGGTTATTCGGGTGTGTCCTTTGATCCCGAGCAGGTGGATATCTGGTATGAGAGTGCTGCCGGAAAGATGCACATAGTCCACAACGGGATGGGTACCGGTTATGACGAGGAGGAGGCAACAAGGCTTCTTTCGGAAGATAAGATAACCGTGCTTGTGGATATGCATATGGGTGAGGCAGAGGCCACGGCCTGGGGCTGTGACCTGAGCTATGACTACGTAAAGATAAATGCGGATTACCGCTCATAAAAGGAAAGAGCGGTGGACTTCGATACACTGATAAACATCCTTGAAAGAGGAGCGGAGAATACGGCGGCTGTCTGCGGGAGCTTCAACTCTCAGGCGCTGCTGCTCTACCGTGTTATACTCGGGCTCTTCGGACTGGAGGTGCTTTTTGTCACCCTTCATTCCTGCAGGAGCAGACAGCGCATGCTCAGCGGCGTCGTATCCGCGGCGTGTTCCTGCGCGGCCCTTTTTTTATGCCTGCTGGCTTATGAGAGCAGGACACTGGTATTCATGCCCTCCGAGGAACCCGAAGCCTCCGTGGAAAGGTTCTTTGATACTTTTCTGGAGGGGGACCGGGCGGCGGCAGAGAAGGAGCTTTCAAAGCCGCTGGTGGTAAGGGAGGCGGATACCTCGGACGTTAACGGAAGGCTTTTCGCGGAGGCTCTTTCGGACAGCTTTTCCTGGGAAAGCCTGGGAGAGTGTGAGCTTCAGGGGACACATGCGGTGAGCAGGGTGAAGATCTCCTATCTTAAATGCGGGGACATGACCGGGGATATACACGGAGTCATAACGGAGGAGCTGGAGAGGCTCGTATCCGTGCTGCCCAGGAAGGATGTATATGACGACAATGACAATTACAGGAAAGAGATCCTGGAGGATACCTATACAAAGGCTGTAAGGGTATGCCTGGCTGATGCGAAACGCTACAGGGAGAGCCGTGAGGTGGAGATCCCTCTGGATTACGTGGAGGGACGCTGGGTCATCACCCCCACGGAGGAGCTTTCCCTTGCCCTTTCCGGAGGCATCTCCCCGCTGGAGGATTTCGAGACCAATATGAAGAGCGAGGCACTGAGCGGCCTTGTATATATACCCAAGCATTACGTGATAGCCGAGGGGGCAACTGAGGGACCGGTTCCCGAAGAGAGCCGGTTCATAGTGACGGACGATCTTCAGGAGGTACATTCCCTTATAGATGAGGCCTCGGATCTTACGGAAGGCTACGAGCTCTTCTTTAATGATGACTGCGATTTCTATTCCGATTTTGCAGTGTATCATGACGAGACCATACTTACGGTATCCTGGAAGGAAATGTGGAACCGGCACGAATGCGCCTTTACCGAGATCTTTATAGCGGATGCTTCCCAGTTCCGCAGGAAGCTGGCGGAGAACACCTTCGCTTCCCCTGTGCAGAAGAGCGCCACGATGCTGGCGGCGGAGACCAATGCAGTAGTGGCGTCCAATGCCGACTTTTACAAATACAGGCCGGAGGGCATCACCATATATGACAGCGAGCTTTACCGCTTTAATCCCCAGAACGTGGACATCTGCTATATAGACAGGAAGGGGGATCTGATCATGTCCTTTGCGGGAGAGATAAAGACCGAGGAGGAGATGAAGAAGTATATCAAAGAGAAGGATATAACCTTCTCGCTGGCCTTCGGCCCCGTTGAGGTATACGAAGGAAAGCTCTGCAAGATAAACACGGCCTATCCGCTGGGGGAGGTGAACGACAGGTATTCACGCTCGGCCATAGGACAGCGGGGAGAGAGACACTATCTCCTCATGAACATCAACAATAACAAGGGCTTCCCCGGCACCAACATCTATGATGCTGCGCAGCTCATGTACGAGAAGGGCTGCTACAATGCCTATGCCCTGGACGGCGGACAGACCGCCGAGATAGTTTTCCAGAACCGGATCTACAACATGCTCAATCATAACCACGAACGCATGGTAAGTGATATAATATATTTCTGTACGGCGCTGCCGGAGAATGACAGGAGGTAATGAAATGTACTCAAAGGATATCAATGCCCTTACACAGAAGGCGGAGGTGCTGATAGAGGCGCTTCCCTATATCCAGAAGTTCAACAGGAAGGTGATAGTCGTAAAGTACGGCGGATCGGCAATGACGGATCCCGAGCTTCAGAGGAACGTCATAAAGGATGTGACTCTTCTTAAGCTTGTAGGCTTTAAGCCCATCATCGTTCACGGCGGCGGCAAGGAGATCTCCGAATGGGTGAAGAAGACCGGAAAGGAATCCCGCTTCGTCAACGGCCTCAGGGTCACCGACGGCGAGACCATGGAGATAGCGGAGATGGTGCTCTCCAAGGTGAACAAGCGTCTGGTGGCCATGGTTGAGGAGCTGGGAGTCCATGCTGCCGGCATCAGCGGAAAGGACGGAGGACTGCTGAAGGTCACAAAGAGGCTTTCAAACGGCGAGGATATAGGCTATGTGGGCCAGATACAGAGCGTGGAGCCAAAGATACTCTTTGACCTCATCGACAGGGATTTCCTGCCCATAGTTGCGCCTATAGGAATGGATGATAAGTTCGAGAGCTATAACATCAACGCGGATGATGCAGCCTGCGCGGTGGCCAAGGCCGTAGGCGCGGAGAAGCTGGCCTTTCTCACGGACATAGAGGGTCTTTACAGGGATATCAACGATCCCGGATCCTTTATATCAAGGATACACACATCGGAGGCAAAGAAGCTCATCGATGACGGCATAATCGGCGGAGGCATGCTGCCCAAGCTGGGCAACTGCATCGACGCGATAGAGAGCGGCGTCAGCAGGGTGCATATACTGGACGGAAGGCTGGCGCACTGCCTGCTGCTGGAGATGTTCACCAGAAAAGGTATCGGTACGATGATCGCGCCGGACAGTGTGGAACTGGATTAAGGAGGTTCATATCATGGGAATGATGCAGGATTATATCGAAGAGGCGGAGCGGGATCTGCTCCATACCTATAACCGCTATCAGGTGGTCTTTGACCACGGCGAGGGCGTGCAGCTCTATGACCTTGAGGGAAAGGAATATCTGGACTTTGTGTCCGGCATAGGCGTGTTCGCGCTGGGCTACGGTGTGAAGGAATACAACGACGCCCTGAAGGCGCAGATCGATAAGATACTCCATACCTCCAATTACTATTACAACGTGCCCGCGATAGAGGCCGCGAAGGGCATAAAGAAGATCTCGGGCATGGACAGGGTGTTCTTTACCAACAGCGGCGCGGAAGCAGTGGAAGGCGCGATAAAGGCGGCAAGAAAGTACGCTTATCTTAAGGACGGCAGCACGGATCACGAGATCATCGCCATGGAGCATTCCTTCCACGGACGGACCTTCGGCGCTCTTTCCGTGACGGGCAATGAGAAATACCGTGCACCCTTTGAGCCCATGATAGGGAATATACGTTTCGCAAAGTATAACGATATAGAGAGCGTTAAGGCGCTGGTGAACGATAAGACCTGCGCGGTGATACTTGAGACCGTCCAGGGCGAGGGCGGCATAAGGCCCGCAGACGAAGCCTTCCTTAAGGAGATAAGGAAGATCTGCGACGAAAGGGATATGCTGTTAATCCTTGACGAGATACAGTGCGGTATGGGACGTACCGGCAGCTACTATGCGTGGCAGCGTTACGGCGTGAAGCCGGACATCATGACGAGCGCCAAGGCCCTGGGCTGCGGCGTTCCCGTGGGAGCCTTCATGATGACGGAAAAGGTGGGACAGAATTCGCTTGTGGCCGGGGATCACGGCACCACCTACGGCGGAAATCCTCTTGCGGGAGCAGCCATCTGCAGTGTGCTGAAGCTCTTTGAGGAGAAGGACATTCCCGGTAATGCGGCCAAAGTGGGAGCTTATCTCTTTGAAAAACTGGATGAGCTCGCCGCGGAAAAGGCGGATATAAAGGAGCACAGGGGAACCGGTCTCATGCAGTGCCTTGAGTTCGACCATCCTGTTGCAGACATCATAAATAAAGCCCTGGAGAAGGGGCTTGTGCTCATAAATGCGGGAACCGATATCATCCGTTTCCTGCCGCCTCTGGTGATAAGCGAGAGCGATGTGGACAGGATGACCGCAATACTCCGGGAGTGCCTTTAGTGCATGAAGATAAAGACCTGGATATTTATAATACTGATATCGGCTTTTCTCGGCGCGCTCTACTTTGTACTGAAGCCTGAGCCTTCGGAAAAGCCGGAAACGGCTGGCAGCGTATCGGCAGATGCGCTGCTGCTCTGGTATACGGACGAAGCTCTGGACCGCTACGTGGCGGATGCTGCCGCTGCCTTTTCGGAGAGTAACGGCATAAAGGTAAGGGTTGAGAGAAAGAATGCCCGGGACTATGCCGAGGCTGTCTACAAGGCTTCCGTGGAGAACGGGGAATACCCGGATCTGTATATATGCGGAGCAGACTCTCTGGAAAAGCTTTACATGATGGGCATAGCGGGAGAGCTTAAGGATCCCGCTCATGTGGTGAACAATCTGAACTTCCCCGAGGCGGCCCTTAATGCGGTGAGCTATAAGGGAAAGCTCTGCGCATATCCCCTCAGCTTCGAAACGGCATTTCTTCTGTATAACGCTGAGTATCTGAAGAACATGGGAGACCAGTCCATAAGGATGGAGCTTGACCCCATCGGGGAGGATGACCTGCCCTGGATATACAGGGAAGAAGACGACACCCTTCCTGCGGGCTACACCAAAGAGCAGTGGGATGCAGCCTGTGTTGAAAGAGGCAGGGAGCTGATACCCGGATCGATCGGGGACATACAGGAGCTGGCTTCGGATTACAGGACTCCGGAGGGGATGGAAAGTTTCTTTAACTGGGATGTATCCGATATCTTTTATAATTATTTCTTTACCGGCGCCTATATGAACGTCGGAGGCCGCTGCGGGGATGATCCGGCTGTGATGGAGATCCGCAACGAGGATACGGTACGCTGCATGCACAGCTATCAGGAGCTGTCCGGCTTTTTCTCCATTGATCCGAAGGAGAGCAGTTATGAGTCCGTGCTGAACGATTTCCTGGAGGGAAAAGTGCTCTTTACCGTTGCGACTACAGATGCTGTTAAGCGCATCTCCGAACAGGACTTCAGCTACGGATACGGAGTGGCAGCCCTTCCGGCTGTGGATAAGGATCATAAGGCTTCGGGGCTTTCCACTACCGTATGTATAGCAATAAATCCTTACAGCGAAAACGTCGAAAGGGCAGAGCTTTTCGGGGCACATCTCTGCGGGGAAGGTGCCACGGCTCTTTATGATAAGAGCGGAAAGCTTCCGGCTATGAAGGTCTCCGGAAGTGAGGAGGCTGACAGGATAAGGGAGATATATGCCGACAGCGTGCCTCTGCCGAAGCTTATGAAGCTTTCGGATTTCTGGGCGGAGCTGGAACTTGCGTACATTAGGGTATGGAACGGAGAGGATCCGGAGGAGACACTCATTAAACTTGAAGAGACGATGAAAGCGAGAGTGCAGTAGATATTCCGAACGCTCACGTGATCGTTGGAAAATATATTTAAATTATACTTGAATAATCACAAAAGATAGAATAATATAATTTCATCGGATCTCTGAGAAGGCCTTTTGCCCGAAAGGACGAAAGGAGAGACCATGAAAAATATAATATCATATCTGACGGCGGTGGCGTTATGTCTGATGCTGGCCGGGTGCAGTTCCGCACAGGAATACCTCAGCGAACAGATGTCAGAGGTGGAAGGAACAGAAGAGCTTTCCGCAGGTGAAACAGAAGAAACAGCCCGTAGCGAGACTGAGGAGCTGTTTTTTGTACATGTCAGCGGAGCCGTCAGCAAACCGGGAGTTTATGAACTGCCTGAGGGCAGCCGGCTTTTTGAAGCCGTGGAAGCAGCGGGAGGTTTTCTTGAGGAAGCCGACTGCGGATACGTGAACCTGGCCGAAGAGATAAGGGACGGAGAAAAATATCACATCCCTACTATCGAAGAGACTGCGGCAGGGCTCCCGGAGGAGCAGGGCGGCGCATACGGCGCATCGGGACTCCTCAATATAAACAGAGCCGGTGTGGAAGAGCTGATGCAGCTCAATGGCATCGGGAAGAGCAAGGCGGAGGCCATAGTGGCATACCGCTCGGAACATGGTGATTTTGAAGATATCGAAGAGCTTAAGAATGTGTCCGGCATCGGCGAAAAGCTTTTCGCGGGAATAAAGGACGATATAAGCATCAGATAGAAAGAGAGGAATAAATGCCCGGAAGGATACTCATCGTTGACGATGAGAAGGCTATAGTCAAAGGTTTAAAGTACAGTATAGAACAGGACGGAATGGAAACGGATGCAGCGTATGACGGCGAGGAAGCCCTTGCGCTGGCCAGGGAGAATAAATATGATCTGGTACTGCTGGATCTGATGCTCCCCAAGATAGACGGAATGGAGGTATGCAGGCAGCTGCGTTCCTTCACTGATGTGCCGGTGATATTTCTCACCGCGAAGGGTGACGATATGGATAAGATCATGGGCTTCGAATCGGGAGCCGATGATTATATCGTGAAGCCCTTCAATATCCTGGAGGTCAAGGCCAGGATCAAGGTGTTCATGCGGCGCTCAAGAAAAAATGCCGCTCCCACAGGCCAGGAAAAGAAGGTGGTGGAGAACGGCGAGTTCAGGCTCGATATAGAGAACAGACGGCTCTTCATCAAGGGCAGCGAGATAAACCTTACGGCCAAGGAATATGATATCCTTGAGCTCCTTGTTACCCACCCCGGCAAGGTATACAGCCGGGATAACCTTCGTGAGCTGGTATGGGGCAGCGATTTCCACGGTGACGCAAGGACTGTGGACGTGCATGTCAGGAGACTGAGGGAGAAGGTGGAGGAAACTCCGGGTTCTCCCGCCTATATCCAGACCAAGTGGGGCGTGGGGTATTACTATAAGGGATGAAGAGGTTTGCCTATCTTAAGAGCTTCCGTCTCCGCATCTTTCTCATAATGTTCCTTACCGGCTTTATCGCCACGGGGATCATGCGTTTCGGCATGACCGCAAATACCAGGAACAGAGCGATACGTGAACGCAGCATGGAAGTCACTGAACAGATACGTATCTGTGCCAACCGTATGATCAACTACGGTTATTTTCACAGTGCGCCTTCAGATATAATCTCGGCGCAGCTTACCCAGCTTTCGCTTGTATATGAGGGCCGTATCCTTGTGATAGATTCGGCCTTTAAGGTGATCTCCGATACCTATGACATAAGTCTCGGCAAGACCATGATAGGCGAGGAGGTCATGCTCTGCTACAGGGGCGAGACCATCAATAACTACGACAGGGACAGCCGCTATATCGAGGTGGCGGTGCCGGTGATGGAAAAGGATCCGGAGACCGGAGAGAACGTGATACTCGGCATGATACTTGCCAGTGCGTCCACCGACAGTATAAGAAGGGAAGCGGACATACTGACGAGACAGGGGTTTATCATCGAACTGGTGGTGCTGGCGGCTCTCATCGGCATATCAGCACTCACGGCAACGCTCAGCGTCCGGCCCTTCGAGCGTGTTACGAAGGCCATGGCCGGCGTGGTCAGTTTTGAAGAGGACATACCCGTGGTCTCCGATTACAAAGAGACCGGGGAGATAGTGGAGGCCTTTGAAAAGCTGAGACAGAGACTTAAGGTGCTGGACGAATCCAGACAGGAGTTTGTGAGCAACGTGTCCCATGAACTTAAGACCCCCATCGCCTCCATAAAGGTGCTGGCGGATTCCCTCAACATGCAGGAAGATGCACCGCTGGAGATGTACAGGGAGTTCATGCAGGACATAAGCGCCGAGGTGGACAGGGAGAATGAGATAATAAGCGACCTGCTGGAGCTGGTACGTATGGAAAAGGGCGCATCGGGGATGCATGTGGAGAACATAAACATCAACGAGCTGCTGGAGCAGATTATAAAGCGTCTCGGTCCCCTGGCCAGAAAGAGCGAGGTGGATCTCATACTGGAGAGCAAGAGAAACGTCAATGCGGATATCGATGAGGTGAAGATGACCCAGGCCATCACAAACATCATTGAGAACGGCATCAAGTACAACAAGCATCCGGGCTGGGTGAGGATACTGCTGGATGCGGATCACCAGTACATGAGCATAAGCATAAGCGATTCCGGCGTGGGCATACCCGAGTCGGAGCAGGCACATATCTTCGAACGATTTTACAGGGGTGACAAATCGCATTCGAAGGAGATAAGCGGTACGGGACTCGGGCTTTCCATAACCAGGCGTACCATACTGCTGCATAAGGGCTCCATAGAGGTTGAGAGCAAGCCGGGAGAGGGTACTACCTTCCTGGTGAAGGTGCCCCTGAGCTTTATCGTGGGAGAGTAGGGATTGAGGCTTAAGAGTATCTCCGGAAAAGTAAATACCGGCATTAAGCGGGTGGCAGTGGCTGCCCTGCTCATCATGCTCCTTATCTCAGGCTGCGGCAGGCAGGAGGAGGAGAGTGTGCCGGGGCTCCGTATCTATTACCTGAATGCCAGGGAGACTGCCCTTACCTATGAAAGCTATGAGACTGAAGAGGAGTCGCCGGCAGAGCTGGCTTCAGCACTCCTTAAGGATATGGCTGTGGTGCCCGGCGGCGCTGAGAAACGGGCCGTGATACAGAACTTCAGCGTTAAGAGCTTCAGGGTGGAGGGAAACCAGATAGTGCTTGATCTCAGTCAGGAGTATCTGGATCTTTCACCGGTGAGGGAGGTGCTCACAAGGGCGGCTCTGGTACGCACCCTTTCCCAGATAGAAGGGATAGAGGGGGTGAGCATGATGGTGGAGGAGGCGCCTCTTACGGATGCCAAAGGCAATCCCGTGGGTGTCATGAATGCCGACAGCTTCGTGGATAACGAGGGCGCTGAGATCAACGCCTATGACAGGGCCCAGCTTAAGATCTACTACGCGGATGCGGAGGGAAAGAAGCTCGTCCCTGCGGTGACAGATGTGGTGTACAATACTAACACCTCCATGGAAAAGCTGGTGGTCGAACAGCTGATAAAGGGGCCAGAAGGCATGGATATCTACCAGTCCGTGCCGGCGGATACAAGGCTTATCTCGGTCACGGTCTCAGACGGTGTGTGCTATGTCAATCTGGACAGTGCTTTCTTGAATCCGGTGGGAAATGTCACGCCGGAGGTTACCATTTATTCTATAGTCGATTCACTAGCCGAACTTTCCAATGTCCACAGGGTGCAGTTTATGGTGGAGGGAAGTTCGGATGTCATCTTCAGGGAACAGATTTCCCTTGAACAGGAGTTTACGAGGAATCTGGAGATAGTGGAATAAAAGGAGGCTTGATGAAAAGGCCGTTGTGTTTTTACTGCCTTCTCTTTCTGCTCCTTCTCCGTATCGTGCTGGCCCTTTCCGGTCCGCCTTCCGGCGGATGGGAGAAATATACCGGTAGCACGGTAACCATAAGCGGACGTGTTGAGAAGAAAGAGATCAGGAACGGAAACAGGATCTTCTACCTGAACGGCACTGCTGTCAGCAGTGCGGGATCACAGAAAAAAACGGATACGGGAATAGTCTGTTACCTGGAGGAAGGCGTGCTGCCGCCTCTGGGGGCACAGGTCTGTATAAGTGCGAAGCCGGGGGCCTTCAGGAAGGCGACAAACCCGGGAGAATTCGATATGTATTCCTACTATCTGTATCAGGGCTACGGAGCCAGGGCTTATATCAGCGGATATGAGCTGGCATCCGGAAGCTATTCCCGGTTCAGGGAGGGACTCTGGAATCTCAGGAACTATATGAGCGGCATCTATGGGAGCATACTTCCGGATGAGGAGGCCGGGGTACTCCGGGCCATGGTGCTGGGAGACAAAAGCGAGCTTTCGGGAGACATAAAGGAACTTTACCGTGTAAACGGCATAAGCCATATACTGGCTATATCCGGGCTTCACATATCTATACTCGGAATGGGGCTGTACAAGGCTCTGAGAAAGAGCGGCTTACCCATCAGCATTTCGGCCCTCGTGGCCATACCATTTATGGCTGTATATGCGATGCTTACGGGAGCGGGGACCTCAACGGTCAGGGCCGTTACCATGTTCGGCATAGTGGTGGCCGCGGATATCGAAAGGAGAAGCTATGACCTGCCCACGGCCCTTGCGGTATCTGCAGCGGGAACGGCGCTGTACCAGCCCTATCTTATCATGACATCCTCCTTTGCACTGTCATATCTTGCAGTGGCGGGAGTGGCGGTTTATTATCCGGCGATGATGAGGGATACTGAAAACGGCAGTGGCCTTGGGGCTGCGTTTTTCAAGAGCTTTACCGCAAGTCTCTGCGTCAGCATGTTTACCATGCCGCTCATCGAGCTCTTCTATTATGAGCTGCCACTGTACTCCGTGCTCCTAAATCTGCTGGTCATACCGCTTATGAGCGTGCTCATGGTATGCGGGCTCATTGCGCTCACTGCCGGCTGTTTTCTGCTGAAGGCCGGTATAGTGCTGGCCCTGCCCTGTCATTATATACTCATGCTATACGAGACGCTGTGCCTCAAGCTTGCCTCACTTCCGTGGCACAGCATCATAACCGGGGCTCCCGCCGGCTGGCAGGTGGCGGCGGCTTATGCTCTTTTCATAGCCGTGATCCCTGTGAGGAAAGGGCTGGTGATAAGGGCCGGAAAGAAGGCGGGGGGCAGGAGGCTTAAACAGAAGGAGGCAGCGGCTTTAAGGATCGTGTTCAGCCTGGCAGCCGTGCTCATACTAAACCTGCGTATCAGGCCGGAATCCAAATTTACGATGCTGGATGTGGGTCAGGGTGACGGGATCTGCCTGCAGACGGGAAGGACGACGCTGATGATAGACGGAGGCTCTACTTCAAAGGACGCGCTCTATGACTACCAGCTGTCCCCCTTTCTGAAATACAGCGGTATCTCTTACATAGACAGGTGGTTCCTAAGCCACCCTGACCGGGATCATATCTCCGGGCTTACGGATATGCTAGCGGACCCGGGCAGGAATATAGGCATAGGCAGCATCGTGCTTCCGGCGGCTGCCGGGGCGGCAGAGGATTTCAGTGAGATCATCACTGCGGCGAAGGCACAGGGTATAAGGATAGAATACATGGCTGCCGGGGATGAACTGGGATACGGGGATCTGAAGATAAGGAGCCTGCATCCGGCGAAGGGATATAAATGTGAGGATGTGAATGAATATTCACAGATACTGCTGGTAGAGTATAAAGATTTCAGCGGAGTATTTACCGGTGACGCCACGGTGGAGAGCGAAGCGGCAGTGATGAAGGCATATCCCCGGGGGATAGATGCCGATGTGCTGAAGCTCGGTCATCACGGGTCGCACACGTCAAATTCGGAGGAGTGGCTTGAGTTGGTATCACCTGAGTCCGTACTGATATCCTGCGGTTATAAGAATTCCTACGGCCATCCTCATGAAGAGGTGATGGAAAGAGTGGAAGCCCTGGGATGCAGGGTTTACCGTACCGATCATGACGGCGCCGTGACAGCGGTTATCCATAATGGGAAGGTAAGAATAGAGGTGTTCTGCAAGTGAGCACCGCCGTTCTGGGCTTAATATCCCGGAAATCTTTGTCTGTCTTTGGCCTGTGGCTAACACAAACGGTGATATCGAGTCATGTATTAGCTGAAAATGGCTTTTTAGCTACTGAATCCGGGAATGTTGGCTAACACAATAATTGAAACCGGGAGATGTGTTAGCTGTGCAGGGCTTACGGCTTGTGAAAAAAGGAAAAATTGGCTAACACGGAAATAAAAAAATGTGGGGTGTGTTAGCCGAAGGAAAGGAGGAACTATGATAAGGGAGAAGGAAATAGACAATGAGATCTGTTTTCTGCAGGATAATCTGGAAAAACTGTATGATGAGATCGGACATCTGAGAGCTAAGACGCCTGAAGGCGTAAGACTGCGGGCGGTCAGACATGGTGACAGATTCCAATACTTTATGAGACATCGCGGTGAAAGAAACAATGGTGAATACATTAAGCAAAAAGATGTAAAGCTTGCCGCGATGCTGGCACAGCTTGAATATGATGAAAAGCTGATCAGCATTATCGAACAGGCTGTGGAATCCCTTGAAATGTGTAAAGAGTCACTGCCGGATACAGTTTTTAATGAGGTTCTCAGGCAGATCGCCCCCGGGAAAAAAGAACTCATACAGCCTTGTTATGTTAGTGATGAGATCTATATCAAAAGCTGGAAAGAGCAGGAATATGAGGGCGTGGCGTTCAGAGAGGAAGCGGCGAAATACTACACGCGTCGCAGTCTCAGGGTAAGGTCCAAGTCGGAGGTCATGATCGCGGACATCCTGGATGAAGCGGGGATACCGTTTCTTTATGAGAAACCGCTAAAGCTGAAGCATACTACGGTCCATCCTGACTTTACGCTTCTGAACGTACGGGAACGGAAGGAAATATACTGGGAGCACTTCGGAATGATGGATGACAGGGAGTACAGGGACAATGCATATATCAAAATACGGGAGTATGAGGAGAGTGGATTCTACCAGTTCGACTCCGTGATCCGCACATTTGAAACTTCCAGATATCCGCTGAATACAAGGGATATACGAAAGATGGTAAAGCTGTTGAAGGAGAAAATTACAGTGTGAGTAATGGTGCGGCTAACACATGGGGGGGCTTTGGGGCTTGTGTTAGCCGATAACTGCTTGTTTTCCGGGGAATTGCGGGCCGCTGGCTAACACAGGAACTGAAAACCGAAAAAGTGTTAGCTGAAATCAGCTTGATAGACCTCAAATCCGGTGCTGACAGCTAACACTAAAGCGGAAAATGACAATTGTGTTAGCTGAACTAGCCCGGAAACATAAAAAATAAGGGGAGTTGGGCTAACACAAGAGCGATAACAAAGGCGTGTGTTAGCTTGGGGAGGATGGGATGCAGGGTTTAACGTACCGACTATGACGGCGTCGTGATGATAGAACGGCGCTGGTCGGGCACAGCCCTGCCCGAGAGCTTTGAGTAGAGGAAAGAGGCGCTTAAGTCCTTTTCGAAGAGGGCGAGGGCACGCTCATCCAGCAGGGACGGAGCGTCCGCGGTCTTTGAGATGAGGGGCCTGTCGCAGTTTTCCTTTACGGCATGGAGAAGAGCGCTGTTTTTTCTGTTAACGCCGAGTATGCGTAGCCAGGGGCAGGAGTCATATTCATGCCTGAAGATCTCCGCATCTTTCTTTCTGAGATCCAGGAGTATGTGTATAAGGGTCCTGGAGAGACGGCTGTGGGTTATGTCCTTGGATTTCAGGCGGGCGATGAATCTGTCCGCATCCTCATAGTTTTCAAGCTCCCTGAGCAGCTTATCCGAAAGATCTTCGTAGATATCAAAAAATCTTGCATAGCCCTCATCTCGGTGTGAGAGCAGGGCGTAAAAGATAAGCTCCGAAAAGTCAGCGCGGGAAAGAAGACGTCTGTCTTTCATATAGTCTTTAAGGATGGCGGAGGAAGAAGTGGGGAGCCATTCTCCGGCAGCTTCTCCCGAAAGGAGCTTCTCCCTTATGTATGTGGCGGAGGCAAAGCCTTCACCGGGAACTGGGGAATCGTGGTCAGGCCCAAGACGCTTGAAGGGGACGGGGCTTACGTCTGCATCAAGCCGGTCAAGTGCGCGCAGGTATTCGCAGGCCAGCAGGTCATTGGAACTCATGCGTTCTTCAAAAGGAAGAGTGCTGTGTGGCCGGGCAGCAGCCTCTTTAAGAAAGCTTATATCTCCGCTCTCGCTGCCGAAGAGCAGTATGTCCGTCACACCGCAGTGCTTAAGAGCGGATACCGCCCCCTCTGCAAAATACTGCGCGCTTCCTGTTGCGGAAAGAACAGGCAGCTCCAGCACGAGATCGGCTCCGGCCGAGATTGCCATGGACGCACGGCAGTATTTGTCAGCTATGGCGGGTTCGCCGCGCTGCATATAATCCCCGCTCATGATGACTATTACGCCGTCACAGCCATGTTCCTTTACGGCGTGTTCTATCAGGGCGGCATGGCCCTTATGGAGCGGGTTGAATTCAGCAATTATGCCGCAGACCTTCATTTCGCCGCCTTTCTCTTTCCTATGAGTGCCGGAAAGAAACGGTTTATCACGTATATAACGGGAAGCTCGGTGATAAGAGTGAGCAGCAGTACCAGAATGAAATATATGGTCCCGCCCGGGGCGGAGACAAGGGATGCCAGCTTCCTTGCTGGAGTCAGGAGATAGAAGTCCGTGTGTGTCAGCATTATTATGAGGGAGTTCATCCCGATGAAGACAAAGGGTTTATATACAGGCAGGGCGCAGATGCAGCAGGACAGGAGCATCATCCCGCCGCAGCCCGTGAGCATGGACAGCAGGAACAGGACAGGGCTCTTTCCGTAGTAGATCATGCCCAGGCTGCCGCCGCCGTTCTTTACTGATATGAAGGCACAGAGTGTCAGGAGGCAGGCCGCCGAAATGGGCGGGAGGAGATTCCGCACGCCGGGGCGCAGGGCGTAAAAGAAGGAAAGGTACTGCCTGAAAAAAGCGGCGGTGTAAAAAGATATCCCGTATACGATAAGGCACAGGGGAAGCCTGGCCAGGGCTGTCAGAAGACAGATGAGTATGAAGCCGGCGGCGGAGCTGTCCGGATCCTGCGCCGAAAAGGCGGCGCTCAGCTTATCCGCGTTAAGGCAGATAAGCACGAAGAGTGCGATGTCTGCAAGAGCCGTGCAGAGCTTCAGGAGCCCCGGAAGCTTTAAGTAAAGCACAAATAGAAGCTCCGTGGCCATAAGGGCTGCCAGGAACCAGAGTACGGAAATGCCGAAGCCCGAGATGAAAAAGCAGCCGTAGCGCGTAAGGGCCGGGAGGTCGGGGCCTCCGGTCTTAATAAAACTTACTGCCTGTACTATGGCGGTATCGGCAATGGAAAAGACCAGGTAAGGTATGAAAAGCCTGAGCGTCCTTTTTTTCAGATGTTCCTTTATGCTCTGCTCCGGGTTCAGGAACAGGGCGGAGAGGGCGAAAAACAGGGGGACGTGAAAAGAAGTCATGAAGCAGAAAAAGGGGCCGCTGTCCAGTCCCGCGTGCTGCAGTATGACCGCGAACAGAGCCAGAGCTTTCGCCGCATCCGGCTGCGGTATCCTTTTTGAAGCCTTGTCATTCATGAGGAGTATTATACAGCATTTGGACGGGAGTAGGAAGAGGGGAATGGAAGGCTGTATTGACGGCGCAGATTGTAAAAAAGCCGGTGGTATGGTATATTCTCGGGAGGGCCAAACGATCGGAAGTGTACGCTGCATGAAAAGAAGAGATGCGTTTCAGGCAGCGGAGAGATATTTGGGGGAAGAGAGTTATGAAGAGAGAGCATATCGCGGGAGCTGCGGGACTGTGGATCCTGTCACTGTTTCTGGGCAGCTGCGGGGCGGAAGCTCCGGCGGAAAAAGATGCTGCCCTGATCACGGAGGCTGTGGCGGAACCTACAGCGGAAGAGGCAGAAGTGCCGGAACCGACGGCAGTGCCGGAACCGACAGAAGTGCCGGAGCCGACGGCGACGCCCACTCCCGTCCGGGATAAAAATATCTCCATCGGCGAGATCGATCATTATGTGATGAGCCCGATGGTGGCCGCGTATTTTCCCGAAGATGAAGCTTCCGGACAGGCATTCAGGGATCTGATCGATGCGGTCTTTGCACATGAAAGCTCGGTAAAGCTCACGGATGACTGGGATAATAATCTGGTGATATGGAATGCGGCCACGGAGAGCCCCTACTTTTTCGTGGTGGATGAGGATCATCTGGCGAATGATCATAAAACACTGACACTCACCTACAGATACGGGGAAGAGGAAGCGGCAGAGATGCTGCAGTTCATTGATGATTCTTATATAGAGATACTGAACGGATGCATCACCGAGAATATGAGCGATCTCGAAAAGGTCCTTTCCGTTTACCACTATTTCGGGGAAAGGATCAGTTATGATTATGAATGGTATGACAGCCTGCAGGCTATGGATACCGGCAATCGTTTTGAGGCACCGGATATTGCGGTTTACGATGCGCTTAAAACCGATTCCGGCGTGTGCCATTCCTATACCTATCTCTGCCAGTTCGCCTTTCAGCAGCTGGGGATCGAGTGCATAAGGGTATCGGCTGATATGGCTTCCGGAGACGACAGTCATATGTGGCCCATTGTTAAGATAGACGGAAACTTTTATAATATCGATCCCACCTGGGACAGCCATGCGGAGGATGACACGGTGGGACTGCGGTATTTCGGCATGACCCATGATGAGGCGACCACGGACCGCGGCATCCAGGATTATGAGGCCGGCATCGATGTGTCGTATGGTGAGGTGGTCTGCGAGGATCACCGCTTTGACTGCCTGCATGATGTGACCGATTATCATATGAACTACGATGGGACCATCACGGTCTACAGGGAGGACGGCAGCGAGGAGATCATCGATGTACGGGAATTGTGAAGCGATACAAACCTTTTGCATGGGATGACAAAACAAGGATGACAAAAGCGTCGGCTCCGGCCGGCGCTTTTTTTGAAAAAGAACTTGCAATTCATAAATATCTGTGATAAATTATCACACAATTATTGAGCTGCGTTCCGCAGCACCTGACAGGTTTCCTGCAGGCTATTTCAAACTATTATATTGAAACTACAGGCAAGATACAGTACAATGAAGGGAGATTTTCTATGGTAAATCGAGAACACAAAGACCGGCTTTTTAAAATGATCTTCGGAAGAGAAGAGCATCGGGAATGGACGCTGAGTCTGTATAACGCAGTGAACGGTACAGATTACGATGATCCGTCACAGATCGAATTCAATACGCTGGAAGATGGATTATATCTGGGAATGAAAAATGATATGTCCTTCATTCTGGACGACCAGCTGATGATCTACGGACATCAGAGCACGTATAACCCGAATGCTCCGGTCCGCTGCCTGATCTATTTGGGAGATTTATGGAGTGGATTACTGTATGGCAGGGAAACAAACAGTATATACGGAAGTCGTCTGATACGCCTTCCTGCTCCGAGATTTGTTGTTTTCTATAACGGAACAGAGAAAGCAGACGAGGAGATCGTACTGAAACTCAGTGAGGCGTTCACGGAGGAAACACGTAAAAAGTCGGATGTTGAACTGAGTGTACGTATGGTGAACATAAACAGCGGTTATAATATGAAATTACTGGATAAATGCCGCCCGTTGTATGAGTATTCGTGGTTGATCGCAAGGATCAGGGAAAACCTGAAGACCATGAAAATAGAGGAAGCAGTCGACAGAGCATTGGATGATATGCCGGAGAACTTTCTTATCAGGAGGTTTTTGATGGAAAACAGAGGTGCAGCACATCTGAGTATCCTGACAGAGTATGATGAGGAAAAGGTAAAGCGTACTTACAAAGATGAAGGCAGGGAAGAAGGCAGCGAACATCGCCTGATCGATCAGATATGCAAGAAACTGAGAAAAGGGAAAAATGTCAGACAGATAGCGGATGAGGTAGAGGAAGATGAGACGCTGGTACAGAAGATCTGCGACATAGCCGAAGCGTTTGCCCCGGAGTATGAAACGGAGAAGGTGTTCGATTCCGTGCAGAAAAAATCGCCTTGCAAAATAGTGTCGAATCTGTCATGATGTAGTGTCGGAGACAGGAAAAATTTTTTACCAGAGGCGTTGACAGAAATGGACGAAAGAGGCAAAATCCTGGTGGACTGGACTGGACTGGAC
>JAFWWB010000005.1 GCA_017518185.1 Lachnospiraceae bacterium
TCCTTTTTCTGCTCTTCCTTATTCTGTTCTTCCTGCTTTTCATCCTCTTCGTCATCATCATCACCGAAGCCGAAAAAGCCGGTGAGCTTGTTGACGAATCCGTTCAGGGCCTTCTGCTGCTCTTCCCTTTTTTCCTGCTCACGTTCCTCTTCGCTTAAATTCGCAAGGCGTCTCTCCTCTTCTTCCGCCTTCTTCCTTTCCTCTTCTTCCTTCTTTATCCTTGCCTCTTCTTCCTTTTTCTCCTTTTCGAGCTTCTGTTTCTTTAAAGCCCTCTCCTGCTTTATATCCTCCCCGTCCTTTCCGAAGATCGTGTAAACCTGGTCGGTCACAATGTCCTGTACCTTCTCACAGATCGTGTTGACCAGATCATCCAGCTGGGCAGCCAGCTGCTCGAAATCCTCCTTCCACATGGAATAGATGAGGGGCAGCGACTCCCCTCCGAACATGGTGCCAAGCACTGCCTCCCTGCCTATCGGAATGCTCCTGATGAATTCAGCCAGATTAGATCCGGTTATCTTAGCGATCTCCTCCCTGACGTACTCCGTCAGCGTCTTTCCTTTCTCTATTTCCACATCGGGAAGCGGGAGCTTGCCGATAAATTTATCCACATATTCCGGCTTGGAGAGGAAAACTTCTATTGCTTCCACATGACGCCCCATCCTTCTGCGTAGGGCTTCCCCGGGGCTGGTCTTTTCCTTTGTTTCATTATCCGCCGTATAGGAAGAGCTGTCCGCGACCATATCCGCGAAAAGGTTGACCATAAGCTCTTCTCCATACTCCCAGTCCTTTTCCTGTTCGGGTCTTAATTCATCCCAGCGGTCATGCTTTTCGGGCATCTTCACCCGGTCTTTATCACTTTCCTTATGATAGCGTAAGGTCTGCTGCGCCTGTTCGGTGTTGACCAGCTTCAGTTCATCGGCCGAATGCTCTTTAACGGCATTACGGACTATCTCCTTTACCTCCGCTTTATTAAGCCCCATATTGCTCGCAGTCTTCGCTATCTCAAGCAGCTCGTCCATGGGCACGCTTTCGAAGGCGGCCAGCTCCATGCCAGTCTTTGCCTTGATGTATTCGCCTATCACCTGTCTCTTCTGCAGGCGCTCGGCGCTGCCCTCCTCCAATTTATCCGTATCTATCCCGGACAGAAGGTCATTGATGTTCTGGTCTCCGTACAGCTCCTGGTTGCGCACCATTTCCATCTCGAGACGGTCCAAAAGCACAGGCACGCTGCAGGGAAGCTGGTACTCCATGAGATTGTGATCCTTATCCTCCTGCAGTATGCTCACAGAGTTGTCCCTGCGCTGGAGGAGACGGTAGGTGGTGCCTCCGTGGTTGTAAAGGCGCACGTTAACACTGTCCTTGGGTATGCTGCGCAGCTCTTCCATCAGAGCGACTATCTCCCCAGCTTTAGCGGCGCGCTTGCGTCCCGAAAACGCTTTGAGCACCTTGGCCACGCCGCCGCTTTCTTCGGAGAAAAGCTTTGCCAGGGCAGCCGCGGAGGGGCACAGCAGCGAAGGATCGCTTATCAGCTCCGCATTATGCTTTACAGCAGGGCCCACCACATCCTTCGCTGCTATGTCGGGAATGTTTTCGTGCGGGTTATTCTGCCTTTTTGCAGCTTTGGCAGACTTCCTTGCTTCCCTTATCTTTTCGGCGTTATCCATCCCCAGATAGGTCTCCAGGGTGTACTCCATGTCGATCTCGTAGTCTTTATCACCGCCTGCAAGGTTCCTGGCCTGCTGCCTCACGATCTGTATCCTATCCGTCTGGAAGCGTACGGCGGCAAATAATTCCCGGACCACCTTTTTCCTGCTGTTTTCCCGCTTTTTGGGGTTGTTTATATAAGACTCGCAGGAGGTGGACAGCAGCTGCAGGTTCAGATCCAGCTCGTCAAACAGCTCATCCGTCATCTTGGAGATCCTTTCCCTTTCAAGGAATTCGTCCAGACGCCGCGCGAAATTCTTTATCTCCTTCATCTCGGGGGAATCCGAGCCCCTAAGGCCCTGCAGCATGGCGACGGCGCCCCTTAAGCGTATCTGCTGGAGACGCTTTATCTTCGTGGAATCCAGGTTAAGATCCTTAGTAGTCTCCAAATCGTCAAGAAGACGTGAAAGCCTTTCACGGTTGGCCTCGGCCTTGCTGAGCGTCATATTATCGCTCTCATAGCCGTTATCCAGCAACATGTTCGCATCGGTCACATTGCGCTGATGAAGCTCTTCCTTCTTCAGGCGCTGCTGCTCCTCATATATCCGGTCCCTTTCCGTCTTTCTTGTATGCTCCTGCGATATGGTTTTTCTGAAATTTTCAAGACTGAATGTTCCGTTGTTTTCCATGAGTCTTCTCCTTGTAATGGTCGGTTTACCAGTGTACTATATCATATCATGTCCAACAAATGTCCAACAAATTCACAACAAAAAAGGAGCTTCCGCCCCTTTTTTTACCCCTCTCTCTTCTGCCGGTCTGTCATCTTCCCGCAGTTTCCCATCCTGGGGCAGTTCCCCGCCATGGGGCAGCCTATGCAGTGCCGCCCCTTCTTTTTTTCCCTGTATATATACGCTATCGCTCCGCCGATCATCAGTAACAGCACTGCTATCGCGATCACATTTACCATATGCCACCTCACTTCCGCGCCTCAGGACCGCCCTCATATACACAGCTCCGCGCCCTGATTAGCTTTTGCTAACCGCCTTGCATTATAGTTAGTCATATCTAACCTGTCAAGCACTTTCTCACATCAACCTGGTGCTCATAAAGCCTTCGGTATCGCTGGCCCAGGTGTACGAGCTCATATATTCTCCCCTGTAGGCATTCACCGCCGTGATATCACCGGCAAGAAAACGATAGAGGTCACAGTCAAGATTTTCGGGCACCACACGCATTCCGCCCCGCTGTACATCCAGTATATCCGCTATCCCGTATTCCGTAAGCGTCTGACGCAGACTCCTTATCACGACGTCAAACTGCTTCTGCATCGAGCGGTCATACTCCAGATCTTCCCAAAGCATCGCAAAAGCCTCCGCCCTGCTGACAGTGCCTCCCTGCCTGTCCACCAGCCAGGCCAGCAGCTCCTTTGCCTTGGACCGGGAAAAAGCCACGGGCTTCCCGTCCGCAAAGACATCAAACTCCCCGAAGGTCTTTATCACTACCTTCTTCTCCGTGCTCATCTCCGGCCGGGGCTGCTTTACATAGGAAAGCTCATCTTCCAGCTTCTTTTTGCTCACGGGCTTTAAGAGATAGCCCGATGCCCTGATAGAAAATGCCTCCACGGCATATTCCGAATAACCGGTGAGGAAGATTATGGCCGTATCCGGGTCCTTCTTCTTTATCCTCTCCGCAAGTGTGATGCCGTTCATGCCCGGCATGTCGATATCCAGTATGGCCACATCGGCGCTGTTGTCCCTGAGGTAGTCCAGGGCAGCCTCTGCCCCGTTAAATCCCTTCGCATCCTCCACGCCTTTAATGTCCTCAAGAAGCTTCAGTGTATGGCGCAGGATCAGCTCCTCATCATCAACACAGATCACTTTCATACTTACACCTTTCCGGATAAACCCTTAATGTTCGGGTATGAACATTCTTATCCTTGTCCCCTCGTCAATGGCGCTGTGTACCTCGAAGATGCCTCCGCACTGCTGCTCTATACGCTGTTTAACGTTTGCGATACCTATATGGCTCATGCCGTCGGCAGCGATATCCTTCATCCTGAAGCCCACGCCGTTATCCCTGATGACGATCTCGTGGCCTCCTTCGCATTTATGGACGCTGACCGTCACCTCGCCCTCATCCCGGACCCTGATGCCGTGCCTTATGGCGTTCTCCACCATGGGCTGTACCGTCAGCGCGGGCAGGGTGAAATTGATATCACCTATATCATACTGTACCTTAATGGAAGGAAAACGTATCATCTCGATATCCGAATACAGCTTCGTATGCTCAAGCTCCTTTTCAAAGGGGATGAGCTCCACGCTGTTGAGGGAATCGATGTTCTGTCTGAGATACGCCGCAAAATTCCCCGTCACCTCCGAAGCCCTGTCAGGATCGATGACACAGAGAGCCTGTATGGTGGCCAGTGTATTATAGAGAAAGTGGGGCTGTATCTGGGAGATCATGATCTTCATGCGCTGCTCCGCCCAGAGCGCCATCTCATGCTCCCTCGCGTATTTCAGGTGCAGCCATATGTAGAAGAACACACAGCCGCTGACCATCGCCACCATAAGATAGGAGATATATGGATTAAAGCCCGTCTCCAGATCTGCAAGGGAAGCGGCCACCACCAGCAGCGCGTAAAAGATCGGGATCACCTGCTCCTTTAAACCCGAGTTCTTCTTATCCTTAATGGAGATATACACCATCCATATGAGCAGGCCGAAGCTCACCACAAAGCTGGTATAACCCAGCGGCCCTCTCTGATAGGAAAGATTTGCATTGTAGGAATATGCCAGCGGCATGAAAAAAGCAGAGATATGGATGAGCGCGTTGAAGCCCACTATGCCCCAGATCATCAGTCCCCTGCCAGCCGGACGCAGAAGCCTTATGAAAAGGGCGATGACCATGGGCCTGAGACTGTAGCCCACAGCCGAAAGAGCAACCAGTATCATCTTCGCTCCGGGAATATCCGGGGTTATGTACTCCGATGCCTGGTTCTGAACGATCAGCAGCAGATCCATCACCACGATATAGATAAGGATCTTCCTCTGCTGCCTGCTCACATAAGGATCCGCCACCACTGCAAAGGCAAGCCCCGCCAGCTGCAGCAGCAGAGCCACGTTCAGCGCTATAAGAGTCTGCGATTCAGGATTCATAAGCACATTTTCCTTTTACTTCTTCAGATATTCACTTCCCCTGTCCCTCAGGTCCTCCAGGGTAGGGATCGTGAAGCTCACCACATTCGTCACTCCGTTGCCTGCATCAAGCGCAAAGGGAAGGGTCTTGTAGATCTCGTCCGTTTCGCGGCAGTAGAATATGGCATCCCCTGTGGAAAACACCTCGCTCTTCTCCGCCATATCAAAGCACATGAGTCCCTTTCCGGTAAAGCAGATATAGAGCCTGTCCTCATCATCCTTAGCCGTATCAGCCTGCATCTTCATGTAATCGGACATGTTTCCCTTGAACTCCGCATGAACGGAAAGCAGGATCTCACCGCTGTCCGTTGAAAAGATCATCACCCGGTTTTCCATGCTCACGACGATAAGATATCTTCCGCTGCTGTCCATGGTCATGGCCGCCACGTCTTCCCTCTTGACATCGATCTCGGAGAGAAGCTTCTTCGCGACAGGGTCATATACTCTTACGATACCGTCATTTTCCCTGAAGGCAAAGAGCCCCCTGCTGTCCCTGGCGCCCCCGGTAATGGGCTCCGCGTTTTCCGGGATGCCCGCTGCCGTGGGAATGTCCGTCTCCTCCCCGCTGTCAGTGTTAACTATGCGGTAAACCGTCTCTCCGCTGTCCGGATCGGTCAGGCCGAAGAGTATGTTATGTGAAGAAAGCACCGCCATGCTGTCCCTGAGAAACCATTCTGTAGGTATCTCCGTCAGCTGCTTTTCCGCCGATCCGTCCACCATTATGTTTATGGGGCTTACAAGACCGTTCGCGCCGGTTTTGCTGAACATCTCCGCCACACGGACCACCTCGCCGTCAGTGTAGCGCCCTATAGCACAGCGCAGGCAGTCCTTGAATTCAGTCTCCGAATTTCCGCTGTCCAGATCCACCGTCACGCTGCTCAGGCCGAAATCCACCAGAGTAACATGGCTTCCGTCACTCCAGAGATATACCTCATCACTCATATCAAGGCCGGCGGGGTCGCCTGCTCCCGGTTCAAACCTTTTCAGCACGGTTCCCGTGGAAGGATCCACGGTCATCAGCCCTGTCTCCGCCACGGAAACCCTGTTGACGTATACCAGCTGCCCGTCCGGGCCTTCCGTCATCACCTGCTCTATATAGCCCTGTTCCCTTGCGGCCCAGTCCACTGCCGTTAAGCTCTTATCCATGCAGGGATGCATGATGCATACCGTCCTCGGATCGCTTGAGAGCACCGCCGCGGCTACCGCGCCGTCCTCCAGATGGAAACCGAAATCCGCGTTGTTTGAAGCAAAATCCTTAGTCAGGGCCAGCATCCCTATGCCCTTTCTGTCGCAGAAATCATAGCCTTCCTGCCTGCCGTTGGTAGAATAATTGGCCCAGTAGGTGCCGCCTTCACCGTACAGCAGGTAGCCGTAGTCCTCATAATTGAGGAAGCACCAGCCCATGATCTCACTGCCGTCAATGGTCTTGGTCATGATGTAACTGCCGTCGGTTCCGTTGAAGACTATGAACTCATTGTCAAGGGTAAGGCAGATCAGCCTGCTGTCCGCCTCAAGCCGTACATCGGCCCTGGTCGTGTAGAAAGGCTCCCTCATGGGATGATCCAGCAGCATGGGCTCATCCTCCTCACCGTCCAGTGAGAAGCCCTGCCAGTAGATACCGCCGTCTTTTATGTAGCAGAGATAGATCTTCGCAGTCAGCTCCCCGTATACGCCGCAGAGCAGCTTGTCAAAATGGAGCAGTTTATTAAGGCTCACTGTGCCCTCCGCCATATCGCAGACTATAAGATGGTAATCGCCCTCGGACATGGCATCAACGAAAATGGAGCTCTCAAAGCAGAGCACCGCCGTGTTGATATCGGGAAGAGCGGTACCGAGGGTAAACTCGCCGCCGTAACCGCCGTACTGCGCGTCATCCAGAACGGTCTCGTTCACCACGCTGCCGGTGAGGCTGTCCACGTAAAGAGCCAGCAGTCTCTCATTGGCCGCGTCGTAGCCCGGGCAGAGTATGCGCTTCCCGCCGTCAAGGCGTTCCAGCACAGGCATGTTCATATACAAAGAATAATCATTCCCGAATGTGGTCTTCAGATCCCAGGCCACGCTACCATCGCTTAATTCAAGGGCAATGACACTGTAACTGTCCTCGTAGACGAAAAGCCCCCTGTCATCCAGCATGAGATACTTTATGGGGCTGTTCTCAAAACGATGCTTCCAGAGCTCATCCCCGGTCTTTGCGGAAAACGCCCTGATATAGCCTGCCGCATCCTCCACAAGTACCGTGCTCCCATCCGAGGTCACAAAGCAGTCCTTTGCCTCCGCCGGCAGGCTCACCACCACATCCGTCCTGAAGGTGTTAAGGTACTCGCCGCTTCCGAGGGCTCTGGTCAGAAGCCTCGTGGTCTCCCCGTCAAGTGAGCCGTCCTCCCTGTAGCCCGCAAGAGCATCGGCTATCGCTCCGCGCATATCACCGTTCTCCGCAAGCCTGTTGCCCTCCGCCAGCAGAAGCTGCCCTTCCCTGAGCTCCAGGGAACGGTTATACTGCTCTATCGAGGCGTTCTGGGCGATTATCTGCGCATTCTGTTCCGTCAGCTCCGCCTTCTGCTGTTCTATCTGTTCGTTACGCTTTACTATGGCCCGGTAGTTCACCCACATATTTGCCGCGAAGGCAAAGATAAGGGCAAAGAGCACCGCCGCCAGCACCATGGTGCGTCTCAGCTGGTAGCGCTTCTCCCTCTGCCACAGGCTGTCGAAGGGCACCTGCAGCAGGGCCGAATATATGCGGAAGCTCTCCCTGCCGAAGCGGGAGGCCGAATACTTATGATCCGTTCCCGTAAGGTTTGCGGCCAGTGGCTCCACATGCCCGATGACATTTCCGGCCTCGTCGTATATGGTGGTCAGGAGCTCGGGGAAGCTGTCCTCCGGCTTTCCCTCAGCCAGCACCGCTATCACATGCTCCCTGTCGTGAGTGGAGATGAAGTATCTTATCTCCCGGTCCACCCAGATGGAGTCCTTCGTTCCCGGCTCGCATACTACTATCAGGAATTCGCTGTGATCCAGGGCATAGGTGATCTCGCCGGTAAGGTCGTCTGATACGGGAAGCTCCTCCTCATCCCTGAAAACACGGCCCGGTCTTTCATCCTTCCCCTCTTTCCGGAGTTCCTTAGGTATGCGGTAATGCTCCACACTGCTGTGGATCTTCTTCGCCACTTTTTTGCTCAGAGGCAGATGGCGGTAGCTTATAAAGGCTTTATATGTTCTCTCTTCCATAGTTATGTATACTAACATACTTTTCAGCCGTTTTCCACCCCGCAGTTTTGAAAAAGCTTGAAAATGATCATATTTTTTAGTAAAATGTTTTCCGTATATTTATCTTTCTGACATGTGGTATTGCTGATGGAAAACTGGATAGTGGTGGTCGATGACGAAGCGATCAGCCTGAAGAACGCAAAAATGCTCCTTGGCGGGGGAAATATGCGTGTCAGCCTTCTCCGTTCCGGCCGCGACCTGCTCACCTTCATGGAAAACAACTCTCCGGACCTGATACTCCTGGACATAATGATGCCGGAGATGGACGGTTTCGAGACATATGATGCCCTGAGGCGCCTGGAAGATAGCAAAAGGATGAGACACATCCCCGTGATCTTTCTTACCGGCGACAGAGACAGCGAAACGGAACGCCGCGGTCTCCGTGCCGGCGCTTCTGATTTTGTCTGTAAGCCCTTCGACAAGGATATACTACTTGAGCGTATAAACAACACGATAGCCAACAGCCGTACTATCGAGAGCCTTACCGAAGAGGCCACGGTAGACCAGCTTACGGGCTTTCTCAATAAAGCAGGCGGCACCAAACGCCTTGTCGACGTCTGTGAGGGCCGCAGCGGTTCCCTCATGATACTGGATCTGGACAATTTCAAGCTTGTCAACGACCTTTTCGGCCACGACACGGGAGACCGGATCCTCGAAGCCTTCTCGGATATCGTCCGTCTCAATACCAGGGATGACGATGTGATCTGCCGTATAGGCGGCGACGAGTTCATGACTTTCCTCACCGGAGTTGCCAGGGATTCTTCCCTTATCTCCTTTACGAAAAGAGTCAACGAGCAGCTGATGGCCAGGGCGGAACGCCTCATGGGCAGTGACTTCGGCATACCTCTGGGAGTCTCCACCGGCGCTGTCATGGTCCCCCGCTACGGCAGGGATTACAAGAACCTTTTCCAGCTGGCGGATGCGGCGCTGTACCGCTCAAAGCAGAACGGCAAGCACTGCTGCTGCGTCCACAGCGAGGAGCTCCTGCCCGAGCTTCTGGCCGGGGATGAAATGGTCGTGGAGCTTGCCCGCGTAACACAGATAGTCGAAGAACGTAACGAAAGCGGAGGCGCCCTTCTTCTCGGACAGGAATCCTTCAGCATAGCCTATCGCTTCATAATGCGTTTCAATGCCAGATACGGCGGAAATGCCCTGAGACTTCTTATAGTGCTCTCCACCGAAGCCATAGAGGACAGGAATCTGCTGGAGCGCACGGTCAGCGCATTTTCGGATATACTGGTCAAATGCCTCCGGAAGAGCGACATCATCCTCCAGGTTAAGCTGAACCGCTTCTTCCTGCTCCTTCCCGAGCTTTCTACGGAGCATGCCCCCGGGGTGGTGGAACGCATAAAAAACCAGTGGGCTAAAACAGCCTACGCCAGATATGCTGCCATCAGCTATACTATGGAACCGGCCTGATAAGACCAAAGGGGGATACAATGAAGGATAAACGAACCGGGAGACAGGCCCTGCGGAACATCGTGATGTCCGCCATGGTAATACTCTTTTTCGTAAGCATAATCATACTTTATTATATCAGGCTCCATTCCGAAACCAGTGAGAACATCATAAAGAGCGGTGAGCTCAATGCAGTAAGCTGTGCCGACACCATAAACAAATATCTCTCCACCGGCATCGAATCCATCACCATTGCCGGCTATTCCCTCGATAATATGATAACCGAAGGGCGCACCACCGATGAGATGCTGGACTATCTCACCAACCAGTCCATCGCCATTTCCTACATACTTTCCGACAGCACCACAGGTCTTTACGCCTATATAAACGGTACCGATCTCGACGGTGCCGGCTGGGTCCCCGACGGGGACTATGAACCTACGGAAAGACCCTGGTATATCGTGGGAAGCGCCAGCCGCGGAAGGGTCGTGGTGGTGGATCCCTATCTTGATGCCCAGACAGGCTCAATGATGATAACGCTTGCAAAGACTCTCTGTGATGAAAAGAGCGTTGTGGCCCTTGACCTTTCCCTTGAGGAACTGCAGCGTATAACCGAGCAGCTGGCCGCCAACGGCGCCTCCGACATAGAGATAATAATGGACCGTGATCTCAACGTCATCGCCCATTCGGATAAGAACCAGGTAGGCCAGAATTATAAACTGGCGGAAAACGGCTTCGGCAGGGATCTTGCCGCGGCTCTGGGCAGCTCTTCGGAGCAGTTCTTCTCCTTCACCTCCGGAGAGACCGAATACATGGTCTATTCGAAATCCCTGGAGAACAGCTGGATCTGTCTTTCCATAACCGATACAACCGGCATCTACAGACAGCTGAGAGGTCCTCTTATCCTGACCATCACGGCCACCGTCCTGGTGATCACCGTGCTTCTGGCCATCATGATCAATTCCAACAGGAAGACCCTTCTTGCGGAGAAACTGAGCCTGGAGACCGAAAAGGCCCTGGCCGCCAGCGAGGCAAAATCCTCCTTCCTCTCCAACATGTCCCATGAGATACGCACCCCCATCAACGCGGTGCTGGGCATGAACGAGATGATACTGAGGGAATGCTCCGATCCCGCCATACTGGATTATTCCAGGAGCATAAAGGTCTCCGGAAACGTGCTGCTGGGACTGGTGAACAATATCCTTGATTTCTCCAAGATCGAGGCCGGCAAGATAGACATCATCCCCGTAGACTACGATCTGCCCTCCGTGATCAACGACCTTGTGAACATGCTGCATACCAGGGCCGATGAGAAAGGCCTGCAGTTGGAGCTGGATTTCGATCCCGCCCTTCCCAGAGTCTTAAACGGCGACGAGATCCGCGTCAAACAGGTGATCACCAACATCCTCACCAACGCTGTCAAATATACAGAAAAGGGCAGCATCACCTTCAGCATAGGCTTTGAAAAATGTGAGCGTGACGACTGCATCATGCTGCAGGTATCCGTAAAGGACACGGGCATAGGCATAAGGGAAGAGGATCTGCAGAAGCTCTTCCTCAAGTTTGAACGCGTGGATGAAAAACGGAACAGGCATATAGAAGGCACCGGACTGGGGCTCAGCATTACCCGCAATCTCCTGGAGATGATGGGATCCGAGCTCAACGTCAGCAGCGTCTACGGTCTGGGCTCAAGATTCAGTTTCTCCCTCATGCAGAGAGTGGTTAATGCCGCGCCCATGGGCGATTACAAGACTGCATACAGTGATCTGACTGGCGAAGAAAAAAAGCCCGTCAAAAGGTATATCATGCCGAAGGCTGCCGTACTTGCCGTGGACGACAATCCAATGAACCTCATGGTGATCAGGGGGCTGCTCAAGCAGACCCTGGTACAGGTGGACAGGGCCGGCAGCGGTGATGACGCCCTTAAGATGACAGAGATCAAGAAATACGATCTCATCTTCCTGGATCACATGATGCCCGGCAAGGACGGCATAGAGACCCTGCACGAGCTGAAGGCCCGTAAGGAGAATCCCAACCTGGACACTCCCGTCGTCAGCCTCACAGCAAACGCCATCTCAGGCGCGAGGGAGTATTATCTTGCGGAAGGCTTTACTGATTATCTTTCAAAACCCATCGAATATGAAAAACTCGAGAAGATGCTGCTGACCTATATCCCCGACAGGCTCATCGAAGTAACGGAGGAAGGTGCGGAAAACACAGAGACCGTTTTCCATCCCGAAGAACTCCTGCCTCTGGAGGATAATCCCTTCATCGACCTCGACAAGGGAATAAAAAACAGCGGAGGCGCCGACGGCTATCTTCCGCTGCTCGAGATGTTCTACCGTTCCATCGATTCTTCTTACAAAGAGCTGGATAAACTCTATAACGGCAGGCGTACAAAGGATTACGTCATCCGTGTCCACGGTCTCAAGAGCTCTGCAAGGACCATAGGCGCCATGAAGCTGGGCGATGCGGCCCAGAAGCTGGAAGACGCAGGAAAGAACGGGGACTGGGATTATATCCGCACAAACCACGATGCCTTCCTTAAGGACTTCCTTGCACTCCGCGAGCCCCTGTCAAAAGTCTTTTCCGATCCCACCGGGGATTCCGATAAGCCTCTTGCGGACGAAACACTACTGTCCGAGGCCTTTTCTGACCTCCGAACCGCCGCAAAGGACATGGACTGCGACCGCCTGGCCGAGATCTTCTCCACCATGGACTGCTACCGTATCCCTGCCGCTTCCCGCCGGCTCTGGGACAAGCTCCGCGCCGCCTCCGACGAGTATGACTACGAGGAGATCATAAAGCTGCTGGGGTGAAGTTTCTTGACACCGTCCGGCACGGATGATACAATTCTGGCAGAATATAAACTCATAAGCGCCTATAATCTGCCAGAATTTATATTTTAAGACATATTTTGGCAGATTATAGCAGTATTGGAGGCGATATGAAGATTATTGGCCGGAAAAGAGAATGCCATGAAATCGAACGATGTGTTCTTTCAAAACGCCCGGAATTCGTTGTGGTCTACGGACGGAGACGAGTCGGGAAAACATACCTTATAAAGGAATTCTTTAATCGTCAATTTGCCTTTTACGCAACAGGTGTGACAGGTGAGAAAACAGCCGGACAGTTACGGGCGTTTCACACCAGTCTTAAAGAGTATGGGGATACGGAGAAAACGATACCCCAAGACTGGTATGAAGCTTTTGGCAGATTGAAAAAACTGCTGTGCGATCCTGCTGTGCACCGCGAGCCCGTAAACGATAGAATTGTTGTTTTTCTGGACGAGTTACCATGGATGGATACGGCCAGGTCTGACTTTAAGAGTGCCTTGGATTACTTCTGGAATACCTGGGGATCAAGCTGTGAAGACTTACTGCTGATCGTATGCGGATCGGCAACATCCTGGATAATTGATAATCTTTTAGAAGGGAAAAAAGGATTTCATAACCGAGTCACCAGACGGATACGGCTGCTGCCGTTTTGTTTAAAGGAATGCAAAGAGCTGTTAGAACATAATGGGCTCTCTCTTCCCGAGCCGCAGATCATAGACTGTTATATGGCTTTTGGCGGTATTCCTTTCTATCTGAATATGCTGGATCCGAGGCTGAGTGTTTCACAGAATATTGATGAATTGTATTTTAAGGAGTATGGTGATCTTCATAATGAGTATCATATCCTTTTCAATTCCTTATATAAAAATCCGGAAAAATATACAGCTATCCTGAAAGAACTGGCTTCGCGAAAATGCGGTATGACGAGAAACGAACTGGCTTCGGTAAAAGAGATCGGTGGCGGCGATGGACTTACTAAAAGACTAAGAGAATTATGCGAATGCGGTTTTATCAGAAAATACAGGCATTTCACCAAAGCAAAAAATGATGCGCTCTACCAGCTGGTAGATCCGTTTGTTGCTTTCCATCACAATTTTGGTCCTGATAACAAGGATCTGTCTTCCTGGATGAATTACGTAAATACTCCGGGCTATAATGCCTGGAGAGGGAATGCTTTCGAGATGGTTGTGCTGAATCATGTTTTTGAAATCAAAAAAGCCCTCGGTGTCAGCGGAGTTGAAAGTGAAGAATATGCATGGAAAAGCGAAAAGAAAAAACCCGGAGCACAGATCGATCTTCTGATAGATCGAAGTGATGGAGTTATAAATCTGTGCGAGATAAAATACTCCAACGATCCATATGAGATCACGGCGGAAGAATACGAAAACCTGCAAAGAAGATCGACCACCTTTCAAAATGAAACGACCGCAAAAAAATCCATACACATCACCTTGGTAACAGTCAACGGATTAAAGAGAAACAAATATGCCGGAATAGCAATGAATACGATCACAGGCGATGATCTGTTTGGGTGACAGTCCGCACTCTTTCCGCATTCAGTCTTTCAAGTACCTTTCCGCATTCAGTACTGGCTGGTTTATCCATCAAAGACTAAAAATTTACCATGTTTTTAATACGTCGTTTGTTATTGCCTTTGTTCTTGAATTGATCTGCTCTTCATTCCATTTAGAACCCTTATCATATACAGCAGTTACATCTTTTGTATAAAGGAAGTAATCATATTTTTTTACACCGGCCTTTCTTCCTTCTCCCTCCATTTTTCTATGAAAATCATAGTTCCTTATAGATGTGTTGCCTCGGATAAATTAATTGATGAATCGGTATCATTTATTGCTCCGATTAAGTATATCATATTACCAGAATCATCAGTACCTTTTATATATTTATCGTACTTAGGAAGAAGTAAAAAGTCAGGATTATAATCTTCCCATGTGATTCTCAAAGATGTTTTGTTTTCTAACTTATCCATTAAAGTGGATACACTTGATTCCCAAGGTAAGTTCGGCACAGTAATCATCAATTGCCAATTGTCAATTGTCAGTTTTAATATAATCGTCCACGTTAGTATTAGGGTTAATAGTAAAACCATACGCAGATACTTCGTTTTCGGCTTCTATATAATCATATATCTGTACCTTATTGTCTTCAGGTCTCGCATCTAAGATTTCCTTCATAGGGGCAGGCATGCTTTGCTCTTCTTCAGCAACATCCACTTCATCTTCAACAACTGCGACAGGAGTGGTTACTGGGTCATACTGTGGCTCAGATTTTTGAAGTCCCTCAACCTTGTTAGTATTGCCTGAGGACTGGACTTCAGTGCTTTGTGCAGGTGAAGACGGTTCATCACCACATCCGGATATTGTTATACATGCTGCTACCGATAGCATTAAGAGTTTGATGACAAAATTCTTTTTCATAACAGGCTACTCCTTTGTTAATTAGTGAATGGTTATTTATACACTTTTGAAGGAGATAAGTCAATTTCGACTCCTTATTTCTTAAAAGCTCTCTTTTAATCAATTGAAATATAGTCCTTGAAAGAGCAAAATTGACCATAGCTTAATAATGTGATACAATATTTTGTTAGCCGCAATTTAACTAAATAATTCATATAAGCCCATGAGAAAACGCCTGTTTGAAATAATAGAAGTATCCAAAGGAAAAGACACCTTAAGTACTGTTTATGACATTGGCATGTTGTGTGCTATCATCATAAGCATAGTACCCCTTGCGTTTAAAACGACTAATACAGTGTTCCAGTACACTGATATGATTACGACCGTCTTATTCATTATAGACTACGCTCTTAGACTTATCACAGCTGATTATAAGCTCGAGAAGAAAGGTATTCTTTCATTCGTCAAGTATCCTTTTACTCCTTGGGCTATAATAGATCTCATATCAATACTACCTGGTATTACCGCTTTGAATAATGGATTCAAGCTCTTTAGGCTGTTTAGGATATTCCGGACGTTCAGAGTGTTTAGAGTTTTCAAAGCCCTTAGATATTCAAAGAACCTTGTCATTATAATCAATGTCATTAAGAACTCAAAGGATGCATTGTTAGCTGTAGTCACACTGGCTATAGGATACATCCTCATCTCAGCATTGATAATCTTCAATGTAGAGAGTGATTCCTTTGACACATTCTTTGACGCAATCTATTGGGCGACAGTATCTTTGACCACAGTGGGGTATGGTGATATCTATCCTGTCTCTACTGCTGGTAGAATTATCACAATGCTATCATCTATCTTAGGTATTGCCATTGTTGCCTTACCTGCTGGTATCATTACAGCGGGATATATGGACGAGATCAGCTCACAAAAGAATAACACTAATTCATAAATAAAAAGAGGCAGGATTCCTGCCTCTTTATTACGTATTGTACAATAATGCAGATGTCTAGTTATTCTTTAAGACTCATGCGGCGGTAAGAGAGGTAGAAAGGATTAGATACAGCCGAAGGGCGCGAGTCCATCAGTCCTGCCCGCACTCTCATAGAACGCACTACCGTCCGAATAGACCCTAAACTCTCCGTGAATTATACTCGGCATTCTTTGAAAAGTTAAAAAACTGCTTGAATCCTGCATTTTCACACTTTTTATGCTTGCCTTCCAGCTTGCAACCGAGTATAATTATACTCGGAGGTGATAGGAATGTACGCA
>JAFWWB010000087.1 GCA_017518185.1 Lachnospiraceae bacterium
AGAATCTGCGCCTGTGCCTGCGGATCCGAATGCGAAGATGAGCGATGATGACATCGCGGCGCTGATTGCGTCCATGGGAAATATGGATGAAGCACCCGCAGAGGAGGCGCCTGCAGAAGCGGCAGCGGAGCCTGAACCGGTGGCAGAAGAACCTGTGCCTGCCCCTGCGGATCCGAATGCGAAGATGAGCGATGATGATATCGCGGCACTGATAGCTTCCATGGGGAACATGGATGAAGCACCCGCAGAGGAGGAACCCGCAGAAGCGGCAGCGGAGCCTGAACCGGTGACAGAAGAACCTGCGCCTGTGCCTGCGGATCCGAATGCAAAGATGAGCGATGACGACATCGCGGCGCTGATAGCGTCCATGGGGAACGTGGACGAAGCACCGGCAGAGGAGGCGCCTGCAGAAGCGGCAGCGGAACCCGAAGCCCCTGCAGATCCCAATGCAAACATGGATGATGACGATATAGCTTCGCTGATCGCATCAATGAACACCTGGGATAAAAAAGAAAATGAGGAAGGGGAAAATGCTTCGGAAGCACCTTCGGGGGACGAACAGCTGGATGTGGATGAGATCGCTGCTCTTGCGGAAATGGCGGGAGCCGGTATGGTCATCGGCGGCGGGAAATCAAAGAAATCATCCGCATCAGGAGATGATCCCGATGATGACACGGCCGGTATAGCTGATCTTACGGGGGATGACGGACCGGGTCTGGAAGATATAGAAGCACAGCTCCGTGCTGCCGAGGAGGCCGGGAACGAAGAGCTTCCTTCCATGGAGGATAACGGTGACGATATAACCGCGCTGCTTGAGACTATAGGCAGTGATGATATGGATCTCAATGATATCGGAGATATGCTGAAGAAATCCGATAATAATGAGATCATTGATGAGAGTCTTCTGAATGAAGGAGAGGGAGGGGAAGCACCGCCCGAAGAAGAAGAGGGAAAGAAGAAAAAGAAGAAGGAAAAGAAAGAACGTAAGAAGAAAGAAAAGAAAAAGAAGCCTGAGGGTGAAGAAGGCGATACAGAAAAGAAAAAAGGCTTTTTCGCAAGACTCTTTGAGGCACTTTTCAAGGAAGTGGAGGATAAGGAGGCCGGCGCGGTACCCGAAGCCGATGCCACAAAGCTGAGCGCCGAGAATGAGGCCATACTCAGCGAGATAGATGCCGAGGATAAGGGCAAGAAGGGCAAGAAGAAGGAAAAGCCCAAGAAAGAAAAAAAGGAAAAGCCGGAGAAGCCCAAGAAAGAGCCGAAACCCAAGAAACCCAAGAAGGAAAAGCCGCCTGAAGAGGAGGATCCCACAAGGATACCCAAGAAGTATATAGTGCGTACCTTCATGCTGGCGGCATCCATACTTGTGGCTCTGCTCGTAGTGACCATGTACCTGCCCTCGCTGTTGAATTTCCGTGAGGCAAGGAACGCATATTATGAAGATGATTACATGAGCGCCTTTATGTCCTTTTACGGCAAGGACCTCAATGACAGCGACAGGCTGATATACGAGCGCTCAAGGCTTCTGGTCATGCTGAAGCGCAGGCAGGATTCGGCTGAACACCATATTTCCATGGGCATGAGGAAGGAAGCACTGGATTCCCTGCTCCAGGGTATAAAGCGTTTTGACCAGCTGAGGGATCAGGCTGAATCGCTGGGAGTGCTGAACGAAGCCCTTACCATAAGGATGGAGATGATCGATACCCTTCAGAGGGAATTCGGCATTGACGAGCTTGAGGCCGTGGAGATACTGCATTATTCCGATGCGGATTATACCGGGAAGATTAACGCTGCAGCCGCAGGACAGCCTTACACGAAACTTGAGGATCAGATCTTCAGCCAGTACGGTTATCCGGAGGATCATGTCCCTGAGGTTCAGGAGCCTGAACAGCCGGAGCTTCCCGATCTCCTTCCGGAGGAGAGCAGCTATCTTGAGGAGAATCCGGAGCTGAGGGAAAATCCTGAACAGCCGGATGCTGCGGAGGTAAATGAAAGTACGGAAGACGGGGAACCGGCAGATACCGGTGAAGAACTCCCTGAGACCGGGGAACAGCCGCAGGATGGAAACGGCCCCATAACCATAAATGATGATGGAGTGACCATACAGATCGACAGCGAACAGTTTCAGAGTACAGAACTTTAAAGGGTAAGCATTGATATGATAGCAGTGACCGATTATGATGCCGGTAACATAAGGAGCGTGGTGAACGCTTTCGCCTCATTGGGGGCGGAGGTCTGTGTTACCAGCGATCCGGAAAAGATAAAGAGCGCTGAAAGGGTAGTGCTTCCGGGTGTCGGTGATTTTGGTGATGCAGCCGGAAAGCTCCGGGAATACGGCCTTGAGGATACCATACTTCAGCTGGCTGATTCCGATAAGCCCTTTCTGGCTATATGTGTCGGGCTTCAGCTGTTGTTTGAGGAGAGCGAGGAGAGCCCGGGAGCGAAGGGCCTGTCGGTACTTAAAGGGCGCATCAAAAGGATCCCGGCGGCGGGAGGACTCAAGGTGCCCCAGATCGGCTGGAATTCCCTGGATATAAAAGAAGGCAGCCGGCTTTTTAAAGGCATAGATAACGGCTCATTTGTGTATTTCGTTCATTCTTATTATCTTGCCGCAGAGGATGAGGATATAGTCAGCGCTACAACCGAATACGGAGTGAAGATACATGCAGCGGTGGAGCGGGGAAATCTCTTTGCCACCCAGTTCCATCCCGAAAAGAGCTCGTCGACCGGTCTTCGGATCCTAAGGAATTTTATGGAGCTTTGATATGCATACAAAAAGGATAATCCCCTGTCTCGATGTTAAGGACGGCAGGGTAGTAAAAGGAATAAACTTTGTGGATCTCAGGGATGCCGGCGATCCTGTGGAAGCCGGCGAAGCCTATGACAGGGAAGGGGCTGATGAGCTGGTCTTCCTGGATATCACTGCGTCCTCCGATGCAAGGAAGACAGTGGTGGATATGGTGAGCCGGGTTGCGGAGAAGGTGTTCATACCCTTCACCGTGGGCGGCGGCATAAGGACAGTGGATGACTTCAGGGAGATACTGAGGGCCGGTGCCGACAAGGTTTCCGTAAACAGCGCTGCCATAGCGAATCCTGCCCTTATCTCCGATGCGGCGGACAAATTCGGAAGCCAGTGTGTGGTGCTGGCCATCGATGCCAAGAGAAGACCCGACGGTGGCTGGAACATATATAAGAACGGCGGACGCATAGACTGCGGGATCGATGCCGTTGAGTGGGCCGTAAAAGGCTGCAGCCTCGGAGCGGGTGAGATACTGCTCACCAGCATGGATATGGACGGAACGAAAGCCGGCTATGATCTGGAACTGACAAAGGTCATTGCGGAGAGGGTTTCCGTACCTGTCATAGCCTCGGGCGGGGCAGGCACAAAAGAACATTTTTACGATGCATTGGATGCGGGCGGAGCAGATGCGGCACTTGCGGCGTCCCTTTTCCATTTCAGGGAACTGGCGATCAAAGATCTTAAGGAATACCTGAGAGACAGGGGAGTGGCGGTAAGACTCTGATGGCAGCGCTGGATGGAGCCTGGCAGGAAGCGCTGGCAGGCGAGTTTAAAAAGGAATATTATAAAAGGCTGTTTCAGCAGATAAGGGATGAATACAGGAGCCGTGAGATCTTCCCCCCTTCGGGAGATGTGTTTGCAGCCATGAATATCACCCCTCTGGAGAAGGTGAAAGTGGTGATACTGGGCCAGGATCCATATCATGAACCGGGCCAGGCCCACGGCCTGTGTTTTTCGGTACCCGAGACCACTGCCATTCCCCCTTCGCTTGTGAATATCTATAAGGAACTTCATGATGATCTCGGTCTTGATATACCCAAGCACGGAAATCTGACCAAATGGGCAGAGCAGGGTGTACTGCTCTTGAATACGGTGCTGACGGTAAGGGCACACCAGGCCTTTTCACACAGGGGGATGGGCTGGGAGCAGTTTACAGATGCGGTGATCAGGGCCGTGAACGAACAGGACAGGCCCGTAGTCTATATGCTATGGGGAAGCCCGGCACAGAAGAAGAGCGAGATGCTGGACAATCCGAAGCATCTGATACTTAAGGCGCCTCATCCAAGCCCCCTTTCGGCATACAGAGGGTTCTTCGGCTGCAGGCACTTCAGCAAATGCAATGAATTTCTGGAAAAAAACGGTGAAACGCCCATAGACTGGCAGATCACCTAAGGGAGGTAATTATGGAAAAGAAAACATTTGTTACAAAAGAACAGGTTGAGGAGATCGTAAAAAAGTATCCCACACCCTTCCATCTCTATGATGAAAAGGGGATAAGGGAAAATGCGGAGGCACTGAAGAAGGCTTTTTCCTGGAACAAGGGCTATAAGGAGTATTTCGCTGTCAAGGCGACCCCCAATCCTTTTCTTATAAAGATCCTGCATGAGTATGGCTGCGGCTGTGACTGCTCCTCCTATACGGAGCTGATGCTGTCCGACGCGGCAGACATAAGGGGCAATGAAATAATGTTCTCCTCCAATGATACCCCTGCGGAGGATTATAAGCTGGCTGCCGAGCTTGGTGCTACAATTAATCTTGACGACATCACCCATATCCCTTTTCTGGAAGAGATACTGGGAAGTCTTCCTAAGCGTCTTTCGCTGCGTTACAATCCCGGCGGAGTGTTCAAGATCAGTAATGGAATAATGGATAATCCGGGGGATGCCAAGTACGGACTCACAAAACCCCAGCTTCTTGAAGCTTACGGCATCCTCAGGGATAAGGGAGTGGAGGAATTCGGGCTCCATGCCTTCCTTGCGAGCAACACCGTTACTAACGAATACTATCCCTTGCTGGCAAGACAGCTCTTTGAGCTTGCGGTGGAGGTGAAGGAGAAGACCGGAGTTTCGATCAACTTTGTGAACCTTTCCGGCGGTGTGGGTATCCCCTACAGGCCCGATCAGGAAAAGAACGATATCGCAGTGATAGGAGAGGGCGTGAGAAAGGCCTTTGAGGAGGTGCTGGTGCCCGCAGGCCTTGGAGATGTGGCCATCTATACAGAGCTCGGACGCTTTATGATGGGACCTTACGGCTGCCTTGTCACCAAAGCCATACACGAAAAGCATACCCACAAGGAGTACATAGGTGTGGATGCCTGCGCAGTAAACCTCATGAGGCCTGCAATGTACGGAGCCTATCATCACATAACGGTGCTGGGAAAGGAGAATGCCCCTGCAGATCATGTTTATGATGTCACAGGCTCTCTCTGCGAGAATAACGATAAGTTTGCCATCGACAGGGAACTGCCGGAGATAGATATGGGGGACTATCTGGTGATACACGATACCGGAGCCCACGGTTTTTCCATGGGGTATAATTACAACGGAAAGCTTAAATCCGCTGAGCTTCTGCTCAGGACGGATGGAAGCGTGCAGCTGATCCGCCGTGCCGAAACTCCGGCAGATTATTTCGCTACCTTTGACTGCTTTGAGGATTATAAGAAGCTGAGCGGGAAATGAACGAAGATATAAGGCTTAACAAGTACATAGCGGAATGCGGCATCTGCTCCAGAAGAGAGGCGGATAAGCTTATCGCCGATAAGCGCGTCACATTAAACGGTGAGTATCCCCAGCCCGGGGACAGGGTGTCCGCGGGAGATGTGGTCTGCGTTGACGATAAGGAGATAAAGCCACTGGCAAAGAAGGTGGTGCTGGCCTATTACAAGCCGCCGGGCGTGACTGTGAGCGAGGCGGATCCACATGCGGAGCAGACCATAAAGGATGTCATAGATTATCCTGTACGCGTTACCTATGCGGGAAGGCTGGATAAGGATTCAGAAGGGCTGCTGCTCCTTACCAATGACGGGGACCTGATCCATGCCATGATGCAGGGCAGGGCCGGTCATGAGAAGGAGTATATAGTCAAACTGGACAGGGAGCCTGAGGCCTCCGTCATAGAGAAGCTTGCGAAGGGAGTATATCTCCGCGAGCTTAAGCAGAGGACGAAGCCCTGCCGTATAGACAAGATAAAGCGCAACATGGTGCGCATGGTCCTTACCGAAGGACTGAACCGCCAGATAAGGCGAATGTGGGAGAGCGAGGGCTACCGTATCAGGGCTCTGAAGCGCATCAGGGTGGTGAGCGTCAGCCTGGGAGACTTAAGACCCGGAGAATACTGTGAGCTCACCGGAGCCCAGACAGATGAGCTGTATAAAGCTGTGGGACTGAAATGAAGATAAACGGGATAGTAAAAGACAAACGTATACTTATCTGGGGCTATGGCATGGAGGGGAAGTGCCTGGAGAGCTTTCTTAAGAGTCATTGCGAAGCGGGCAGCATCTCCGTTTACGAAGGTCCCCAGAGCGGCATAGATGAGGATGCTTATGACCTGATACTCAAAAGTCCGGGTATCAGGGAGGAGCATTACAACGAAAAATACAGCTCCATGACGGAGCTTTTTCTTTATGAATTCAGGGACCGGACCATAGGCATCACCGGCACCAAGGGAAAGAGCACCACCAGTTCACTTATGGCACACTGCCTTTCCGCCTGCGGTAAGAAGGTGATACTGGCCGGTAACATCGGGATCCCCTGCCTGGGGCTTTATGATGAGATAGATGAAGATACGACGATAGTTTTCGAGATGTCCTGCCATCAGCTGGATCATATAAGGGTATCGCCTCATGTGGGAGTCTTCCTGAATCTGTACGAGGAGCATCTGGACCACTATTCAGGCTTTGAGGCCTATTTCAGGGCCAAGGCAGGGATCACTTTAAACCAGAAGGAAAGTGATGTGTTCATTCCTGGACCGGGGGTGCCTTCCATCGATACCAAAGCGCGTATCATGCCGGTGGAGCCTCTGCCGGACAGGGTATGTCTTAAGCTTAAAGGAGAGCACAACCGGTATAATGCTGCAGTGGTATATACCGTATGCAGGGAGATCTTCGGCTGTGATGATGAAAGGCTGACTGCTTCAATGGCAGAGTTCAGCGGCCTTAGACACAGGCTGGAATATCTGGGAAATAAGGACGGGATCGATTTCTATGACGATTCCATCTCCACCATACCTGCAGCGGCCATAGCGGCTCTTAAGAGCATAGATAATGCAGCAACCATACTCATAGGCGGCATGGACAGGCATATCGACTATAAGCTGCTGGAGGAGTTCATCCCGGAACATCCCGAATATACTTACATCTTTATGTATGAATCCGGCAGCCGCATATATGAGGAACTGGGAGCCAGTGAGGGCTTAAGGAGGGTGAATGACCTTAAGGAGGCGGTTGCCCTGGCAAGGGAGATCACTCCCGCGGGAAAAGCCTGCCTGCTTTCTCCGGCGGCGGCTTCCTACGGGTACTTTAAGAATTTTGAGGAAAGGGGCGATGTTTTCCGAAGGCTTGCAGGTCTGGAGGAAAAGCAGGAGACGGAGATCGCTTTTACCGGAGATATAGGCTTCGACCATTTCATGGATCATAAATGGGAGGATGAGGAGCTGCTGGATCCTGAGATAGTGAAGTTCCTTACATCTGCCGACCATGTGGCGGCCAATGTAGAAGGACCTCTTGTGGGAAAGGATGCAGAGCTTGTGGAAGCCAGGGAAATGCGGCTCATGCATACAATAGATCCTGCTGCCGTAAGCGTCCTTGACAGGATCCGTGCCGATATATGGAACCTTTGCAACAACCACATCATGGATGCGGGGCAGGAAGGCCTTAAGCTCAGCATAAAGGCCGCAAAGGATCACGGGGTATCCACCCTGGGAGTGGGCATGAACATAAAGGAAGCCTGCAGGCCGGTCATACTGGACGAAGCAGGAGGCATAGGGCTTTTCGCTGTGGGTTACAGACGCGGCTGCAAGCCGGCATCGGATGAGACCGGCGGATGTCTGTGCTGGAACGAAATGGAGCGCATTGCGGCGGTTATAAAAGACATCAAGGCTAAATGCCACTGGTGTATAGTGGTGGCCCACGGAGGGGAAGAATTTACGGCGCTTCCTTCGCCCTATACCAGGAAGCGCTATCTGGATTATCTTGAGATGGGAGCTGATCTGGTGGTATGCCATCATCCTCATGTTCCCATGAATTATGAACTGGTGGGGGAGAAGGCCATATTCTACTCACTGGGAAATTTTATCTTTGATACGCCCTACCAGAGGGCACAATTGTATACGGAATGCGGGATACTCCTAAAGATTAAGCTGACGCACGAGAGCTGGAGCTTTGAGGCCCTTGGTCTTAAGACTGACAGGGATAAGGAAAGAGTAGTGAAGGCGGATCTGCCTGACATATTTGAGAATGTTCCGGAGGAGGAATACGAGCTGCTCTCACCTCTGTCGGCCAAGGCTTTCGTAGCCGCAACGAAACGTCAGCAGATATTCCTGCATCCGGATGAATTTGCGGATGCTTCCGAAGATAAATGGAAGGAACATTTTGCAGATCCTAAACGCAGCGGAAGGGTCGAGGGAGAAGGACTGGACTTCTTCATCATCTGTCCCCTGGCGGAAAGGACTGCGGAAGGGCTGCATGAGAGGAGCAGACTTAAGAAAGTAAAGGATCATATAATGAGGATGATGTGAGGAGGAGATAAACGATGGCAGTGATAGCAGATACACATTTACACAGCGCTTTTTCAGGGGATTCGGAAACCCCCATGAAAGCTATGATAGAGAAAGCACTGGAGCTGGGGCTTAAGGAGATATGCTTCACGGAGCATATGGACTTTGATTTTGTATATACCGAAGATGAGCCCGGGGATATGTTCGAGGTGAACACCGATGCTTATCTATACGACCTGCTGCGCTTCAGGCAGGAGTATGAAGGCCGCATGAAGCTTCTCTTCGGTATAGAGCTCGGCATGCAGACCGGTCCCACCCAGAGAAAGAACCTGATGTACTGTAAGGAGCATGAGTTTGATTTTGTCATCGCTTCCTCACATCTCTGTAACGGAAAGGATCCCTATCTGAAGGAGAGCTTTTTCGGCGGAAGAGATGAAAAGGAGGCCTATCACGAATATTTTACATACATATGGGAATGCATAAGGGGCTTTCAGAATTTTGATGTGTACGGACATCTGGATTATGTTCTGCGTTACGGCCCCGATACGAATAAAAACTTTACCATGGCAGAATACGGGGCGGATATCGATAAGATACTGAAGCTCCTTATCGAGAACGGAAAGGGTATAGAAGCCAATACCAGCGGTTATGCCTATGGCATGGGAGGTCCGCATCCTTCATTTGATATACTGAAGCGCTACAGGGAGCTTGGGGGCGAGATAATAACCATAGGCTCCGATGCACATGACTGTGAGCATATGGCACAGCATTTTGATGATATGGCGGCACTCCTTAAAGAGGCCGGCTTTGAGTATTACTGCGTCTTTGAGAACCGTTATCCGGAATATCACAGGCTGTAGGAGGGAAGGGGGTTGAAAAGCCTGAAAAAAATCCTGCCTGTCATATTTTTCGGGGGAGTCTGTCTCTTCTGGATCCTTTTCTATGTCATGAGGGTGGGATACCTCCTGGATTCCGACATGGCCAGCGAAATGCTGCTGTCGGACCTTCTTGCGAAGGAAGGCGGGATCCTGAGCAAAAGCTGGCTTTATTCCACGGAACTCCGGGTACTGAACAACCAGATACCCTTCAGTATCTTCCTGAAGCTTTTCGGCAGCATGGCGGTCTCGAGGATACTTTCCGGTATCTTCCTCTCGGCGATGCTGATGCTGTCATTTTATTATTTCTGCAGACAGTGGGGACTTAAGGAGCAGTTCTTCCTTATCGCGCCTTTCCTTTTCCTTCCACTATCCGTAAATTACGCATATATAGTCCTTTACGGTCTGTTTTACATCCCGCATATCGCCATTTCCTTTACCACCCTTGCGATGGTAAGGCATACGGAACAATGCAAAAAGAAGGGCATCAGGGTATTTATATGGATCATGCTGATACTGCTTTCTCTGACAGCCGGCATGGGAGGCCCCAGACAGCTGGTGATACTCTATCTGCCGCTCCTGATGCTTACTGTCACAGCCTCCTGGATTAAGCGCAGGCTGTGCATGGGTGCAGGCATAGCGGCTTTTGCTGCAGGAACGGCAGGTTATATCATAAACAGCCGTATACTCTCACAGCATTATTCCTTTAACGGGTGGAACAGCCTTAATTTTGTCCCTTTTTCCTTTGGCAGGCTGGAGGAACTGATCAACGGGGCCCTGAATACCGCAGGTTACAGATGCTCTGAGGTGTTTTCGCTTGGGGCTGTGTGTTCTCTGGCGGCTTTTGCGGTCATTGCCGCTGTGATCCTCTATGCAGTGAACCTTATAAAGCTTAAGGACAGGCCGGAGGAGGAGAGTCTGGCAGCCGGCTATATCCTGATGAGCTTTGCGGTGTTCTTTATGATCTATCTTTTTACGGACATGTATTATGAAGACAGGTATTATCTGCCTTTAGTCGTGTTCTTCATACCTCTTTTCGGTTACAGCCTTAATAGATGCAGGGACGGAGCGGGATATCTGCTGCATGCCGCCGTGGGGATTTGCGCGGCTGCCGGGGCACTGGCTGTATTCGTCAGTCTTTACAGGACGGATAAGACCTCGGAGCTTAAGGCTGTCACCGAAAGACTTGTTTCGGAGGGGTATGAGAGCGGTTATGCCTCTTTCTGGAACAGCAACGTGACGGCAGAGCTGTCTGAAGGAAGGATAGAGATGTTCGGCTGGGATGACTATGTCACCGAAAAGATCGATGTGGAGGAGCTTTATCTCTGGCTGCAACCGGCTTCCCACAGGGAAAAGAAACCTGAGGGGAAGGTCTTCATCCTGCTCGATGACAGTGAGAGAGGGACCTGCCCTCTGGAGAGGTATCTTGACGGGAACGATATCGCAGCAGAGAATGCCGGGTATGTGGCATACGGATTTGAAAGCTATGAAGATATGCTCGGAAAACTCAGTCATTTTGAATATGATCTGGATGATGATTCCTGGCTTGAGGGCGGTGAAAGCCTGGAAGGCATCTGGCTCATGCATCCCGGTGCGGTGAGCAGCGGGCCCAATGTGACGCTATACAGGGGAAGTTATGAGTTCACCATTAAGGGTGAAGGGCTTGAGGGACTGGAGCTTAATGCAACGGCAGGATTCGGAATGGAGATGCTGACAGTCAGGCTCCTGGAACAGAGCGAAAATGAAGCTGTATACGGTATATCGGTCCCGGCGAATATCTACCATGCGGAATTCTGCATGAAAAATATCTCGGATGGAAATGTCATCATAAGCGGGGCTGAACTGAACAGGATATGATCAAAGGATCATACAAATAAGAAAAGGGGGGCCGGAAAGGCCCCCCTGCTCTATGGCTTTTTTACAGCCTGAAGAACTTCAGATCATTTTCCAGTTCCTCAGCCACACGGTTCAGTTCATCGGCATTGGAAGCCAGCACACTGACGGTTGCATTGAGTTCCTCCATGGAAGCGGAGGTCTCTTCGGTGGAAGCAGCGTTCTCTTCGGATATAGCGGAGAGTGAGCTCATGGCGTCCACGATGAGGTTCTTGGAAGCGTCGCATTCCTCTGCCAGACCGGAGATGTTAGTGACGCCGTCCACGGTGACGGTAACTTCCCCGATAAGGCCGCGGATCCTGTCAACGGTCTCAGCCAGTACGGAATTAACGTCCTGACCGATCTTTGCGATCTCCTCGGTCTTGCCGGAAGCCTCTTCTGCATGGCGGAGAAGGTTCTGCATCTCGGCACGGATCTTGTCTGCAGTGTCCGCACTTTCCTTTGCAAGCGAGCCGATCTCCTCGGCAACGATGGCGAAACCTCTTCCGGCATCACCCGCACGGGCAGCCTCAATTGAAGCATTGAGTGCCAGCAGGTTGGTCTGTGTCGCGATGGAAGTGATGCCATCAACCTTCTTGTTGACGCTCTGTACGGCTTCATTTGTCGCACGCATGCTCTCACCTACGGTAGCGACGCTCCTTTCCATTATCTCCATATTGTTGGAGAGCTGGTTGAGGGCATTGGCTGACGACTGGGAGGCATCATTCATCTGTATCGCTGACTCGGCAAGATGCTGGGCATCCTCGGATACGTTCCGGATAGCTTCGGAAAGGGTGGTAAGGTTTCCGTTGGCGCGTTCAACGGAATCGGCCTGGTCGGTAGCGCCCTTTGCGATATCGTCCACAGCCTGGGAAACATCATCTGCAGTGGAAGCTATCTGTCCGGAGGTGCCGGCCAGTTCACCTGCGCTTGTGGAAAGAACCTGTGCGGCCTTCTGGATATTTCCGACGATCTCGCCCAGTCTGCTCACGAGTTCATTTGTATTTTTGACTATATCGCCGAATTCGTCTTTTCTGTCCGTATACCGGTCAAGCTTCTTGAATTCACCGCCGGCAAGCTTTGCTATGGCCTCATTGATGGCGATGATAGGATCGGTGAAGGATCTTGCCAGCAGGAAGGCAACAACAGCCGAGATGATGAGCATGACTACTCCGGCAGTTATGATGACCGTGAGCATTTTGTTGGCGCTCTTGAGGGCATCGGATTTGTCGGTGGCTACAACGGTAACCCAGCCGGTTATGGGCTCGCGCTCATAGGACATCTTCCAGTTCCCGCCGTTGAACTTGGAATCATAATCGCCTACGGCATTGGGATTGCTGCGGGATTCGGTATACCACTGCTGTGTGGAGAAGTTCACGGGTTCACCGCCGCTCAAGTCCATGGAGGTATGGGCGATAAGGTCGCCGTTGTTGTCTCCTATGAATATATCCTGCTTATTTGAACCCATTTCATTAAGGACGAGCTCATTGAAATTCTCAAGATCATAGTTCCTCTGGACGGCACCCAGGAAGCTGCCGTCGTCATCAAGTACGGGATATATGAAGGTGCAGATACGCGTGCCGTTGGTCTTGGAGATATTCTGGTCGGAGATTACGAAATCAAGAGTCTTCTTGCAGTCCTGGAAGTATTCACGCCCGGAAACATCCACGCAGTCGCCGCTCGCGCGGAGTACCTGCATGCCGTCGGGACCGGTGATGACCATTGAATTGCCGTCGCCTACGGCTTTATCAGTCCTGACGAGCCATGCAACGACTGCTTCGTTATCTGCTGTCCCTTTGAGAACATCCCTGGCTGTCTGTGAATTTGCCACTGACTGAAGGACCTGCTTATTCTGCAGCACGATAGTCTGGAAATCATGCATGACAAGATTGACCTGCGCATTGTTCATCTCCACCATATTGTCCACGGCTTCACCATGTGAGGCATTGTAGCTGATGATAACGGAGATGAGAAGCGGGATAGCCATGATAACGATCACAACGAAGATGAGACGAGTTTTGACACTGTCGAAAAACCCTTTCTTTTCAGTGTTCATTCCTGTAACCCTCCTTGACATAATGAAATTATTTGGCCGGAGGATCCGGCTTCTGATATTTTATCATTTTATGGACTTATTATCAATATTTATTTACACATACCAGGATGCCGGGGGCAGATCATCACATGTTAAAGCCGTACTTGCGGATAAGGCCGAAAAATGGTATCATTATGACCTGAAAACAGACACATAGAGAGACTATGCTGGATTATCTTCGTGATACACAACTTAGTTTGATGCTGATCCTGACAGGAATGTGCGGCCTGACGGCTATTTTTGTCATGCTCCTGGCTGATGTCAACAGGACCAGGAGACAGATCCTGTTCTTTCTTGAAATGGGGGCCATGGTGCTCCTGGTGGCTGACCGATATGCTTATCTTTACAGGGGTGATGCGAGCAGTGCGGGCTTTTACGGTGTAAGGATAAGCAATTTTATCGTCTTTGCTTTCGTACTCTTTGAAACCCTCCTTTTTAACCTCTATGTTGAGGATCTTTATGTTAATGAAGGAAAGATAGAGAAGCTGCCCATCAGACTCAGGTTTGTCACCGGTATAATATTCGCCGGCTTTTTCATGCTCATCTTGTCACAGTTCAATGATCTGTATTATTATTTTGATGATCAGAATATCTATCACAGGGGGAAGCTTTATATCTTTAGTTTCCTTGTTCCGATATTATCCCTGCTGATACAGCTTTCGGTAGTGGTCCAGTATATAAAGCGGCTGAGCCCCGGCCTTTCTTTTTCCATTTTCCTGTTCATACTTATGCCTGTCTTTTCATCCGTGTTTCAGGTTTTTGTATACGGGGTTTCTCTTCTGAATATGGGCATAGCCGTTACGACCCTGGTGATCTACATCTTTGCCCTGGGGGATATGCGGCGGAGCTATAACGAACTCAACCGCAAGGAGATAGAACGTTTCAAGGAAGAACGTGAAAGGATGCGGCTGATGTTCGAACAGACAGCCGAGGCACTGGCCAGCGCCATTGATGCAAAGGATGCCTATACCAGGGGACATTCCGCGAGAGTCGCGGAGTATTCCGAAAAGATCGCCAGACTTGCGGGAATGAGCGAGGAGAAATGTGACGAGATCTACTATGCGGGACTTCTCCATGATGTTGGGAAGATAGGCATAGCGGACAGTATAATAAATAAGAACGGCCGCCTTGATGATGCTGAGTATGCTGAGATAAAAAAACATCCCGTTATCGGAAAACAGATACTCTCAAGCATCAGCGAATCTCCTTATCTGAGCATAGGAGCGCACTATCATCATGAGAGATACGACGGCAAGGGTTATCCCCAGGGACTCAAGGGAAACGATATTCCCGAGATGGCGCGTATCATCGCGGTCGCGGATGCTTATGATGCGATGACCTCCAAGAGGAGCTACAGAAAGCCCATACCCCAGCAGATGGTGCGTGAGGAGCTCGTTAAGGGGATGGGGACGCAGTTCGATCCGAAATATGCGCGGATAATGCTCCATCTGCTCGATATGGATGAAGAGTATGAGATGCAGGAGAGGGATGAGATAAAGGAGCTCTCCGGAAAGAATGAGCTGGTGGTGGGAGCCTACGGCTCAAATATATCCGAGGGTATACTTATAAATGCTGAGACCACCAGGATAAGCTTAAGGTATGAGGCGGCAAAGGGATATGCGTCCGCTGACTCCATACCCTCCTTCATCGTATTCGATTCCATGGATGCCCGAGCCCATGAGCGGGACGGAAAAGCCTCCGAGATGGGCTATTCCGTCTATGGGCAGATACGTCCGGACGGGCGGGTAAAGGACGGAGATATCAGGAAAAGCCGCATCACCAGAGAGAAGAGCAGGCTGGCGGAAGACGATAGGGATGTGAACAAAGGTGTTTACGCCATAGAGATGGAGGCTGTCCGTTTCGGGGATCATCTGAGAGTCATAACGGACAACGGCAAAGAGCGTATAGTGACGATATTTGCCATGCCCGACAGTTCAAGATACAGTTATATCGGGATCACGGGAGAAAACTGCCGTATATTTGATGTAAGGATAGATAAGGACGATACGGCTATAGGCGAAGAGGCCATCGAAAGGATAGCGCCGAAGATCAGCTATATCGATGTACCCGAGGGAGATATACCAAATGTACAGATCGACGGCTGGAGATCTGCATCCACCGAAGGTATCGATACGGAAAAAAAGACGGAGATCACTTTCCACAGCATGAGCCTGCCTACTGCAAGGCTTCTCTGGCACTGCCCCTTTGTCATACTTTTCTATTCTGAAGACGGAAAGGTCAACGGTCCCGGGTTCATTGAGTTCGCACTGATGAGGACGGACGGAGAAGGCTGGGAGATGCATGAGGGTGTAGAGTCAAAGATCTCGGTCAGCAAGGAAGATGATTTCGAGGACTGGGATGTCTGGAAGGAGAAGCAGAAGAAGGGGGTGGAGTGCACTGTGACCATAGAGAAAAAGCATAACAGCTACACCGTTGTAACGAGAAACGAGGGCATAGTGCTGAAGGATGTTACCAGGATAGAGCTGGATGTTCCCAGGGTATATGCGGCGCTGAGCGGTGACCAGTGTGCACTGACTGGTATAAAGATAAAAAAATACAGATCATAAAGGAGGAAAAGAGTAATGAAGCTGTTGTTCTATGCTGCGAAGATCTACGATAAGAAGTCCTTTGAGCCTGTTCTGGATCAGTATCCGGGAGTCGAGATCGACTACATCGAGCATGAGCTTGAGCCCAGGACTGCGGCTCTTGCGGAGGGCTATGATGCGATCTGCGCCTTCGTAAGTGCAGATGTGGGAGCGGAGACCCTTGGTATACTTAAGGAAAAGGGCGTAAAGACCGTGCTCATGCGCTGCGCCGGATACAATAATGTTGATGTGGAAAAGGCAAAGGAGCTGGGGATCACGGTCAAGATCGTTCCGGGGTATTCACCGGAGGCTGTGGCCGAGCTGGCCATGGGACTGGCACTGGCAGTGAACCGCAGGCTCTACAAGGCATATAATAAGGTGCGTGAGAATGATTACAGCCTGAAGGGTTTAAGAGGAGTCAATTTCTACAAGAAGACAGCCGGTATAGTCGGTACCGGAAAGATAGGGGCCGCCATGGCCAGGATATGCCGGGGCTTCGGCATGAAAGTGATCGGCTATGACATGTATCACAATCCCGCACTTGAGGATTTTGTCGAATATGTGGAGCTTGACGAGCTTTTTGCCCGGAGCGATCTGATCTCCCTGCACTGCCCGCTGCTGGATTCAACCTATCATATGATAAATCTTGAGAATATCAAAAAGATGAAGGACGGGGTCATACTGGTGAACACCTCAAGAGGCGCACTGGTGGATACGGATGAGCTTATCGAGGGCATCAGGCTTAACAAGTTCCTTGGCGTGGGACTTGACGTGTATGAGGAAGAGACCGGGAACGTGTATGAGGACAGGTCCGATGAGATAATGGCCCATTCTGTCACGGCAAGGCTTCTGTCCTTCCCCAATGTAATGATAACTTCACACCAGGGCTTCTATACCCTTGAAGCTCTTCAGGCCATAGCCGAGACAACACTGCAGAACCTGAAGGACGCTGAAGCGGGAACGAAGACAGGAAATGATGTGGCTTGATGCCAGGGTCAAAAGCTCATATGACGTGCATGCTTGCATGTTGAATACACGATTGACTACGATCATGCAGATCAAGAAAGGAGAAGAAATATGAGAGCAGTAAAGATCGTTGCACGATTTTTTAGCGCAGCGGCCATAATGGCTTGTGTTTCCTTTGGGAGCGTAAAGCACGCCGAAGCCGCACCCATAACCCTTGCCAACGGTGAGATCTTCGATCCGGAGTATTATGCGCAGCAGAATCCGGACGTAGTTGCGGCTGTGGGCAATTCACCCCAGATGCTTTACCAGCACTATACAATGTTCGGTAAGGCGGAGGGACGTCTTCCCTATGCGGGAGCGGACAGCGCCACGCAGCAGACACAGGATCCCAATGCGATACTGGCACAGCGTATCGCTAACTGTAAGATAGAGGCCTTTAAGGGTGTGTGGTGGTTCAACAGCCTTTATGAAGATGCCACACTGACATGGCAGGGAAGCTCGGTATCCCTGGAATACCACGGAGGCTCATCCTGGGCATCCGGCTACGGACGCAACGCTGCATGGGAGGATGAATCCGCTCTGTTCAACTATGCGCAGTATGCCGCAGACTATCCCCAGGTTGCGGCTGCGGTCGGGAACAGTAAGGAAGCGCTCTGGCAGCATTATAAGACAAAGGGCGTTTATCAGGGGCTTAACGCCTATGCAACAACGGAAAAGGCCAATGCGAAGCTGATAGCCCTGAACAACATCCCGTCTATCATCGCCGGAAAGAACACGGCGTATGACCGTATCAAGGCTGTGCATGACTGGCTCATTGCCAATACGGATTATGATATAGAAAACTTTTACAGGGGTACCATACCTGAGCGCTCATATTATATAGAAGGTCCCATGATATACCATCTGGGTGTCTGCAACGCTTATGCCGAAACCTTTGACTATTTCATGTATGTTCTCGGCATACCCTGCGAAGTGGTCAACGGCTATGCGAACGGCGGCGACCATGCCTGGAACAGGATCGTGCTGGACGGCGCAGAGTATTTTGTCGATGTTACCTGGGATGACAACAACTATGTGAAGGGCTGGACCAAGCCGGAATATACCTATTTCATGGTGAGCTTCCAGAAGATGAGCAGGGATCATTACGCAGAGGATTATCTCCCCTGCTACGGTAAGTGATAAGGCCCTGAAAGGCACCAAAATTTTTAGGCCGCACCCCTTGAAATTTGAAAGCCTTTGTTCTACAATAGGGCAGTACGTGAAGACATTCACATCATAAACATTATTTATGGAGGAATTTGACAATGGCAGTAAAAGTAGCAATCAATGGTTTTGGTCGTATCGGCCGTCTTGCATTCCGTCAGATGTTCGGCGCAGAGGGATATGAGGTAGTTGCTATCAACGATCTTACTTCTCCCAAGATGCTGGCTCATCTTCTTAAGTATGACTCTTCCCAGGGTAAGTATGCTCTGGCTGACACCGTCAGCGCAGGAGAGGATTCCATCACTGTTGACGGAAAGACCCTGAAGATCTACAAAGAGCCCGATGCAAACAATTGCCCCTGGGGCGAGCTTGGCGTGGACGTAGTTCTGGAGTGCTCCGGTTTCTACACCTCCAAGGAGAAGGCTCAGGCTCACATCAATGCAGGCGCTAAGAAGGTTGTTATCTCCGCACCCGCCGGCAATGATCTGCCTACCATCGTATACAATGTTAACCATACCACCCTTACCAAGGATGACAAGATCATCTCCGCTGCAAGCTGCACCACC
>JAFWWB010000088.1 GCA_017518185.1 Lachnospiraceae bacterium
ATCCCGGAAACCTATCGAAACTTCATATTACCGCATATCTGCTCATTTCGATTGGAATTTTTGCTGTACATTTGCATGACTTTCATCTTCGGTCAAGTCCGCAAACCCTTGTGTTTACTAGGGTTGCGTCAGCTGAGGCTCTTCAAAGTCGGGAACAGCAGCACGTCCCTGATCGCCGGACTGTCGGTGAGGAGCATGACGAGGCGGTCGATGCCGTAGCCGATGCCGCCGGTGGGGGGCATGCCGATCTCGAGGGCGTTGAGGAAGTCCTCGTCGGTGTGCTCGGCTTCGTCGTCGCCTGCTGCCGCATTGGCGTCCTGAGCCGCGAAGCGCTCGCGCTGGTCGATGGGGTCGTTGAGCTCGGAGTAGGCGTTACACATCTCCCAGCCGTTGATGAAGAGCTCAAAGCGCTCCACATGGCCCTCATAGCCGGGCTTCTTCTTTGTGAGCGGGGAGATCTCGATGGGATGGTCCGTCACAAAGGTGGGCTGGAGCAGTTTCTCCTCGCAGAACTCCTCGAAGAAGAGGTTGAGGATGTCGCCCTTCTTATGGCGCTCCTCGTATTCAACGCCCTTTTCTTTAGCGATCTTCTTTGCTGCTGCATCATCGGGAACCTGTGCGGGATCGTCGAAATCTACGCCGGAGTATTTCTTCACGGCCTCAGCCATGGTGATGCGCTCAAAGGGCTTCCCGAAGTCAAGTTCGATCTCACCGTACTTGAAGGTGGTGGTGCCCAGCACGGTCTGTGCCAGGTGACGGAACATTTCCTCCGTCAGGTCCATCATGCCGTGATAATCGGTATATGCCTGATAGAGCTCCATCAGGGTGAACTCGGGATTGTGTCTTGTATCCACGCCCTCATTGCGGAATACCCTGCCTATCTCGTAGACACGCTCAAGGCCGCCCACGATAAGGCGCTTCAGGTAGAGCTCAAGGGATATACGGAGCTTCAGATCCTCATCCAGCGCATTGAAATGGGTCATGAAGGGTCTTGCGGCAGCGCCGCCGGCGTTGGCCACCAGCATGGGGGTCTCAACCTCCATGAAGCCCTTTCCATCAAGAAAGCTCCTTATGGTGCTTATTATCTTTGAACGCTTGACGAAGGTATCCCTTACGTCGCTGTTCATTATAAGATCCGTGTATCTCTGGCGGTAACGCAGATCGGTATTGGTCATGCCGTGGAATTTCTCGGGCAGCGGCTGCATGCTCTTTGAAAGCAGAGTCATTTCAGTCGCATGTATGGAAACCTCACCCGTCATGGTACGGAAGGCATAGCCCTTTACGCCGTAGATATCGCCTATGTCCGACTTTTTGAACTCGCCGTAGGCATCCTCGCCCAGGGCATCCTTTGCCGCATAGATCTGGATATCGCCCTTAAGGTCGCGGATATTCGCAAATGAGGCCTTGCCCATAACGCGCTTGAACATCATACGGCCCGCAATGGAAACATTGACGGGAGAAGCATCAAGCAGTGCGCGCCTTGCTTCGTAAGCCGCCTTCTTTGCCGCACGGTATGCGCTGACCGTTTCGTTATCGGCGCCTTCTGCGGGCTCGGGGGGAAGCTCAGGCTCGGTGTGATCCTTCAGGATCTCCTTCTCATGAGCTTCGTAAAGACTGATCACCTCATCGGTGTGATGGGTCTGGTCATATTTGGTTATCACGAAAGGATCGCAGCCTGCTTCCTGCAGCGCTGCGAGCTTTTCTCTCCTGACCTTCTTAAGCTGGTTTATATCCTGCACTGCAGGAGCATTGTTATTCTCTGCCATCTCAACTCTCCGCAAATATCTCGAGGATCTTGAACTTCAGCATTCCCGCAGGAGTCTCTATCTCTACCACATCTCCGGTCTTTGCGCCAAGCAGGCCTCTTCCCAGAGGAGACTCGTTGGATATACTGCCGGCCAGCACGTCTGCCTCGCTGGCACCCTTTATGGTATAGGTCATTTCTTCGTTAAGCTCGATATCCTGCACACGTACGGCGGAACCGAAAGTAACTGTGGAGCCTGCGCCGGTGGAGCTGCTGTCCACGACCTCCACGTTCTTCAGTATATTCTCGATGACCTCGATATGGGCCTCGTTGTCACGCTGCTCGTCTCTGGCTGCATCGTACTCGGCGTTCTCGGAAAGGTCGCCCTGCTCTCTGGCTTCCTTGATCTTCTGCGCGATCTCGTTCCTGCGGACGGATTTACGCTCATGAAGTTCTTCTTCGTACTTTCTTAAGCCTTCCCGTGTGAGATAGTTCTTGGTTTCTTCCATTGATAATGACCGCCTTTCTGTATGATTTGTGATAAGATCCCTCGACTTCGCGGGCTTCGCCCGCTACGCTCGGGATGACATGTATATATGCTGCGTGCCCTTCGCTCGGGATGACATGTATATATGCTGCGCGCCCTTCGCTCGGGATGACATGTATATATGCTGCGCGCCCTTCGCTCGGGATGACATAGTTTTCGTAAGGACATCTAATTATATGGATTTATGCCTGTCCTGTCAAGCTTGCGCAGAGCTCTTCCAGGTCGGAGAGACTCTCCATTTCCGAGGCGCGGCGTCTGAGCTCCGCGGCACCCGAAAATCCTGTGAGATACCAGCCCGCATGCTTACGCATCTCGTGTATGCCGGTATAGCTTCCCTTGTACTTTACCAGAAGCTTTGCATGCTTCAGCATCATGGCTGCCTTTTCGGCCCCGTCCGGTTTCGGAAGCGTTTCTCCCTTTTCGAAATACGTTCTCAGCTCCCTGAATATCCAGGGATTGCCTCTGGAGGCCCTGCCTATCATTATGCCGTCAGCCCCTGTCTCTTTAAGGCATTTCTCCGCAGCTTCAGGGGAATCTATATCGCCGTTGGCTATGACCGGAATGCTCACAGCCTCCTTTACAAGGCGTATGATCTCCCAGTCTGCCTTTCCGGAGTAATACTGCTCCCTGGTCCTGCCGTGTACCGCTATGGCGGCGGCTCCTGCGTCTTCCAGACGTTTGGCCATTTCCACGGCATTTACGTGGGCCTCATCGTAGCCCTTGCGTATCTTTACTGTCACCGGCTTTTTCACGGCTGCTGCCACCTTTTTAACTATGGCCGCGGCCAGCTCCGGATCCTTCATAAGGGCGCTGCCTTCGCCGTTATTCACGACCTTAGGCACAGGACAGCCCATGTTTATATCAAGCAGATCGAAGCGCAGATCTTCTATCATCCCGGCGGCTTCCGCCATTATATCCGGCTCACAGCCGAAAAGCTGGAGACTTAAGGGACCTTCTTCCGGATCAGACTCCATCAGCTCCCGGGTATTCCTGTTATGGTAGGTTATGGCCTTTGCGCTCACCATTTCCATGCAGCAGAGGCCTGCTCCCGCTTCGCTGCACAGGAGCCTGAAGGCCGTATCCGTGACTCCCGCCATGGGAGCCAGTATCAGCGGCATATCCAGGCTGAAGCTTCCTATGTTTAACGGCTTCATGCCCTTCCGCTGTTCTTCTCGTATATCAGGCGCAGGCCGTCAAGCGTCAGCATGCGGTCATACACGTCTATGAGCTTTGTCTCATCGGCTATGATGGAACCGAGACCGCCGGTGGCAACCACCTTCATGTTCTCAAGTCCGGCCTCTTCCTTAACCTTTTTGATGATATACTCCGTCTGGCCTATCTGGCCGTATACAAGGCCCGCCTGCATACTGGTGATGGTGTTCTGGGCCAGGATGGAATCCGGCTTTTTTATCTCCACCTCAGGCAGCTTTGCGGTATCCTCCCAGAGGGCCTTGGCACTTATCTTTATGCCGGGTGCGGTTATACCCGCAAGGAATTCGCCTTTTTCGCTGATAAGGTCGTAGGTGGTGGCGGTGCCGAAATCCATGACCAGCACGGGACCGCCGTATTTTTCATAGGCGCCTACGGCGTCCACTATACGGTCCGGACCGATCTCCTTAGGATTCTCGGTAACTATGTGTATGCCGGTCTTAAGGCCGGGCCCCACGATCATGGGCTTTTTATTCAGATAGCGCTCGATGCTGCCAACCAGTGCATGCATGACGTTTGGCACAACGGAAGCCACGATGACCCCGCTTATATCATCAACCTCTATGCCGTTATACTTAAGAAGCCCAAGGGTCATCCCGCCATACTCATCGGAAGTCCTTGCGCTTCCAGTCATGAGACGGAAGGTCGACTTAAGGCTGCTGCCGTCGAAAGCTCCAAAGGTAATATTTGTATTTCCCACATCTATAGCAAGAAGCATCACTCCACCTCCGTAATATCCTCATGCTTTACCAGCACCCTGTAATACAGGCTCAGGGATTCAAAAAGCTCCCTGCGCTTCTGCCTGATCTGCCCGACAAGAAGGCCGGCCGAGACCTCGTCATACAGGTAATCCTCATCTGCGGCTATGGTGTCCATGGACACGCTGCCGTCGTCCTCAAAGACTATGGTAATAATGCCTCCCACCTCTTCGGTAAACAGGACGCAGATCACATGAAGCTCTTCTTTTATACTCTCGGGAAGATTCCCGAACTCCGCCTCGTTGAAATAGTATTTCTGCTCGTAGGCGTTGGCGCCGCACAGAACGCTGCGGCCGTTATCAGTTTCAGACATAACCGTAAATACCTCTTACGGACACCTCTCCGGAGGCCACACAGCTTACGCTCCCGTCGGGAAGCCTCACTATGAGCTCACCCTTATCGTTGATGCCCTCTGCTTTTCCTTCATATTCACCCTTGGGATCAAGCACCCTGACCTCCCTGCCACGGTTGATCAGATAGCTGTCATAGATATGCACAAAATCAGAGACATCCAGCCTCTGACGGAAGATATCAAAATAATACTCAAAAAACTCCATCACGCCAACGATGATCTGGGCGCGGTCAACACGCTCGCCAAGCTCCAGCTTTATCGAAGTGGCGATATCCGCGATCCCTTCGGGGAAGGAGCTCTGGTTGACATTTATCCCCACACCGGTGACCACATGATGTATGAAATCCGGCTCTGCGCTCATCTCCGTGAGTATGCCGCAGACCTTCTTCTCATTTATAAGGACGTCGTTGGGCCACTTGATGTTGACCTTCAGGTCCTGGTAGAGATTACTGAGCACCTCAGCCACGCTGACAGCCATGAGGAGGGTGAGCATGGAGGCACGGTTCGGTGAGAAATCCGGGCGGAGGATCAGGGACATGAATATGCCTTCTCCTGCGGGGGATTCCCAGCCACGGCCCCTGCGGCCTTTTCCCGCGGTCTGGGCATCGGCTACCACAAGGGAGCCGTGGTCCATGCCTTCCTCCGCCAGATATTTTGCATCCTCATTGGTAGACTCGGTCTCTTTCCTGAAGTAGACCTTTGTTCCGGCCCATTTTGTCTTCATGCGGCTCATGAGCTCGCTGCCGGAAAGAGTATCGGGATAGCTTAAGAGCATGTAACCGCGGTTGTTCACGGCCTCGATATCATAGCCCTCAGCCTGGAGCTGCTTGATGACCTTCCATACCGCGGTACGGGACACGCCGTATCTGTCGCAGAGCTCCTGACCTGAGACGTAATCCGTGCTCTCACGGATGGCCCTTAAGATGTCCGCCTTGATGCTTACTGCCATATATCAGAAACCCAGGGTGGCCGCCATAACAGCCTTTATGGTGTGCATGCGGTTTTCGGCTTCCTGGAAGACCTTTGACTGAGGACTTTCGAAGACCTCGTCGGTGACCTCCATATCCTGTATGCCGTACTGCTCGCCCTTTTCTTTTCCGGTCTCGGTCTTAAGGTCATGGAAGGCAGGGAGGCAGTGGAGGAAAATGGCGCTGTCCTTTGCATGGGACATAAGCTCCTTCGTCACCTTGTAGGGGCTGAGTTCCCTGATGCGCTCTTCCCATATCTCATCGGGCTCGCCCATGGAGACCCATACGTCGGTGTAGATGATATCCGCATCCTTTGCTGCTTCCTCGGCGCTCTCGGTAAGAGTGACTGAACCGCCGCTCTCCTTTGCGTACTCCCTGCAGACCTCCACAAGAGCGGGGTCGGGGAAGTACTTCGCAGGCGCTGCTGCCGCAAAATGCATGCCCATCTTGGTGCAAAGTATCATAAGCGAATTGCCGGTGTTGTACCTGGCGTCGCCCATATATGCGAGCTTAAGGCCCTTGTGATCCCCGAAGACCTCGCGTATGGTGAGGAGATCGGCCAGCATCTGGGTGGGATGGTATTCGTTGGTAAGGCCGTTCCAGACGGGAACAGCGGAATACTTCGCAAGTTCTTCAACCTTTTCCTGACCGAAACCGCGGTACTCTATGCCGTCAAACATGGAAGAAAGTACACGGGCGGTATCAGCCGTGCTCTCCTTCTTTCCTATCTGGGAGCTCTTGGGATCCAGATAGGTGCAGCCCATGCCCAGGTCGTGGGCTGCCACTTCAAAGGAGCAGCGGGTACGGGTGCTTGTCTTTTCAAAAATAAGGGCTATATTTTTTCCGCGAAGGCGGTCTACGGGAACGCCTTCCTTTTTCTTCTTTTTAAGATCGGCCGCGAGATCCGTGAGATAGAGGATCTCCTCTGCGGTGAAGTCTCTGAGTGTGAGAAAGTCTCTGCCTTTTAAGTTCATGGTTCCTCCTGATAAGATCCCTCGACTTCGCGGGCTTCGCCCGCTTCGCTCGGGATGACATTGTGTGCGGGCCGTTGGCCTGCTCCGCCCGCGATGACATTGTGTGCGGGCCGTTGGCCTGCTCCGCCCGGGATGACATTGTGTGCGGGCCGTTGGCCTGCTCCGCCCGCGATGACATTGTGTGCGGGATGACAAGAATGATACTACATTTCAGTCTGTATTTCAATTAAAAAAACAGCGGCCTTACGGCCGCCGCATTACTTTCTTTACCAGAAGACGTGGGCGCCGATCACTATGCCGTCATGCTTGCCGGCCCGCCTGAAGTACATGGCGTTTCCTACGTTGGAGTAGCCGTTAAGGGCTTCCTGTGCGGCCTGCAGGCAGCTGGGATTCACGCCCACTGCTATCTGCTTATCCACATGGCCCGTACCTGCGGGAGTGAACTGGTAAGGCGCATAGATGACGCCGTAGATGGTGTTGGGATATGCGCCGCAGCGTACACGGTTCATGACTACCGCACCTACAGCGACCTGGCCTTCGTAAGGCTGGTTTCCGGCTTCACACTGTATAAGTGCACCCAGCAACACGACATCGGATGCATCCGCTGCATACTTGCCGTAATACTGCTCTTTTCTTGCTGCGGTAGCTGCGGAGGAAGAGGCTTTCCTGGAAGCCTTTGCTGCCTTTTCCTTAGCTATCCTCTCGGCTTCCATCCTGGCCTGGATTGACTCGACCGTCTCACCCTCGCCTACGTGGAAAGCAACCTCTGCGTAGTCAGCGCTGATATAGCCGTTCTCGCCGTCATAATCGATCTCGACCCAGCCGTTCTCCTGTGAAAGGACCTCGTAGGTCTCGCCCTTGTTCACAAGACCGTAGATATCAGCTTCGGCATCGGGAGCTTTTCTCACGCGAAGATTCTCGGCGGTGATAAACGCCTGATCCGTACCTATCTCTTTCGCAAGAGCCTCAGCCTCATCTCCGAAAAGGAGGTAGTCATTGCTGACCCAGCCCTTCAGATCACCTGTGGTGATGAGGGTCCACTCATCGGTATATTCCTCGATATAACCGCCGCAGTCCTTATAGAGCACGCCTGCAAGCGCCGCATTCTCATCTGCCTCGGCACGTACATTGACTGCGGTATTGACATCTGCCATAACAAGGGCTCCGGGAGCCTTCCAGGCATTTGCCTGCTCCTCGGCTATTATTGCAACTTCTTCACTGGTGGGGGTGGTGCCTGTCTCAACTGCTTCGGCGGCACCGGCGATAGCCTGTACAAGAACCTCGCTGCTCTCAAGCTCGGTAGCATAAGTCTCCATGGTCATCGAAGGAACATATGCTATAAGCATCATGAGCATAGCCACTGATGACAGGATCGCGATCGTTATCTTTTGTAGTTTAACATTCTCTTTCATGTAAACCACCTCTTACCACTATATCTTGTGGGACAACCCCCGTTTTTGTGCAACTTGTTACATATATGTGTAGATTTATTACAAATATGTATAACGTTGTTACAAAATTATGTCAACTTGTTACGAAATTGTTACAATTTAATGTATGGTGATGATAGCACAGGGAGAATGATTTGTCAACTTTGAGAGGAAAAAAAGCCCCCCCGGGGGGAGGGCTTATAAATGTATAAAGTATACAAGATTACTGTATCATAGCTGCCTTGAGCGCTCGGCGGCTGCCTCGACCGCATCGATGACCGCGCCGCGGAAACCGCATTCCTCGAGGACGCGAACGGCGGCTATGGTGGTGCCGGCAGGCGAGCAGACCATATCCTTCAGCTCACCGGGATGCTTGCCGGAATCGATCATGAGCTTGGCGCTGCCGTATACCGCCTTTGCTGCGAACTCATAGGCCTGCGCCCTGGGCATGCCCTCTTCCACGGCTGCATCAGCCATTGCTTCTATAAACATGAACACATATGCGGGAGCCGAACCGCTGACGCCCACAACGGCATCCATGAGCTTATCGCTGACAACGGAAGCCGTGCCGAAGGAGGAGATGATATCCAGCGCGTTCTCCAGTTCCTCTTCACTTAAGGACGGATCGGGAGTGACTGCGGTTATGGCCGCTCCGACTAAAGCCGCGGTGTTGGGCATGCAACGCACGCATTTCACCTCCGCTCCCAGATGAGCGTGGAGCCACTCAAGGCTCTTGCCGGCCATTATGGAGATGACCACCGTATCGGCGGAAAGGGCGTCCTTAAAGCCTTCTATCGCTTCAGGTGCGAACTGGGGCTTCACAGCCAGTACCAGATAATCCACCGCCTTTACGACCTCACGGTTGTCGCTTCCTGTGACGATGCCGAATTCCTCCGCACGGGACTTTACCAGGGCGGCGTTAACGTCAGCACCGTAGATGTTCCCGGAGGGTACAAGGCCGTTCTTTACAAGGCCTCCTATCATGGCTCCCGCCATGTTTCCAAGTCCGATAAATCCTATTTTCATTTTTTTCCCCGCCGGGTGATCCGGCACTCCTTTCCCAAAATATAGGAAACGAACAAAACCATCCTGTATTTTACTACAACGGGGGATTTAGTTCAATCCTCCTTGACAGGGGTGGCCGGATAATTTAATATAGCGGGGTTGAGGTATTACTTATGATATTCAGTTCGGCCGTATTCCTGCTCCTGTTTTTACCGATAGTATTTGTCGGAAATCTGTTTACCGGAAGATTCTCAAACTTTTTCCTGCTTTTAGCAAGTTTATTATTTTATGCATGGGGCGAACCTTATCTTGTACTGCTCCTGATATTTTCGATCCTGCTGAACTGGAGCGTCGGCCTTGGCCTGACCAAGACAAAAGGAAAAGCCCGGAACATACTTCTGATATCAGGCATAGTCTGTGATCTGGGGATACTCTGCTTCTATAAGTTTACTGCAACAGCGATGCCGGTCGGATTATCCTTCTTCACATTTCAGGCGTTATCATACATCATAGATATATATAAAGGTAATACAAAAGCTTCCCGGAACCCAGTGAACACAGGCTTATATATCTCATTCTTTCCGCAGCTGATAGCAGGCCCCATCGTCAGGTACAGGGATATCAACAGGCAGATCGAAAGCCGTTCGATAAAGCTTAATGACGTATCGGACGGATTCAAACGCTTCATTTACGGGCTCGGCAAAAAGGTCCTGATCGCAGATGTCCTCGGAAGCTGTGCCGATCACATTTATGCCTTTGATATCACCACCCTCGATACTAAGACCGCTTGGATAGGGGCACTGACATTCACTCTTCAGATATACTATGATTTTTCAGGCTATTCGGATATGGCTGTCGGTCTGGGAAAAATGTTCGGCTTCACTATCCCCGAAAACTTCAGCTATCCGTATCTGTCCCGTTCGATATCCGAATTCTGGAGAAGATGGCATATCTCGCTGGGTTCCTGGTTCAGGGAATATGTTTATATACCCTTAGGCGGAAGCAGGAAGGGAACAGCCAGGACCTGTATCAATCTGCTGCTGGTCTTCATTCTGACAGGGCTCTGGCACGGTGCGGATCTGTCCTTCGTGATCTGGGGACTGTTTCACTGTTCCTTCATTATATTTGAGAAGCTCGGGTTAAAGAAACTGCTGGACAGATCAAAGATCATTTCCGTGGTCTACACCTTCTTTATAGTAATTATGGGATGGGTCATGTTCAGGGCCCGAGATACCCTGAGCGGACTCGCATATATCTCAAGAATGGTACTTCCCGGGAATAACCCGGAAATGGCATTATGGAAATATATGGATAAGAAGACCGTGTTTGTCTTTATATGCGCGCTTTTAGGAATGGGTATCATAAAAGCACTCACTCCCGGAAAGCTAAAAAAGCTGTGGGATGGTTCCGTCATAGAAGCGCTTTACTGTGTATGCATACTGCTGTTATGCCTGGCATCCATTGCGGCTGACACGTACAATCCCTTCATATATTTTCAATTCTAGGAGAAACGATGAAAGAGAAAAAGGCAGGTCGCATCATCATACTGGCCGCATTTGCGCTGATCATATGTTTATCTGAAGTGATATGGGGTTTTGCAGGAAAAAACATTGATACGGAAACCCCCGAAAAAAGACTGCCCGCGGAAAGACCGGAGCTGACTTTTGATACTTACGGAAGCTTTTCGTCTGATTACACTTCATACTTTAATGATAACCTGCCCTTCAGGGACAGTCTGGTCACCCTGGATTCCGGGATCGACTATTTCTGTTTCGGAAGATCAAACAGTGAGCATGTGGCGATCGGATCCGATAACTGGCTGTTTTACACCAGGGAAGATGACGGTGATCCCATCGGCTGTTACCAGGGGACAAATCTTTTTTCTGAGGACGAGCTGAACGCCATTGCTGCGAACTGTTTGGAAATGCGCGATCTTATGGAGTCAGAGGGAAGAGAATTTGTAATACTCATAGTACCGAACAAGGAACGCATCTATCCGGAATATATGCCGGAAAGATACGGAAAACCCGCGGATAACTATGGCGCCCTGCAGATCTATGAACATCTTAAGAACAATACGGATCTGCGCGTCGTATATCCCTGCGCCGAACTGATGGCCGCAAAAGAAAAGGTAAAGGAAAACATATGTTATAAGACCGATTCGCACTGGAACAGGATCGGAGGATATATCGGCGCGTCAGCACTTATGAAGGAGCTGGGGATAGAGATGCCGCCGGTTGACAGCATCACTGTCAAAAGCGGAGAAAAACACTCGGGGGATCTTGCCGAAATGTTAAGCCTTGAAGAGCAGCTGCTTTTTGCAGACAGGGAATATACAGTTGAAGGATATGATACGCATGATCTCAAATGCACCCGGAACGACTTTTATAAAATGATCAGCTATCATGCGGCAGGAGCTGATCCCAGGTGTCTTTATGTCATCAGGGATTCTTTTGCATCGCAGATGGCAGAATATCTGGGAAGTCAGTTTAATGATACTTATCTCAGGTATAAATATTCTTACTCTTATGATGACCTGCAGGAATGTGATCCGGATATCGTGGTCTATGAAACCGTCGAGCGTTATGCCGGCGATCTGGCCGCCTTTTCGATCCGTCGATAGTATGATCTAATATCTTATCCGGCTCATTATCCCGGCGATGACTCCGAGATAAGCAAACCAGGCTATAGCCGTAAAATACTTTCTGTTGATCTTAAGCGGTATCCTGCTCACGGACAGGCTGTAAAGTACCGGTGCCATAACAGGGATGAAATATCTTCCCTGTACACCGTCTATAAAACTGCTGCCGGCTTTCGTATAAGAGATCGTCATGGCTGTCAGTATGCCCAGTATGATGACAGCGGAGGTTCCCAGAGCGACGGCTTTCTGCCTGATCCCGGGTACGGAGCCTTTCTCCTGAAACAGCTGGTTTAATACGAGCATTATGAGATATGCCCAGGTATAAGTAACCGGGATGTTCACCGTTGTTCCCGCAAAACTGCATCCGACGGCCTCCAAAAGGTATTTTTCGCCGTATCGTTTCAGGGTCCCTGCCAGCAGTTCCAAAAAAGCGAAGGGCTGCTTCAATATATAGTTCATATCATAATAAGTATTCGTCTCCCCGAAAGCGCTTCCGCTGACATGCCCGGCGATATCTGGCAGTCTTGTAAGCCCCAGTATGGCAACAGCAAATGCGATCACCGGGACACATTTGAGCAGTCTGTCCTTAAGTCCGTTAAAATTTTTAGAAGGTATCATGAACAGCAGCAGGAACATGGCGCAGTATACCACTTTTACAGGGCCAAGCGTCGCGAGCATAAGTGCGCAGACCAGCGCGTTTTTCCAGCTGAAGTTTTTCTTTTCAGCTATGATCCTGAGTACATAAGCAAAGAACACAAGGCAAAGCCCGTTCACTAAAACGTCATAGGAGAGGGACACAGCCTGATGCATGGCCATAGGCATCATACCCACCATCAGCATCAGTTCTTTGTTGCAGGGCATCAGCCGGATCGCCAGCCATACCATAAGGACATATGCCAGAAGATTGAAAAGACGGGCCAGGGAGTAGGTCAGGTAATAATTCAGGCCCAGCAGCCGCCCTATGGTGATGGCGGTACCCGAAACCAGATAAGGCGCAGGCTGTACAAAGGAAAAAGAGTTGCGGCAGATAAAGTCATCTTCCCGGCCTTCCGCCTTCGGGGTCAGGATGTTCTGTTTAAGTTTCAGAAACGACTCATTGGAATTATAATGCTGTTTAAGGCCGTCATAATAGCCGCCTTCCAGCTCATTCAGGTTTTCTCTGCCCAGCATCATATTTGATACTTTAAGTGCAGAGAAGTAATGTGTATTTTCATCCGTCTGGCTTGAAGGTGCCATGATAAAAAACATGATGAATCCCGTTCCCAGAAGGATCGGGAACGACCATTTTTCAATTGGCTTCTCCATATTGAACCACCAGATATTCGCCGTGATAAAAAGAAGCCCAAGGGCAATGAGCGCGAAATCATTCCGCTCTTTCCTGTAGGTGGAAAAGCCGCTGACAAAGACGGACGTTTCCTCATCCGATGCCCGTGCGGAAACCTCTATACAGTATTTGTTTCCTTCTGTCAAAAGCCCCTTGCCTGCCTCAAAGAAGATCCACCTGTCTTTTCCCTGTTTCGTATCAAGTATCCTCATCTTATCGGTAGTCCAGGACCTGAGCGTTTCTCCGGAAGCATTTATAAGACTGACCTCAAATGTACCGAGATAGTCTTTTGCATCCATGTGAAGTTCAAAGCAGTCCTCTTCCCCGAGACAGATAAACTCATGTCTGAACTTGTGACCGCCGTATACCTCGGTCTTCTCTTCAAACTCCTGTCTGTCGGTGTAATACTCCTTAAGTAGGTCTATCGGTCTTTCGCCGAGAAGCCTGAGCATCATAAGGAGCAGGAACAGGTTTATCAGAACCGCTCCCACAGCAGGACGCAGCCAGGATATGTTTTTCATCGCTTTACAGCTGTTCTTTTCCGCTTTATGCTTTTTCATTTGTGACCTGCTCTTTTACGGCAGCGTTTTTCCAAAAACGCCGGTACATCACATAAGCTGTCCATTCCGCGAATAACGCGATATAAAAACACATGAACCACTTTGACATCCTCATGTCGGAGGGCTCACTGCAGCCCGAGACCACCATGACCAGGTCGCCGCACACTTCAGCATTATCAACTGTCAGTTTTCCCTTTTCATACCAGTCCGAAGGAAGATAAGACAGCAACACGTTTTCCCCGTCTTTCATACCCTCAGTACTTATATCCAGTCTGAAGCTTCTGTTTCGCAGATCCCCATACTTAAACGGGCTGCCTACGCTGAATACTATCTTCAGGTCTTTCCCCAGTTTTTTTACAGGCGCTTCCCAGCTTTCCAGCATTTCGTTCTTTTCATCGTCATACAGGGAGACCACGATATTTCCCGTCAGCTCAACGCCCTCACAGCATCCCTGCAATATTATTTCCACGATGTGATCCATATTGCATACAAAGCCCTGGCTGACCTTAACGTTACCTGACAGGGGTATGACGGCGATCTCGCTCTCTTTAGGCATTTCGGGACACTCCACGATCGTAGCTGAATGATAGGTATAAGGCGCCGTGCCTCGCAGCATATCAAGCAGACAGGGCATAAAGCACAGCACCGCGATAGCGATACACAGGGCCATATATTTTTTATTCAGTTTTACTCCCGTGATCTTACCCATGCATATCTCCGGTGTTCCGGTCCTTTTACGATAAGCGCCGCCCCACGTAAGGGCGGCGCCGTGAGAACTAAAAAGTTGTCCCGGTTCTTACACTACATTGACTGTGATGGTTACGGTCTTGCCATCGATCTTGGCCGTAAACTTACAGCTTCCCTTTGTCCTTGCCTGCACATTTCCGTCTTCATCCACAAATGCTGCCTCCGCATTGCTGTTCCTGTAGACGACCGGCTGATCCAGATCAACATAGTCCAGAGTAAGTTCCTCGCCTGCGGCTATGACCAGCTTATACTTATTCGTCTTGATTTTTTTCAGGTCATATTTATCATCCTCATGTACCTCTTTTAAGGAGATATCATCAACCTTTACAGTCATGGTATAGCTGCTCAGGTCTCCCTTAGCTGTCAGCGTGACGGTTCCGGGATTCTTTCCTGCGGTTACCTTTGCATTCTTGATACTTACGAACGCCTTCTCATCTTCGGTGGTTCCTTCGGCATAATCCCAGACAGTCTTCTTTACTCCTGCCAGCTTTACGGTCTTGGGAGCGCCTGCTGCCAGATGCAGGGTACGTTCTTTGACTGCAGTGGGTTCCTTTACGGTCACGGTAGCATTATATGCCACTCCGTTCGCATACACCGTGATCTTTGCACTGCCCTTTGACAGCGCCGTTACGTTACCGTCCTGATCGACCTCGGCCACATCCGGAGAAGCACTGTAATAATATACGGCAATATTTTCAGCATTTCTCAGCGCTACGCTGCCGGTATCTTTACCGCTCGAACCCGCTTCAAGTTTAAGCTTCTTATTTGACAGTTCAGGTTTTGAGATATTTACGGAAATACTCTGTACAACGTTTCCGCTCACATCCTTCTTCACTATCACTGCCGTTCCGGGATTCTTAACCTTTACCTTACCGTTCTTAGCCATACTGATAAGCTTCTTATAAGCCTTCAGTTTGGTACTATCCTGATCATCCAGGCTCCAGCCCTTCAGGGTAAACTTCTGTCCCTTTACCAGCCACAGCTCGGTGGTGGCATCTGTTATCACAGGCACGGGATCAAGAGCGCTGTTGCCGCTGACATTTATATCCGGGTTATCGGGATCGCTTTTCTTGGTCCATTTTGCGTAGAGCGTGATATCGTCAGTTACGGTATCGGTGTCAAAATCCCAGGCATTCTTGCATGCCTTTTCCTTGTACCAGCCGTCAAAGGTATAGCCCTCTGCTACAGGAGCCGTGGGTTCCGTCACCTTTCCGTCCTTTGCAACACTCTTGGCTTCCGGTGCGGTGCCGCTCACATCATTCAGGTCAAAGGATACTATACAGGCACCTGCGATCTTAGTCCACTTTGCATAGAGCCTGGTATCGGCCGTTACGGTATCGGTGTCAAAATCCCATGCATTCGTGCATTCCTTTTCCTTGTACCAGCCGTCAAAGGTATAGCCCTCTGCCGTAGGAGCAGCCGGTGCCTTAACCGTATTGCCTTCCTTAACACCCTTGTTTTCCGGTGCGTTCCCGCTTACGCTCACACCATTCAGATCAAAGGATACTACACAATAGCCCTCTATTCTTTTCCAGCTTGCGTAGAGTGTGGTGTTGCCCGATACCCTGTCTTCGGAAAAATCCCACTTTTCCGTACATCCTTTATCTTTATACCAGCCACCAAAGGTATATCCTGCTGCTTCCGTATACTTCGGTGTCGTCAAAAGGCTGCCATCCTCGACACTCTGGGGTTCCGGCGCTTTTCCGTCTACACCGTTCATATCAAAGGTTACGGTATAGATTTCCGGTTTTTGGGTCCATTTTGCATAGAGCGTGGTATCGTCCTCCACAGTATCAGTGCTAAAGCCCCATCTGTTCGTACAGGCCTTTTCTCTGAACCAGCCGCCAAAATTATAGTCTTCATCCGTCGGAGCTGTGGGTTCCGTGGCCTTTCCGCCTTCTTTAACACTCTGGGCTGCCGGCGCAGTCCCGCCATGACCGTTCATATCAAAGGATACGGTATAAGAAGCAGATTGGGCTTCAGACCAGTCTGCCCACAAAGTCATACTGCTGCCGTCTACCGTATCTGTAGCAAAATCCCACTTATTCTCAAGGCCTTCTTCCGTATACCAGCCTTTGATAACATATCCTTTCACGGCTGCCGGTTCCGTCACTTTTCCGCCCTTCTCCACAAACTGGTTCGGAATGACACTGCCTGCACCTTTAAGCTTAAAGGCTACATTACATATTCCTGCTGTATCTGTTAATCTTACCTCTGCCGGTGCACTGGCAAGGTCGCTCTCCTTTTCTCCCCTGACATCCTCTGCCAGAATGTATACATGATAATCCTTGCCCCAGGTACCTTTCACATTTCCAGCCAGTGAAAACATACCCGTGCCATTAAGCGTAAACTCACTCTTATTCCTCGAAAGCTCTGTATACTGGAGCAGCTTCGCCCCATCGCTCCAGCCTTTGTCCGTCCATGTGCCGTCTGTCACCACTACAGAAACCCTGTCAGGCTCGGCATCGCTGTTGTCTACGACCCCATACGATAATGCGTAACCATTGCCACTTTTCCTGGCCACGGACGGGCCTATGGCCAGGCCTTCATCCTTAAGCGTAAGCTTATATTCCGGAATGAACCAATTATCCCAGTCTTCAAGCGGAGCAGCCGGATCAAAATCCGCAGGCGGATCATTGAGCATGGAAGAAAAGATGACGGATGAACGCTTGACGTTAAAGACAGGGCTCACGCCTCCCCTCGATTCACTGTAAGGACCATGATCTACGAAGCCACCGCCTACAAATGCGACATCTGCATAGGAATAAACATCCCCGTCGTATGAATAATTTCCTTCCGCCTTTGACCTCAGCCAATAGCAACCATTATATCCCCCTTCTTTGTTGCAGAAAGTGCCCCACGAATTCTCCGGATCAATAAGAGAATAATCATAATAACCGTAATCGCGCCTCATCACTTCCGCATAATCCAGAACGAAAACACGGTCATGGGAAAGAGGCGTAAACGTACTCCAGCCCTCAACATCTTTAGCTGATCTGTCACTCTTGCTGCTTGACGCGATGGCCGTCCTTTCGGCATCTGTAAATACAGCCGGACTGTTCAGGAATTCACTGCCGTTAAGCCAGGCCCTGAGCTCACTGTCAGCCCACACCACGCTGTCATCATCAAAGCGCATTTGCTTAATAACAGTGTCGCAGTCCAGAAGGAGGCTTCCGCCGTTCACTCCGAACTCGTCCGAATCGTTATCCAATACCCGGTATTTGAGCGGAGTATTATTATAATTTCCGTAATACACATAGCAGCCGCTCCAGGGTTGCGAGCCTTCCTCCATGTACCAGAGCCTGTCATATCCCCTCGGATCGATGATGGACCCGGTGCCAAGGCTAAGGCCCGTCATCGTCTTCTCCCACGCCGCGTGTGCATCAATTTTGGGGACAGACAGATCCCCCACGCAGAGTGTAAGCGTCATCAGCGCAGTGACCAGGCGGTTTACTTTCCGGTTTCTTATTTTCATGATCTACCTCCCTTTTGTTTCAAGAAGTAAGCTGTGTTTCAAGATAAAAACCCATTAAAGTATATCACTCAAGGAATTTTGTGTCAAAAAAAAACTGAGGACAGGTCCTCAGCACCGGTCCTCAGTTGTAGCCGCGCTGGCGGGCGGCTTCGTATAACAGTAATGATGCGCTTACGGAAGCGTTCAGGGACTCTGTCTTCCCCGCCATGGGGATGAAGAGACAGCCGTCAGCCGCGGCAATGGTCTCCGGCTTTAAGCCCTTTCCTTCGTTGCCGACGATGAAGGCGCAGCCGCCGGTGAGATCCGCTTTGCTGAAGCACTGCGCCCCTTCCATGGCTGCCGCGTATATCTTTACTCCCTTCGAACGGAGAGTGCCGAAGCAGAAGCTTAAGTCCCTGAGCTTCATAAAGGGAAGACGGAAGAGGGCTCCCATGGTGGAGCGCACCACCTTGGGGCTGTGGATATCGGCGCAGTCGCCTCCGAGTATCACGCCTGTGGCTCCCGCAGCTTCGGCGGAACGCATGACGGTCCCGAGATTTCCCGGATCCCGCAGATCCTCAAGCATAATGATAAGGGGCTTCCTGTCAGGGGGGATAAGCTCCTCCCAGCTATGCTCCCGCTGCTTAACCACAGCCAGCACCCCCTGGGGGGTTACCACATCCGACATCTTAGCAAAGACATCGTCTTTTACCAGGAAGGCCTTTTCACTTGCGAGCATTTCCTCGGCCCGTGCCGCGCTGCCTCTCTCCCTTAAAAGAGAAAGGCCGCCCTCCGTCAGGTAAAGCTCGCTTATCAGGCCATCCTCTATCTCCTCGAAGAGACGGGCGCCCTCAGCGATGAAGAGCTTTTCCTCCTCCCGCGCCGATGCTTTTTTACCGAGCAGCGCCGCGTGCTTTATCCTTTCGTTGGCGGCTGAGCTTATCACAGTATCTTGCTCACCTCATACTCATATTCGTTGATGCTCTTTTCCATAGCCAGGGCCTCGTCGATATCGAAATCCACGAACTGGCCGTTCTTCTGGGCAACAACCCTGTTGCTCTTGCCGGCGCTTAAGAGATCTGCCGCAATGGCCCCCATTATGGAAGCATAGTACCTGTCCTTGCAGGTGGGGGAACCGCCGCGCTGCATGTAGCCGAGTATGGTTGCCCTGGTCTCCATGCCTGTAGCTGCCTCTATACGTCTTGCCATGGAGGTGGAGTGGCCTATGTCCTCGGCATTGATTATGATGTGGTGCTTCTTGCCCTGCTTGCGGTTCTCGATTATATGGTTGATTATGCGCTGTTCGTTGTAATCATATTTCTCGGGAAGGAGTATATCCTCCGCTCCGTTTGCAACGCCGCACCAGAGAGCTATGTAGCCGGCGCCGCGGCCCATGACCTCGATGATGGAGCAGCGCTCGTGGGAGGAAGAGGTATCCCTTACCTTGTCGATGGCTTCCATGGCCGTGTTGATGGCGGTATCGAAGCCTATGGTATAGTCAGTGCAGGCGATGTCCAGGTCTATGGTCCCGGGCAGGCCCACAGTGTTTATGCCTTCATGGGCAAGCTTCTGGGCGCCCCTGTAGGAGCCGTCGCCGCCTATGACCACTATGCCGTCGATGCCGTGCTTGCGGCAGATCTCCGCGCCCTTCTTCACGCCCTCTTCGGTGCGGAATTCGGCGCAGCGGGCCGTGCCCAGGATGGTGCCGCCCAGGCCTATGGTCTCGGAAACGGAACGCTTGTCCATGTCGATGATCTCTTCGTTCAGCAGGCCCTGATAGCCCTTCTTTATACCCTTTACACTCAGGCCGTTGGCTATGGCCTTACGCACTACGGCGCGGATGGCTGCGTTCATTCCGGGAGAATCGCCTCCGCTGGTGAGAACGCCTATGGTGCGGATCTTTTTTTCGGATGTTTCCATGTGTTTATACCTCGCTTTGTAAGATCCCTCGACTTCGCAGGCCTTCGGCCTGCTACGCTCGGGATGACATATTACGTGCGTCGTCATGCGCAGCCCGGGATGACATATTACGTGCATCGTCATGCGCATCTTGTGATGACATATTACGTGCGTCGTCATGCGCATCTTGTGATGACATATTACGTGCATCGTCATGCGCAGCCCGGGATGACATATCAATTGTACTCTAAACCTGTTGTACTTATTTTGTCAACAGCTGTAAGATCGGGAGCGGTGTCGGCGGAGCCTTTTATGCTCACGTTTTCTATATCCAGCTCCTTCACGTTCTTAAGTACGAGACTGCGGCCGGAAAGCTTCGGGAAACCGTCCATCATTATGGGACACTGGGGCGTCCTCTTTTCCTCCGGAAGATATTCAGCCCTGATATCCTTTAAGCTTATCCTTCCGATGGGAGCCTCGGGAAGACCGTATGCGCAGACCAGGCTTGCGTCCACGCCGCTGCAGTCCGCATTACGCAGTTCTATGCCGCCTATCTTCGGCGTACGGAAATCCACGGGAGCCGGGGACTGGTCCTGCACATAGGAGGAATGTCCGTCCGGATCGCAGAAATAAAACATGTTCATGGTGACGGGCATATGCACCCCGTCCATAGTTATATCTTCAAAAAGAAGGCCTTCCAGCACGGAGCGTTCGCCCCTGCCCCTTCTGGTCTTTATCCGCACGCCCCTGTCGGTGCCACGGAAGATGCACTTCGATACATGCACATTCTTTACGCCTCCGGCCACCTCGCTGCCTACGGTAACGGAACCGTGGCCGCTCTCAAGGAGGCAGTTGCGTACGGTGATATTTTCCGTCTCTTTATGATGATACTTTGCCATGTAGAGCTTGCCGCTCTTGATGGCTATGCAGTCATCCCCAACGGAGATGCGGGTTCCCAGCAGCAGCACGTCCCTGCAGCTCTCGGGATCGAAGCCGTCCGTATTGGGGGAATCCGCCGGATTTTCAATATCCAGGTCAAAGAATCCGAGCCTGTCGGAATAATATGGATGCAGGGCCCAGCAGGGCGAATTCCTGAAATGCAGCCCGCAGAGCCTGATATCCTTCGAATTTATTATGGAAAGGAGCTTGGGTCTCCAGGCTGTGCGCTTCGTACGCACGTCCTGCCACCAGTCTCCCGCGGCGGCGTTGCCGTCTATGGTGCCCCTGCCGAAGATGTCCACGCCTTCGGCGTTAAGCACCGTTATCAGGGAGGCAAAGGAATCCAGAGGGTTCCCCTCCCAGGAAGCTATATTGTATTCTATGTCGTTATCGTAAAGATTTCTTATGATACCCGGAAGCACCGGATATCTGCTCCTGTCGGCAAAGCCGAGGATGGTGGCGCCCTCGTCCACCCAGAAGCTCATATTGCTCTTAAGGAACAGGGGGCCCGTAATATACGTCCCCTTTGATATATGCACCGTGCCCTCTTCCGGGCAGGCCATTATCGCCGCCTGGAGAGCGGCAGTGTCATCATGCACACCGTCTCCCACGGCTCCGAAGGCGGAGACCTCCAGAAGGAAGCTCTCATGCCTTGTGGTAAAGCCAATCTTTTCATTTCCCGGCTCAAAGGAAAGCTCATAAGCCCTGTCAGGTTCAAGGCCGTCAACGGTGATCACGTTTCTGTCGGTTTCAAAAAGAAACTCACCATCAAGAAAAACGCGATAAGGCTCGGGACTGAAATACCGTCCCGGGCCCTCGCGCTCTATCACTGCACTTCGTTTAAAGATCTGCCTTACGCTGTACATCTTTTTAGCCGAAATATCTGTCCAGCAGGCCCTTGAAAGCCTTGCCGTGTCTTGCTTCATCCCTTGCCATCTCGTGAACCGTGTCATGGATCGCATCCAGGTTCAGCTCCTTCGCACGCTTAGCAAGGTCAGTCTTGCCTGCCGTAGCGCCGTTCTCGGCATCAACCCGGAGCTCGAGATTCTTTTTGGTGGAATCGGTGACCACCTCACCCAGCAGCTCGGCAAACTTCGCTGCATGTTCGGCCTCTTCGTATGCAGCCTTTTCGTAATACAGGCCGATCTCGGGATAACCCTCGCGGAAAGCGACCCTTGCCATAGCGAGATACATGCCTACTTCGGAGCACTCGCCCTCGAAATTGGAGCGGAGATCCTTAAGGATGTCCTCCGGAACACCCTTGGCTACTCCTACAACATGCTCTGAAGCCCAGGTCAGCTCACCTGACTGTGCCTTGAACTTCTCTGCCGGTGCATGGCAGATGGGGCATTCTGCAGGGGGATTGTCTCCCTCATGGACATAGCCGCAGACAGAACATACATACTTCATACTCTCTACCTCCTGGTTATAAAATTTTTAAAACAGTTTTCTCTTTTTCTTTTTGCCGGCATCAGATATATCACCGTTCCGCTCGGCCCGGAAGCGCTCCGCCGCATGGAGGGAGTCTCCGCATTCGGCATCGAATTGTCTCAGCAGCTCCTTTGCCTTTGCGCTCATATGGAGCGGGACCTGTATCACAAGCAGTACGTAATGGTCTCCTCTGGTCTTGGGATCCCGGAGGAACGGAACTCCCTTGCCCTTTAAGCGCACTCTCGTATCCGTGGTGGTCCCGGGCTTCACCTCGTAGGTGACCGGCCCGTCCACCGTATCTATCACTATCTCGCCGCCCAGTGCAGCCACAGCATAGGAAATGGGCACTGTGGAAAAGATGTTCTGATCCTCCCTCTGGAAGATGGGATGATTGGCCACGACAGCCTCCACCAGAGCGTCTCCCCTCGGCCCGCCGTTGGTCCCGGGTTCACCCAGGCCGCTGATGCGCTTGCACTGGCCGTTGTCCACACCGGCCGGGAACTCCACGGGGATCTTTTTCCTCATGGGTACATAGCCACCGCCGTGGCAGGAAGGGCATTTATCACGGATCACCTTTCCGGTGCCTCCGCAGTCGGGGCAGGCCTGCACGTTCTGCATCACTCCGAAGAGAGACTGCTGTGAGAACACCACCCGTCCCTTGCCGCCGCACTTGGTACAGGTATCCACGCTGGTGCCCGGCCTTGCGCCGGTGCCGTTACAGGTGGTGCAGGTCTCCTTAACGGTAAGCTCCACCTCTTTGGTGCAGCCGAAGACCGCCTCCTCGAAGGTCATCCTGGCCACAGCGCGGACGTTGGCGCCCTTTGCAGGGCCTGTACCGCCGCCCCTGCGCCTGCTGCCGCCGAATATATCGCCGAATATATCACCGAATATATCCGTAAAGTCCATGGAGCTGAAGCCCCCGAAGGGATTGCCTCCGCCCATACCGCCTTCGAAGGCCGCATGCCCGAACTGGTCGTACTGCTTGCGCTTCTCGGGATCCGAGAGGACGCCGTAAGCCTCCGATGCCTTTTTGAATTTTGCTTCGGCTTCCTTGTCGCCAGGGTTCATGTCGGGATGATACTTCTTGGCAAGCTTACGGTAGGCCGCCTTTATGGTAGCGTCGTCAGCACCCTTCTCAACACCCAGTATCTCGTAATAATCTCTCTTATCTGCCACTTTGGGTCACTTCTTTCTCTAGTTACTTACAGTTATAGTGTATTCCGGTAAAAAGATCCCTCGACTACGCTTCGCTCCGCTCGGGATGACACTGTTCTGTGGGCTCCGCTACGCTCGGGATGACATTTCTATCGGATTAAATCTCCTTAAAATCACCGTCGATTATGTCGTCGGCGGGATTGGAGGATGCTCCGCTGCCTGCTCCCGCACCTGCTCCGCCGCCTGCGAACTGGTTGGGATCGAAGCCCGCGCCTGCGCCTGCTCCTGCACCTGCACCTGCGGCGCCGCCCATATTCTCATACATCTTGGTAAAGAGACTCTGGGCCTTCTCCATCATCTTCTCCTGCGCTGCCTTGATCTGGCCTACCTGATCCTCGGTAAGCTCCTGATCCTTTGTGCTCTCCAGCAGGCTCTTCAGGCTCTGGAGCTCACTCTCGAGAGCGCTCTTCTCGGATGCGTCGATCTTGTCGCCGACCTCGTTCAGGGCCTTCTCAACCTGGAATACCATGGAATCGGCCTCGTTGCGGGTATCGATGGCTTCCTTGCGCTTCTTGTCCTGTGCCTCGTACTCTGCAGCTTCCTTCACAGCGCGGTCGATCTCGTCATCGCTCATGTTGGAGCCTGCGGTGATGGTGATATGCTGCTCCTTGCCTGTGCCAAGGTCCTTAGCGGACACGTTGACTATACCGTTTGCATCTATATCGAAGGTAACCTCGATCTGAGGCACGCCGCGCCTTGCGGGAGGGATGCCGTCCAGACGGAACTGGCCGAGGCTCTTGTTATCCTTTGCGAACTGGCGCTCACCCTGTACAACGTTGATGTCCACGGCTGTCTGATTATCCGCAGCGGTGGAGAACACCTGGCTGTGCTTGGTGGGGATGGTGGTATTTCTCTCGATGAGTCTGGTAGCCACGCCGCCCATGGTCTCGATGGAAAGTGAAAGCGGGGTGACATCCAGCAGAAGGATCTCGCCTGCACCTGCATCGCCCGCCAGCTTGCCGCCCTGGATGGAAGCTCCGAGAGCCACGCACTCATCGGGATTCAGGCTCTTGCTGGGCTCCTTGCCGGTGAGCTGTCTTACCTTATCAACAACAGCGGGCACACGGGTGGAACCGCCTACCAGCAGCACCTGTCCGAGGTCGGAAGGATTCAGGCCTGCGTCCTTGAGTGCATTGCGGACGGGCTCTGCGGTAGCCTCGATAAGATCATGGATCAGCTCCTCGAACTTAGCCCTGGTGAGGTTCATATCCAGATGCTTGGGGCCCTCTGCCGTTGCGGTGATGAAAGGCAGGTTGATGTTGGTGGTGGTGGAAGCGGAAAGCTCCTTCTTTGCCTTCTCTGCAGCTTCCTTCAGTCTCTGCATAGCCATCTTGTCGCCGGAGAGATCAACGCCTTCGGTGTTCTTGAACTCCTTCAGCATCCAGTCGGTGATACGCTGGTCGAAGTCATCACCGCCCAGACGGTTATTTCCGCTGGTGGCCAGAACCTCGATGACACCCTCGCCTATCTCTATGACAGAGACATCGAAGGTACCGCCGCCCAGGTCGTATACCATTATCTTCTGCTCTTTCTCGTTATCAAGGCCGTATGCAAGGGCTGCTGCCGTAGGCTCGTTGATGATACGCTTAACATCAAGACCTGCGATCTTGCCGGCATCCTTGGTAGCCTGACGCTGTGCATCGTTGAAATATGCAGGCACGGTGATGACTGCTTCCGTCACCTTCTCGCCGAGGTAATTCTCGGCATCGCCCTTGAGCTTCTGCAGTATCATTGCGCTGATCTGCTGGGGTGAATACTTCTTGCCGTCTATGGTGCGGCCCCTGTCGGTACCCATATCCCTCTTGATAGAGGAGATGGTGTTGTCGGCGTTGGTCACGGCCTGACGCTTTGCAGGCTCACCTACGAGACGCTCACCGTTCTTGGTGAAGGCCACCACTGAAGGGGTGGTACGCGCGCCTTCGGCGTTGCTTATGACTGTGGGCTGTCCGCCCTCCATCACTGCTACGCAGCTGTTTGTCGTTCCAAGGTCAATACCTATTATCTTTCCCATAATCTTGTCCTCCTTTTGGGTATTGTTTTTATTCTTCTGTATCGTCTTCGGACAGGTTCAGATATGCACTGTAGCCCTGCTCGACTACTTCACTGTATTTTTTCAGCAGCCTGTCCGCAAGCTTTGCGGATCTGGTGTTCAGCGCCGGTACGTAAACCGGAAGGTCTTTACGGAAGCGCCCGGCGACCTCAGCCGCGAAGGAAAACATCCTCAGGGCATCCAGGGGATATTCCCTGCTGTTCTCAGCCCACTGTATCATCAGGGCCTTATTCTCGTAAACCCTTACGAAGATCAGGCAGCCCGAAACCCTGCCGTTCCTCAGCTTTACGCAGGAGATATTGCCGTCCACGAGATCTTTGTCCATCAGGGGCTTCAGATCCATGCCCCTTCCGTAAAGCTGCTTTTTCTGTATTTCCGTCATGTCCTTATAGGCGATGCATCTGGGCTTTCTGTTCTGGAGCTCGGGGATCTTTGCCATCTTCTTCGTGCTGGTCATGTAGCAGATCTCCTCGTTCTTCGAGATATTGAAGCCCAGGCTCTTTAAGAACTTCCTGAAGCCGTCGCTGCCCTTTTTCTCGGCGAAATCACACTTGAAGCGCCATGCCCTGTCATCGTAGACCAGCACATCCGCCAGCTCCACCAGGAGCTCGGTGCCGTAACCTTTTCTGCGGTAGGCTTTCGCCACACATACGGACATGAGCTCTGCCACGCCTTCGTCATCCACTCTGGCCACCACGGCTCCGGCTGCTTCCCTGTGATCGTCCACAAGGCCTATCCCTATGACATTGCTGTCCATCAGGAAGGGATACGCTTCTTCACGTATCATGGTGTGGAAGGCTGCTGCATTTTCCGGACTTATCCTTGCAAACTCCATACTACCAATCTCCCGACAGCACCCTGTCCATTTCCTCAGGCGTCATGAGCCTTCCGCTCAGCATATCCGCCATGAACATCAGCTCGCTCTGTGCCTTCTCGGCTTTCTTTGCCGCCGCACCGCCCTTTTTCTGATCCTTTATGTAGCCGAAGAGGGTGTACATCTTTCCCTCAAGCCTTGCCATCTTTTCTTCGAATACCTTCGCCTCGATGCCTGAAAGATCGACCATGCGGCCGCCGTACTTATCGCCTATCTCGTCCTGCCTCATGCCGCCGAAGCTGGAGGCGAACTCTCCGTTGCCCAGCTTGTGGGTATGTCCGGTCTGGTTGGTGTAGCCCGGTGCATCGCTCTCGAAGCCTATGAGCAGGCCGCTGAATTCATCTTTATTTCCCTCCTGCACATGCATGAAGATATGCCCGCAGGTACCGTCGTTCCTTATCTTGCGGTATTCCCCTCCCTTTCCGGGGATACCCTCGTTGCCGTAGCCTCCTACAGCCACGTTGAAGCCCTGCTGGCCGGAGAAGGTGGCAAAGGTCTTTTTCTCGACCATCTTTCCGTCGGTATTGCGGCTCTTCTTCTTCAGTGAATGGGTCGCCGCATCCCTTTCGTAAAAGCCCGCTCCCAGACCATGGTTGGAGCCGGCGAAATAATCAAGGCTCTTCGTCTGTCCCGGAAGGGTAAAGCCCACTCTTGAACAGTGCGCGAAGGCCGATGCAACGCCGCCTTCCCAGGGCCGCTCATCCCTGACCTTGTCGCGGGTGGTCACCATCTTCATGCCGCCGAGATGCGCTGCCAAAAGGGTCTTGGCGATAAAGATCTGTGCCCTGTGGTTCTGGAGCACCGCATCAGGCTGGTCACCTTCTACGGGCTCATCGGGACCGGTATATATGGTCGCGCTCATTATGCGCTGGTTGCAGAGATCCTCAACCTCTTTCCAGAATGCCGCATTCTTGTTTGCGAACTTTGCGTTCTGGAGAGGCCCCCCGCCGTTCATCAGTATCGATACGCCTATCCTGAAGACCGGGTTCATCAGTGCCGAAACGCCTTTGTCCTTAAAGAGGGCGTTCACCAGGCTTTCCGGATCAAGCTGTCCTTCAACATCGACGTTCAGCTTCTCCATATAGGCTTTTGCCACCATGCTCCTGAGTGCGGGATCCAGTTTCGAGAGGTTTGCGAGGTCGCCCTGGGCAACACGCTTCATCAGCTCCTGCTGCTCAACCTCTTCCTTATCTTTCCCGTACTTCAGCGTGACCTTCTTCTTCAGGATGTGCTCACGTATCCAGCCGTTCCTCAGCTCATCCACCTGAACGAACTGCTTGCCGGCATTCGCCTTTATGGTGTTGTAGTGCGCCTCCTGTTCGTTATCTATCTGCTCCTGTATCTTCTTCCTTTCGATATAACCCTTGCCTTCCAGCTCGTGCTCCCGGTGATGCTTTATCACCTCGGCGCTTACGGCTGTCTGGAGCTCCTGGCCCACACCGGTGAGGTTCACCTGGGCGGTGGCTTCGGTATAACGGCGCTGGTAGAGGGAGATCTCGGTCTCCGTCAGCCGGTACTGGGCCGCGGTGTGGTCATCCTTCAGCGCCTGCCTGAAGCTGGTGGCGGGGGTCTGCTGTACGTTCCGGTAAGCCCTGCTTACAAAGCCCTGCTTTTCGACAAGCTCGGGTGTCTGCTGCCCGGTGATATCGCCGGAGTATTTCGCCTCATGCTTTTTTTTGAAAATACCGGTAAATGGAGCCATACCTTTACCTCATTTCTAAGGATGACTGTGTGCGGGTTAATTTGCCACCTTCACCATACTGTGGCGTACTACGGATTCGCGGTAGGTGTAGCCTTTCTGCAGTTCCTCGACTACCGTGTTATCCGGCGCTTCCTCATCCTCCACATGCATTACCGCGTTGTGAAGGTTGGGATCGAATTCCTTTCCTACAGCCTCGATGGGCTTTACTTCCAGCTTTTCCAGCTCGTCCATCAGCTGCTTGTATATCCTCTGCATGCCTTCCGCGAAGGGATCCTTCTTTCCTTCATCGGTAAGCCCTGCAAGGCCTCTCTCGAAATTGTCCACCACCGGCAGGAGCTTTTCGATAACGCTCTTTGCGCCGGTCTCGAACATGGCGGCCTTTTCCTTTTCGGTGCGCTTGCGGTAATTCTCAAATTCCGCCATCTGCCTCATGACCCTGTCATTCAGCTCGTCTATCTTAGACTTTTCCTTATCGCCTTTATCTTCAGCCTTTTCGGGAGTTTCTCCGGAAGCTTCTCCGGCCTCTTCCGCCGCTGCCTCAGCTGCGGTCTCCTCCGTTTCCCCTGCGGCCTCCGCCGTCTCTTCCTTTACCTCAGCCTCTTTCTTTTCGGCTTTCTTTTCTTCCTTCAGGCTCACGTCTTTCTTCTTCTTCTCGGTCATGCCTGTCTACCTCCCATCCTTCCTGTATATCCTTTCAAGCTCGTTCATCATCGTCCTTAAGGTTCCCACGACCTTCTCGTAATCCATTCGCTTGGGTCCCACTATGGCGATGCTGCCGCGCATTCCTTCTCCCAGCTCGTAGGTGGCCGTGACCACGCTGCAGTCCTTCATGGAATCTATGGGGGATTCGTTGCCTATGATGACCTGTATCCCCGTGTTCTCCTCCCCCGTAAGGGTCTCCGTTGCAAGCTTTGCCAGAGCTTCCTTCTCCTCGAAGGTCTGTATCAGCTCACCGGCCTTTTCCTTATCCGCAAGCTCAGGATAGCGGAGGATGTTGTTGGTACCGCTGGTGTAGATCTCCAGATCCTCTTCGCCGTTTATGGCCGCCGCCACCGCATCGATGACGTTTCCCACGATGCTACCGTGCACACCGGCCTGCTGCTTCAGGGCGCTTATCATGCCCAGGTTTATCTCTTCCATGGCCAGCCCGTTCAGATGGGTATTGAGGAGGATGTTCAGCTTCAGCATGGTCTCCTCATCAATGGGCTCGGCTATCTCTATCATCTGGTTGCGGATCAGGTTGCCCTCCAGCACTATGACCGCAAGCACCTGATGCTCATCTACTTTCGAGAGCTGGATGAACTTCAGACGGTTGCCGGCGATCCTGGGGGCCGAGACCACGGTGGCGTAATTCGTGCGGTCCGCAATGACGCTGGCCACGTTCTTCAGCACCTTGTCCATCTTGGCTTCGGTTGCTTTCAGCACGCCCTTCAGGTCTTCTATCTCCCTGTCCTTCTCCTCCATCAGGCTGTCCACGTAAAGCCTGTATGCCTTGTCCGTGGGGATGCGGCCGGCAGAGGTGTGGGGCTGGATTATCAGGCCCATCTCCTCCAGGTCGGACATCTCGTTGCGGATGGTGGCGGAGCTTAAGTTAAGATCCGTATATTTGGAGATGGTACGGCTGCCCACGGGCTCGCCTGTCTCCAGATAATTGCGTATGATGGCATACAGGATCTTCTGTTTTCTCTCGTCAAGTTGTTCCTGTACTTCAGACGCTTTCATACAGTGCTCCTCTTCTCTCCGGTTATTAGCACTCAATGTATCAGAGTGCTAACATCTGGATATAAAATAGCACGGTCAGGGAATAATGTCAACTGTTTGGGAAAATATTATTTTTGCCAGATGACTTTCAGAAAACGGGCGATCTCGCCCCAGGCCTCCCGAGTTTGCCACTTAATCATATGATCTGTTACTGATAAAACTTCAAAAAATGTTTGATTTTGCAAGGTTTCCCCTTGCTTTTTTTATGTCTTTATGCTATGATTGTGCTGTAGGTATATCGTTATATTTGACTGTACGAGGTGCATCTATGTTCATTGAACAAATCAAAAACAACGGCAAACCATATCTCCGACTCGTCCATGCCGTTAGAAAACAAAATAAGAATGGGGACATGGTTTCTACAAAGCATGTTTTGCTAAATATTGGTCCTGTTGACCGCTACGATGACGGCCAGCCGGATTTTGTTGAACGTCTCAAGAAATCCTTTAAGGCCGGCACACCACTGATTCCCTCACTTCTTCCCTACTGCGATGATAAAAAGACCTCCGGGATCTATCGCTTCAATATCCACGAAGGCAGCTCTGACTGTTTTGGCCATCCAAAACTTTTCTGCCATCTCCTCCTTGAACGTATCCTTGAAGAACTGGGACTCCAGAACTTCTTCTACTCTTACAAGGGATTTACGAAGATAGAATACGATGTGTACGGATTTGCTAAACTCCTCATCTTTGGACGCCTTCTTAACCCAGCTTCCAAAGCTGCCACAGTACGCCAGAATGAAGACTACTATGAACCGATCCTGAAAGATTTTAATCCGGATAACGTCTACGATACTCTTTCATTTATCGCCGAAAACAAGGATAAGATCATCCGCCGGATGAACACCAGCCTTGTAAAGAAAGCTGGAAGATCTCCTGAAGTCATCTATTATGACGTGACGAACTTCTATTTCGAAATCGAAAATCCAGATGACGATGTCTTGGATGAAGAGGGAAATGTCCTGGAAAAAGGACAGCGCAAGTACGGTGTGTGCAAAGAAGGACGCCACCAGCCGATTGTCCAGATGGGCCTTTTCATGGATGACGAGGGCATCCCGATCGCTATAGAGTCTTTTCCGGGAAACACACTTGATCATCTGACCCTGTGTCCGGCAATGAAAAAAACGATTGACAGCTTGGATTTTTCCCGTTTTATCATGATTGCGGACAGAGGAATCTGCAATTACATGAACCTGCTGCATTTGCTGGATGCCGGGAACGGATATATCATATCGAAAAGCCTTTTGAAAAGCAAAAGAAAGGAACGAGAATGGACTTACGGTGATGAAGGATATACGATCGTCAGCCCAGATTTTAAATATAAATCCCGGATAGTAAAGCGTACTGTCAAAGATGAGAACGGCAACTCCCGTAAAGTAGAGGAGCAGGTGGTTGTTTACTGGAGCAGAAAATTTGAGGAACGGAGTAAACGCGAAAACAAAAAGTTCCTGGATTTTCTGGAGAAGCTGGAGAAAAGCCCTTCAAAGTTCCGAATCACCGCACTTCAGGCAAAATCCCTTAAGAAGTTCATGAAGAAAGAATACGTCAACCAGAAGACTGGCGAAGTCCTAAATTCCTCCGATATCCTTGGATTTATCGATTTTGAAAAGGTTAAGGAATACAAAAACGGAATGGGATACTACCAGATCGTGACCTCAGAGCTTACGATGGATCCGAAAACGGTGATTGATAAATACCATGGCCTGACCCAGATAGAGGATCAGTTCAGAGTCATGAAGGGAGATCTGGAAACCAGGCCGCTATACGTCCGAACTCCGGAACACGTAGACGCCCATCTCCTCACCTGCATGATCGCACTGGTTATGATGCGGATCATTCAGAAACACATCCGGGATCTGGCGATAAATAAAAAAGATGACGTTTACTGGAACGTAGGAATGAGCGGAGAACGCATACAAGCAGCCCTGAACAAGTGGAAAGTGGATGCCCTTCCAGACGATCTTTATCGATTTATGGATGTGGATGACCCGGATCTGTCACTGATCCTGAAAGCATTCAACATCGAGATTCCGGCCAAACTATATCGCAGGACTGAATTGAAAGAAATCAAGACCGGAACGAAGATTTTCACGTAGGTACTTAAAAGTAGGTACATTTTCTCAAAAACCGAAAAGCATTAGAAATACTACGTTTTAGCGCTCACATCAAGGAACCGGAGCCCAACAGGACTCCGGTTCTACCTTTTTAAGTGGCAAACTCGGGAGGCAAAAGAGCTGAGTCATTTCGATAAGTAGAGTAAACCCGGCCCCTGCAAATATTGTTTTTCTAACCGTATCAAGTCTGCTAAAACATATTGGCCATACGATCCCAACCGGTATGAACATTGTGATATTTCCAATAATGTTCATCTTCCAACCATCATACCGGTCTACAAGAAAATAAAATGGAATGAAACTGATCATATCACGGATATCATCTCCAAAGCCCA
>JAFWWB010000089.1 GCA_017518185.1 Lachnospiraceae bacterium
ATGAGCCTTGGCCGTACTTCTACCTTCATCGACTGCTACGCAGAGCGTGACCTTAAGAACGGCAAGTTTACTGAGGAAGAGATCCAGGAGTTCGTTGATCACTTCATCATGAAGCTCCGCTGCGTGAAGTTCGCACGTACACCTGAGTACAACCAGATCTTCGCCGGCGATCCCGTATGGGTTACCGAGTCTCTGGGCGGCGTAGGTGTTGACGGACGTCACATGGTCACCAAGACCAGCTTCCGTTATATGAATACACTGAACAACCTTGGTGCAGCTCCCGAGCCCAACCTGACAGTTCTGTGGTCAACCAGACTGCCCAGACCCTGGAAAGAGTTCTGCGCTAAGATGTCCATCAAGAGCTCTTCCATCCAGTATGAGAACGACGATCTGATGAGAGTTACCCACGGCGATGATTACGCTATCGCATGCTGTGTATCCTCCATGAGAGTCGGTAAGGAGATGCAGTTCTTCGGCGCAAGAGCAAACCTTGCAAAGTGCATGCTCTATGCTCTTAACGGCGGTGTGACGAGGTTTCCAAGAAGCAGGTCGGCCCCAAGTACCGCAAGTACGAAGGCGATGTTATCGAATACGATAAGTTCATGCCCATGTTCGAGGACATGATGGAGTGGCTTGCTGATGTGTATGTAAATACCCTCAACGTTATCCACTACATGCATGACAAGTACTGCTATGAGCGCGCACAGATGGCTCTGCATGACAGAGACGTACGCCGCTACTTCGCAACCGGTATGGCAGGTCTGTCGGTCGTTGCCGACTCCCTCAGCGCCATCAAGTATGCTACCGTTAAGCCTATCCGTGATGAGGACGGCATAATAGTAGACTTTGAGACCACCGGCGAGTTCCCCAAGTACGGTAATGATGATGACCGTGTAGACCAGATCGCACATGACCTTGTCAGCAAGTTCATGATGATGATCCGTCGTCACCACACCTACAGGAACGGCTTCCCGACCATGTCCGTGCTTACCATCACCTCAAACGTGACCTATGGTAAGGCTACCGGCAATACTCCCGACGGACGCCGCAAGGGACAGCCTTTCGCACCCGGAGCCAACCCGCTGCACGGCCGTGACACCCACGGTGCCGTAGCTTCCCTGAGCTCTGTGGCAAAGCTGCCTTTCAACGACAGCCAGGACGGTATCTCCAATACCTTCACCATCATCCCCGGCGCTCTCGGCAAGGAGGATCAGGTGTTTGCAGGCGATATCGAAGTGGATCTTGCAAAGAAGTAAACAGTTGCGGATGAGTGCCTTCCCCACCGGGGAAGGAGGCACACCGAAGGTGTGACGTATGAGACAAGGAGGACAGGCCATGACGGAAGAACAGATGATACAGGATCTTGTGGCGCAGCTTGACGGAGGTTTCTCTCAGGGCGTGGGACACGTAAATGTCAGCACGGACGGAGGATCCGAGGGAAAGAAGGAGGTGGAGACCATGGGCTGTACGGATTGTTCCAGGACCCCGCTGGCCTGCTCCGTTCCCACCCTTCATCAGGGAATAGACGATTTCCAGTGATAAAGGGTTTCAGACTCATTTGGAACAGTAGAATACATAAGTTTTAGGAGGAAATAAAAATGGCAGAAGCAAGTGCAGCACAGGTTAACAACCTTGTGTCTTTACTGGATGGATATGCAACCAAGGGCGGCCATCACCTTAATGTGAACGTTCTTAACCGTGAGACCCTCATCGATGCTCAGAAGCATCCTGAGAACTATCCCCAGCTGACCATCCGTGTTTCCGGCTATGCAGTGAACTTCATCAAGCTCACTCCGGAGCAGCAGGCAGACGTTATCAGCCGTACTTTCCACGAGGCTATCTGAGATAACGGATAATTAAAGACTGAGAACAGAGGCATGTCCGCATGCCTCTGTTTTACTATACAGAGAGGTAACAATGGTAAAGGGGGGATATCATGGGCTTTTTTTCAAAAACGGAGATCAGCTCTTTTGAGAGCATCTTTATGCGTATCAGCGGTATGCGGAGCATCTGCGAATACGAGATCGCAAACACCGGAGATAAGGCGGAGTTATCACTGTACCGGATGTATTACGGGAACGGTGAAGAGGAACGCCGGCTCATAGCGCAGGGCTCCTGTTCCGCCGGGCATATGAAGGAACTGCTGAACAGCTGTGAAGTGACCGGTTGGAACGGCTTCAACGGAAAGCATCCGAAGAATGTGAGGGACGGGGAGATGTTCCGCTTCAGGGCTCTTGTAAACGAAGGCCTTGAGATATGTGCGGAGGGCTCCGCAAACTTTCCGAAGCATTTTAATGAATTCCGGCGGGAAATAGACAGGATGCTGCGTGAACAGTAGAAACTGCGTGACAATACGGCGTATATCTGGTAAACTGTCATTATCTATGCAGGAATGAGGGATATGATGAAAAAGGTACGGACCGCCGTTTCAGTCATATCGGTCTTGTCATACGTCGGATTTGCGGTGGCAACCTTTCTGGAGAATGACTTCTGGATCGAGTTGTCCTCTCCGCTCACGACGCTTCTTTGTGTTGTGCTGATACTGATGTGCCTCAGGGATCTGGGAAGGTTTAAGCTTCCGGCTGTGATGATAGCCTGCGGCATAGGAGTGTGGGTCTCGGCGGATATCCTCATGTTCATAAATGATTTCGCACTGGGTATGGAGGAACCCCAGACGGAGCTGGTAAGGACACTGTATCTTATCCCGAATTATTTCTTCGGTGCCTCCGGTGTGATCTTTCTGTTCCTTAAGCTGAAGAAAAGGGATCTTTATATAACTGCGGCCAATACCTTCCTTGTTACAGTCGTGGGTTTCGCATTCGTGGCCAAGCTCATCCAGGCCGCAGGAGTCCTTACGGAGAACGATCCGGCCCTGTTCAGGGTATATTCCTATTTTTTTGTTAATATCATCATCCTTGTGATCGGGGCTCACATCCTCTATATGGTAGGTCCCGGCAATCTGAAAAAGGGGACCAATCTCATACCACTCTGCATACTGGGATACATAATCATAGATTTCCGTTATTCCTATCAGGAGGCAGTGGGGATCGATCCCGAAAGCATATATGTGGACCTTCTCTATATGCTCTTCCTGCTGGGAATGACCATGGGCACTGTATCGCAGGTCAGGCATGGTTATGTCTATGTCCTGAAGGAACGTGACGAGAACATGAACAATATGATATATGTACGTGTCCTTTCGCCGCTGCTCCTGATCACTGCCGCAGTGCTGAGGGTGATGGACATATTGTCACAGTCGGAATTCTCCTATATCCTTATTGCGGTACTGGCCTATTTTATCATGTATGCCCTGCTGAGGAACAGCGGCCTGAACGAGAAACTGTTAAAGCAGCAGCAGGAGCTGAACACAGCACTTGAAGCCCAGGTCGCGGAGAAGACCAGGGATCTTAAGAAAGCCAACTGTGATCTGGAGTACCTGTCCTCGACGGATCTGCTTACCGGTCTCTATAACAGGAGGCATGGTATCAAAGCCCTGGACCAGCTGGTATATGAGTCTGAAAAATATGACATAAGCTTTGCGGTCTTCGGTATCGATCTTAACCATTTCAAGCCCGTGAACGATACCTACGGTCATGAGATGGGGGACCGTGTGCTGGAGGAGTTCGGGAAACGCATGCGGGAACTTCCGGAAAGGTTTACCAGTATCCGAAGCGGCGGAGATGAATTTGTGATCCTGTACTCGCACGTAAGGGACAGGGATGAGGTGACCGCGGCTGCGGAGCTGCTTAAGGATCTGTTCAAAAGGCCGATAGTCCTGGACAGCTTCACCTTCAGGCTTTCCGGAAGCATAGGCATCTCTCTTTATCCGGATGATGCGACCGATCCCGAGGATCTTCTGCAGTTTGCCGATGCCGCCATGTATACGGTGAAGCGGAGCAAGGCCAGGGACGATTACCGTTTCTTTGATTCGGGACTGGTCAAAAACGTGGACCGCAGGAAAAAGATAGAAGAAGAGCTTAAGAAGGCTGAGCCTGAGAGGGATTTCATACTCCACTACCAGCCCCAGTTTGACATCATCGAAGGCAGGGTTGTGGGGATCGAGGTGTTCCCGCGCTTCAAGATCCCCGGTTTTGAGGACTGCACTCCGGCAGAACTGATACCCATAGCCGAGGAGTGCGGTTTTATGAGCAGGCTGGGTATATGGACTGCCGAAACGGCACTGAGGCAGGTGAATGAATGGAACCGTAAGTACGGCATGAAGCTTACGACTACCATAAACCTGGCTCCGCTTCAGCTTCTGGATACGGATTTTATCAACTGCCTTGCTGCTGTCATTGAGCAGCTGGGGGCCGATCCCTCGGGCCTCATCCTGGATGTGAGCAATGAGGTCATGATGGGCGCGGCAGAGTCGGCAAAGGATACCCTCAGGGATTTTCAGCATTCGGGATATACCCTGTCCCTTAATGAATTCGGAGGCGGTGATATAAACCTGTCATATATAAAGGACTGCGGCTTTTCTACCATAAAGCTTTCACGTACGCTGATACCCCAGGGGATAAAGGATCCGGCACGTCTGGACATCATACTTGCGCTGCTGGCCCTGGCCGGTAAGCTCAAGGTGGATGTAGTGGCAGTGGGAATAGAGACTGATGACCAGCTGCAGCTGATGCGGGGGCTCGGTATAAGGATAATGCAGGGATACTATTACGGGAAACCGCTGCCGGCGGGAGATATGGAAAAGAAATTCCTGGCGTCGCTGGTGGTAGGGTAGTTTTCCCTGAAACAATGCATTACTTTAAGGAGGAGGTAATATGGGAGAAACAGTAAACAATGATTGGGAGGCGCTTTTTACGCTGTTTTTTGCGGCGGGTTATCTGCTGATGGAGATCATTCAGTATCTTATCGTCAGCATCGGTATCAGCGGTATCCTGAAGAAATGCAAGAAGACGGCATGGCACGCCTTTGTGCCGGTGCTGCGTTATTACAGGATCAGCCAGTGTGCAAACAGGGAACATGAAGGCCGGGTCTTCATGCTGCTGATCTTTTTGTCCAGGCTCCTGACTCCGCTGCTCAGAAGCAGCAGCAACAGTGTGTTCGGCCTGCAGAATGATGCCGACCCGCTTAGCAAAGGCTTTCTTCTGGCAACAGCCGTGGCCCTTGGCGTGTCGATCTGTGCTCTTATCTATGATATCCGCATAACCTGCGGTCTCTGCGAGACTTTTGGAAGGAAAAAGAGGTGGGTGATCCTTTTTGAGATCCCCATTGTGTCCGACATAGCCATGTTGGTCTGGGGCCTTTCAAAGAAATTCCAGCCGGTCGGACTTAAGGAAGAGGAAAAAGAAAAAGGAGCAGAGGAAAGCAATGCAGATCTGGCAGCCATCAAGGACGGTCTTACGGTGAACATACGTCAGCGCACGGCCAGAGATGGCTTTCAGGAGAAGGTGCTGCTGAGGGATATCCATCTCACCATTCCCAGGGGACATCTTGTTCTCCTGCTTGGCGGCTCCGGCGCCGGCAAAACAACCTTCCTGAATGCGGTGACGGGCTATGAGCCTGCGGATGCCACCATAATGCTGGGGGATCATGACGTATACAAGCAGTATGATTCCATGAAGTATGATGTGGGCTTTGTGCCCCAGTCGGATCTGATGCGCGGCAACGATACCGTACTCAGCACCCTTAACGATGCTGCCATATTACGGCTGCCCAGCACCATGAAGGCAAAGGAGAGAAAAGCAAGGGTGATGGAAGTACTGGAGACCATGGGTCTGTCCATGCTTTGCAATACTCTTGTGGAGAAGCTTTCCGGCGGCCAGCGCAAACGTCTGTCCATCGCGCTTGAGATCATCTCGGATCCGCAGCTCTTTATTCTGGATGAGCCCGACAGCGGACTTGACGGCGTGGTAGCGAGAGGACTTTTTGAAAAACTTCGCGCCATTGCAGACGAAGGGAAGATAGTGGTTGTCATTACCCATACACCCGACCGTGTCATCGACCTCTTTGACGATGTGATAGTGCTGGCCAAGGATGTTGACCGCACGGGACGTCTGGCATACTATGGTCCCGTACAGGAGGCCTTTAAGTTCTTTGAGAAGGACAGCATGGAGCAGGTACTGCGCTCCATCAACCAGAAGGAAGAAGGCGGTGAAGGCCGGGCCACTGAATTTGTAGGCCGCTATGCACATCAGCTGCAGCAAAAGGCATCCTGAAGGGGGAGTGAAAGATATGAGTAAAAATGAAAAGAAAGAAATGTATGCAGCGGAGGTCGACAAGACACAGCTGAAGCACCAGGGACGTCTGGCCCAGACCGGTGTATATCTCGGAAAACTGTTCCGTATGTTCATCTTCCAGAGTGACTGGAAGGTATTTCCCATGGCAGCGGTGATAGCGGGCCTTGTCTGCTATGTGGTGGGAGAGTCCCTTTTCAAGACCATGGAGGGTACCCTTTTGGGATCCTTCGCGGTCTCATGTATCTGTATCTGGAACGGTTTCTTCAATTCGATCCAGGTCATCTGCCGTGAGCGCCCCATCATAAAACGTGAGCATCGCTCCGGTATGCACATTACCTCATATGTGCTGGCGCATATGATATATCAGGCCTGCCTCTGCCTTGGACAGACTCTGGTCACTCTTTATATCTTCAAACTTATGAAGATACAGTTTCCGGCCGGCTCACTCATTTCAGGAAGCGTTACGCTCGATCTGGCCATCACCATATTCCTTACCACCTACGCGGCAGATATGATGAGCCTCATGATATCATCATTTGTACGTTCCACCACCACGGCAATGACGGTGATGCCCTTCCTGCTGATCTTCCAGCTGGTATTCTCCGGCGGCTTTTTCTCACTTTCCGGAGCGGCTCTTAAGCTTACGGACTTTACGGTCGCCAAGTGGGGGCTTACGGCGCTGTGTTCACAGGGACACTATAACGAGCTGCCCATGGTGTCGATCTGGAATAATCTGAAAAAGCTGAACAGTGTTGAGATCGATGGCGAACAGCCCCTTCATGAGGTGTTCTACATGATAGAGCAGACCGAAGGCGGCCGGGAGGAGATCATGCTCAAGTGCGCGGAATACAACCAGAAACCGGAGTATGACTCTGAGCCCGAGACCGTGCTGATGTGCTGGAGCAGGCTGAGTTTCTTCATAGTGATATTTGCCTGCCTGTCGGTAGCGTCGCTTGAATATGTTGACCGGGATAAACGATAGTAAGATTACGCAGGTTTAATGGGCACGATACCGGGAAAGTACTGTTTCGGCAACAGGAGCATAAAAAAGCTTGTGGTGCCGGAAGATATCTCGGAAATAGGCGAATGGGCCTATGGGTCCTGCAGCGCGCTGGAAGAAGTGCATATCCAGAAGGGCTGCAGGGTTTCCGACAGAGCTTTTGCCGGAAGTGACGGCATACGGAGGATATTTCTGTATAACGAAAAAGGGGAGAGGGTAAACGGGCTTCCCGGGCTTCTGGCACTGGCTGTCACCGTATGGCCGGGAGACACGTCACGTATCTTCGAAGCCGCTTCGGAGGATGCTGCTTTCCTCGAATGGCTGGATGAAAGACTGCCGTTGTATCTGGCGGAAGAAGACAGCCTGGGCTACATCCCCTTCCTTGCGGGGGGCGAGGAGGATTACAGGGATGAGACCGAGGAAAGAAAGGAACATGAGAGGGCTGTGAAGCTGCGTAAAGCCCGCTTCATGTACGAAAGACTGCTTGCCGGGGGAATAAGGCCTCCCGGAGCTGAAAAGAGCCGCATGAGCGGCAGGCTGAAAGACTATGGTCCCGGGATCTCCTTTGCACTGATGAAAGAGGACAGCGAAAGAAAAGAGGAATATGGGCGTCTGTTCTTTGAACTGTGCATAGACGGGGATGCCGGTACCGGAAAGCTGCTGGAATACGCCGGTGAAGATGCCGGACTGAGGGCAATGGTGCTCCGGCACAGCGGCGGGGAAGGAGTTGAGGGACTGGATATCTAAGCCCTTAAACGTCATCCGGTCCCGGCATAACGAGTATCGCAGTGGGGAGATGACGCATGCCCAGGAGATTTGAGCCGCGGGTTATCTGCTCACCTTTAAAGAACATGACTGCGGAGGTGCCGCCGTCCAGCATGGAGGCGTTCACCGCACCGTAGCGGACCATGATATCACGGAGGTCGTCGGCGGTAGCTCCAAGGCTGCCCGCATGACGGCCTTCTATCACGAGAAGGAGCATGGTGCCGTCTTCCTTCTGGCCGATGGCTGTACGGGGATTGACGCCGCTGGGCTGGCTGGGAGATGCCACGCCGTCCTTTACCAGCACAAAGCCCTCTTCAAAAGCAACGGCGGAGACCACTCCGGCGTTAAGTGCCTGGGAGGGCGTCCAGTTGCCCAGGACCAGTCTGTGATCTGCCGTAAAGCCGATCACATTTTTATATACACGCTCGTCTCCGTAGCGTACCACTCCGTTTTCCAGTACCATGCCTTCGGGGCAGCCACCCTTTCCGTGGCCGTCTGGATCATAAAAGCCGCCTGCGTTGGTGCCTCCCAGGGCACCGTAATCCTCGATGAAATCGGGCAGCAGCTTTCCGGCTGCAGTGGTGCTGTAGTTGGGAAGGGTCCCGACTATCACCTGCGAGGGATCGGGAACTATCATCATCATGCCCTTATATACGCCTTCCTTAACTTCCTCAACATAAACTCTTTTACTTGCGGGAGCTTCGGCTTCGGCAGGCTGTTCTTCGGCAGCGGCTTCCGCCCCGGCTGACGTCTCTGCCTCTGCCGTCTTCTCAGCTTCGGGCCTGAGGTCGGGATATGAACCCGCCACATAGACGGGAGCGGGAGTGTTCACCGCATTCTTACCCAGTATGGTGTCGACGGTGTCTGCCGGCAGGAACCAGTAGGGAAGAAATTTCAGTGCGCTGGTCTCCTGACAGGAACGGGTAAAGATGTCCCTTGCATCTTCCGAGGGGCCGTGGAAGAGCACAGTTATCACCAGCAGGAGAAAACAAAAAAGGAATACCAGCGTGAGAGCCAGATAAGTAAAGCCTATTCCGAGTATACGTAAAAACTTTTTCATATCATCTGTGCCTTATGACTTCAAATCTCTGAAGACTGTAGTCTTCGTTTTCACTTATACCGCCCTTCCTGAGGGCTATGGAAACCTGGGTGTCCACATCGTCTACTCCCTCCAGGTCAGGCAGCAGCAGGCCGCGTCTGAAACCGCTGGTGACTATGACGCCGTAGCGTTTCACGTCAAGCTCGTCCTTCGAGCTTATATCCTCGGCTTCCCCGAGGACATCCACGTTTATCTCCAGCCAGTCAAGCTCGTCGGTGGTTATGGCATCGAAACGGGGATCCCTTGTGGAGGCGCTTATGGCGTTACCCACTATCTCCTCTGCAAGATTATCCGCAGTGGGGGCGATGGTACCGATGCAGCCCCTGAGTTTTCCGTTCTTATGGATGGAGACAAAAGCCCCGGCCCTGTCGGTAAAGATCTCCTGAGGGAGACTTTCCCTCAGGGTGGGAGGGATATCCTCCGGAACGCGGAGTATACGTCCGGATCTTATGAAGCTTTCAAGAGATGCTCTTGCAAGACGGACATAAGGATCCGCCGCTGCGGCTTTTTCCCTGTTCTTTTCAAGAAGAGAGTCCAGGAAATGCCTGCTGTCATCTTTGCCCTCAGGATAGAAACAGCAGATGCCGTAGCCTACGCCTGTCACGTCCTGGTGGCTGTACGCTTTTGCTTTCACGGCGGTGCCGTCAAAGGCTCCTGCCATGATAACGAAGGAACGGTGGCCGCACTCCGCTGCTTTGTCGCAGAATTCCTCGCTGAAGTCAAAGAATTCGCCGAAGGCACCGCGCCCCGCGCTGTCCATGATGCGTCTGTCATATTCCGGCCCTTCAGGCGCGAAGCCGTAGGGGCCGTAGTCCTGAAGCTTGTGGGAAAGGTCACCGCTGGCAACGAAGACCGTCCTGCGGTCCAGGGCCTCAACCGCCTGTTTTATACACATGCCCAGCCTGTAATGCTCGGCAAAGGACAGGCCGGAAAGACCTATGCGTACTATCTTTCCGCCGCCGTAATGCTTTCTTATGAAATAGAGGGGCACCATGGTGCCGTGATCCAGGAGAGGGCTGCGCTCGCCCTCGGATCCCGCGGGGATGTTCCTGTCGAAGGCAATGTCGATGATACGGTTCACCAGCTCGTGATCGTATTCTTCGTGAAAGCTCACTTCGGGAGCCCTGAAGTTTCCGAGATCACCTTCGGCGCCCACACCGGGGGATATATGGAAATAATCGGCATACATGACGGAATGGGGGCTGGTGATGATGATGGTCTCCGGCTCAAGGGCGGCGATCTCCGCAGCAGCTTTTTCGTATGCCGCCGTAGTCTCCGCTATCTGTGCTTCTCCGCCGCAGCCCACTTCGGGCACTATCATGGGCGGATGGGGTACCATGAATCCGGCCAATATTCCCATGTTCTTATCCTCCATCATTCGGCATGAGGCGGCTCCGGAGGAGCCGGAGCCCTGATGCCGTTGTTCTGCTAGATTTACATAATTATACTGTATAGTTCTGTGTTTATCAAGGCATGCCGTTCCCGGCACCCTTGTATTTCTGAAAGGGGTTTGGTAAAATGATGCCATTATAGAGGAGTTTTTTCAGACACAATGAGGAGACGTGAAGAGGACTATTACGAAGAAGAAGGAAGGGGATCCCTGCTGATCCGCTTCTATATCATATATGCATTGGTTCTGGCCCTTGTAATGGTGGTGGTGCTGGCAGTGCTCTGGATGAAGCTTGCGGATTACCAGAAGGGCGTGGATGAGAGCAAAAGGGCGGTAAGGGATCTGCCGGACGGTTCGAACAGCATAGCGGGAACCGGCCTCGGGATAATGCCGGAGGACGCGGCTGCCGCTACGACCGTAAGCACAGCGGAAGAAGAGGCTCCGGCAGCAGTCGGGAACTTTTCCGCGGAGGAGGAGCTGCCTGCGGGCATGAGGCTTGTCTGTAACGGAGAGACCCTGTCGCCGCAGGGGGAAGGAGTATCCCATTTTCCCTACGCTTCTATGGAAAACAAACTGGAGAACCCTGTGCTCTGGTACGATTTCAGCGCGGAAGGACTGGCGTCTGAGCCGGCCCTTGAATACGAGTCGGATACGGCATATGTTTATTCCGAAGAGGACGGCTGCTATGTCCTTATGGCGGAGGATGCCCCTGCCGAACTGAAAGACAGGGCGGAGGAGTTCCTGAAAGCATATCTTTCCTATATGATGACCGGAGGCCAGGGCAGAGGGGAGGAAGGCAATCCCGTAAGAGCCAGGCTCAACAGGGCCTGCGGACTTACGCCTTCCGACAGCATCGCAAATGCGAACCTGCAGAAGACCTATGACGGCATATGCTATGCCCTGGTCTACACCGACCAGGATCCGGGTCTTATGGAGACAAAAGGACCCATACGCTGGGCGGACAACTGCGTCAGCGTGGATATAAGCTATCATGCCTGGGGAACCCTGAACGGGCAGAGAACGGATTATTCGGGGGAGGACCAGCTCTTCCGCGTGTTCTTCCTGAAGAGGAACGGAAGCTGGGACATATGGGCGTTCAATGCTTAAATAGGAGGTATTCATATGGAAAAACTGAGTGACAAGCGGTTCATCCTGGCGCTGACCAGGACCTGCGGCAGCGGAGCCACCATCATAGGACAGATGCTTGCAAAGGAGTACGGCCTGGATTTCTATGATAAGAAGATACTCCGTATGGCCAGCGACGATTCCGGCATAAGTGAGGAGCTTTTCGCCAGGGCGGACGAGACAACGAAGAAGAGCCTGCTCTACAGCGTTACCCGGAAGATATACAACGGCGAGATCATCCCGCCCGAGAGCCCGGATTATACCAAGAACGACAACCTCTTTGCCTTCCAGGCCAAGGTGCTGAAGGAGCTGGCGGAGCGGGAGAGCTTTGTCTGCATAGGAAGGGCTGCGGACTACGTGCTGAAGGACTATCCCAATCTGGTGAGCATCTTCGTGTACGCTCCCATGGAGAAGTGCATCCAGACGGAGATGAAGCGTCTGAACATGAGCAGGAAGGAAGCCGAGAAGCATATCACTGATATGGACAAGTACCGCAGGGCTTATTATAAATACCACACTGGCCGCGAATGGGAGAGTCCCTACAATTACGACCTCTGCCTCAATACCGGGGAACTCAGCTACGAGCAGTGCGTTGAAGTAGTGACCGAGTACCTCCGCATAAAGCTGGGCTGAAAAATACACAAAAAACCGGCGCATCCCACCTCCTTTTTGTGCAATATAACGTGAGGGCTCCGCTTGAAATTGACGGGGGGAGCGTGTTAGAATATTGTGATTTGTACAGGACAGATCAAAAAGGAGGATAAAATTATGAAAAAGAAGGTTGTAGCTCTTATGATGAGCCTTGTCATGGGCATGAGCATGCTTGCTGCCTGTGGCGAAGGAGGCGGAGCAGCAGGCGGAGATACCTTTAAGATCGGCGGTATCGGACCTACCACCGGCCCTGCTGCCATCTACGGATCCGATGTGCGTGATGCCATCTCCATAGCGGTTGACGAGATCAATGCTGCAGGCGGTATCAACGGACACCAGATCGAGTACAAGTTTGAGGACGACGAGCACAATGCAGAGAAGTCGGTGAACGCGTACAACAGCCTTAAGGACTGGGGTATGCAGATGCTGATAGGTACCGTTACCTCCGGCCCCTGCATCGCGGTCAGCGAGAAGACCAGGGAGGACAACATGTTCATGCTCACGCCTTCAGGCACCGCAGTACAGTGCGTGCAGTATGACAACGCATTCAGAGTGTGTTTCTCCGACCCTAACCAGGGTGCGGCTTCCGCTCAGTACATTGCAGATTCCTCACTTAAGGATTCTGCCATCGGTATCATCTACGACAGCTCCATCGAGTATTCTACCGGTATCCACGACAGCTTCGTGGCCAAGGCAGGCGAGCTTGGACTTAACATCGTAGCAGATACTTCTTTCACCGGGGATTCCAACACCGATTTCACCGCGCAGCTGGCAACCCTTGCAGACAACGGTGCTAACCTTGTGTTCCTTCCCATCTACTACACCGAGGCATCCCTTATACTTCAGCAGGAGAAGACCATAGGCTTTGATCCGGTATTCTTCGGCTGCGACGGTATGGACGGTATCCTTGAGGTTGAGAACTTCGATAAGAGCCTGGCTGAGGGCCTTATGCTGCTCACTCCTTTCTCCGCTACCGCCACCGATGACCTTACGGTGAACTTTGTCAACAAGTTCCGTGAGAAGACCGGACATGTTCCCAACCAGTTCGGTGCGGATGCATATGACGCTGTTTACACCATCAAGAAGGTTGCAGAGGAGCAGGGCATCACTCCCGATATGAGCATCTCCGATATCTGCGACAAGATGAAGACCGGTATGACCACCGTTACCATGGATAACGTGCTTACCAGCCCCACCACCATCACCTGGACCGCAGCGGGCGAGCCTAACAAGGATCCCCGTGCAGTTGTCATCCAGAACGGTGAGTATGTTCTTGCGGAGTAAAAATGCTTAACTTTCTCAACACAATCATAAACGGTATAAGCCTGGGGAGCATATATGCGATAATAGCCCTGGGCTATACCATGGTATACGGCATCGCGAAGATGCTGAACTTCGCCCATGGTGATGTGATCATGGTGGGCGGGTATCTTGTTTACACAGGTATGATCAGCTGGGGGTTCAACCCCCTGCTGGCCATACTTTTTGCCTGTATCGGCTGTACGATGCTGGGCATACTTACGGAGCGCGTGGCCTACAAGCCCTTAAGAGGCGCTTCTTCAAATCTCGCAGTGCTCATAACCGCCATCGGCGTGAGCTATTTCCTACAGAACATTTCGCTGCTCATCTTCACAGCCAACCCCAAGTCCTTTACCAGCGTCATCACCTGGGAGGGCATAAGCCTGGCGGACGGCCAGCTGAAGATACAGGGCATCACGATAGTCACCATAGTGGCCGGTATAGTGGTGCTGCTGGCATTGCAGCTTTTCATAAAGAGAACGAAGGCCGGACAGGCCATGCTGGCGGTATCCGAGGATAAGGGAGCCGCCACTCTTATGGGTATAGACGTGAATAAGACCATATCCCTTACCTTTGCCATTGGTTCGGGACTGGCAGCCATAGCGGGAGCCCTGCTCTGCTCGGCTTATCCTGTGCTGACTCCCTACACGGGAGCAATGCCCGGTATCAAGGCCTTTGTGGCAGCAGTGCTGGGCGGCATAGGTTCCATACCGGGAGCCATGCTGGGAGGCCTTCTGCTGGGGGTGGCCGAGACGCTGAGCAAGAGGTACATATCCACGCAGCTGGCTGATGCCATAGTCTTTGCGATACTCATTGTGATGCTTCTGGTGAGACCTGCGGGTCTTCTCGGAAAGAAGCTTCAGGAGAAGGTGTAGTATGAAGCTTAGGAAACAGACAAAAAAAGAATTCATCACCTATGCCATAGTCCTGCTGTTCTATGCGGTGGTAATGATACTGGACGTGACGGGGAACCTGAAGAGTCATACCAAAGGCCTTCTGGTGCCTGTCTGCTATTATGCAACGGCTGCGGTCTCACTTAACCTTGTGGTTGGCATACTCGGAGACCTCAGTCTCGGACATGCCGGATTCATGTGCGTGGGGGCTTTTTCCTCCTCGCTTTTTTCGGTAGTCTTCAAAGAGAGCGCAATGCCCGTGGGTCTGCGCTTCCTTATCGCGCTGATCATAGGGACGGCTGTGGCAGCCCTCTTCGGCTTTCTCATCGGTATCCCCGTGCTGAGGCTGAACGGCGACTACCTGGCGATAGTCACCCTGGCCTTCGGCGAGATCATAAAGAACATACTTGCGGCCATATATCTGGGATATGATGAGGCCGGCGTCCATCTTTCACTTAAGAGCTTTACCCTTCAGGGAGAAGGTAAGATGCTGATCAACGGCGCCATGGGCATACAGGGCGTGCCTACGGATTCCAACTTTACCGTGGCCACGCTGATACTGATACTCACCCTTGTGGTGGTACAGCACATCGTGGATTCCAGGACCGGCCGCGCCATCATGAGCATAAGGGACAACCGCATCGCGGCTGAGTCCATAGGCATAAACGTGACAAAATACAAGATGCTGGCGTTTACGGTATCGGCGGCCATAGCCGGTACGGTGGGCGTGCTCTTCTCGCATAACACCTCCACGCTTACGGCTGCCAGCAACTATTTCGGCTATAACGTTTCCATAATGATACTGGTATATGTGGTGCTTGGCGGCATCGGAAGCATCAGGGGGTCGGTCATAGCAGCGGCTCTGCTCTATGCGCTGCCCGAGATGCTGAGAGGCCTCGGAAACCTGAGCAACTACCGTATGCTGATATATTCGGTGATCCTCATCGCAGTGATGCTCTGGAACTGGGCTCCCGCAGCCAGGACCTGGAGAGAGAAGGTTTTTGCCGGGAAGGGAGGTAAGGCTGATGCAGCTTCTTGAGGTAAAAGACTTAAGCATCTCCTTCGGCGGCCTCCGTGCGGTGGATAACCTGAACCTCACGGTGGAGAAGGGGGAGCTCTACGGCCTCATCGGCCCCAACGGCGCCGGCAAGACCACGGTCTTCAACCTGCTCACCGGCGTGTACAAGCCTACCGAGGGCAGCATAAACTTAAACGGCGTGAACATCACGGGCCACAGGACCGCGCAGATAAACCGTGACGGCATAGCCAGGACTTTCCAGAACATCCGTCTTTTCAAGGATTTAAGCGTTAAGGATAACGTAAAGCTGGGACTTCATCAGCATTATCGATACAGCACCCTTACGGGGATACTCAGACTTCCGAAGTATTTCAAAGTGGAAAAAGAGATGGACGAGCGGGCCATGGAGCTCTTAAAGGTATTCGATCTGGACGGGGAGGCGGAAACTCTTTCCTCCAACCTGCCCTACGGAAAGCAGAGGAAGCTGGAGATAGCAAGGGCGCTGGCAACGGATCCCGTGCTGCTGCTCCTGGACGAGCCTGCGGCGGGAATGAACCCAAACGAGACCCAGGAGCTCATGGACACCATACGCTTTGTCCGCGATAAATTCGATATGACCATACTGCTCATAGAGCACGACATGAAGCTGGTGGGCGGTATCTGTGAAGAACTGACTGTGCTGAACTTCGGACAGGTCCTGAGACAGGGACCCACGAAAGAAGTCCTGAATGACCCCGAGGTCATAAAGGCATACATAGGGGAATGAGCAGCGATGATGCTTGAAGTAAAGGATCTTGAAGTCAATTACGGCATGATAAACGCCATCAGGGGCGTGAGCTTTCACGTGGAGCAGGGAGAGATAGTTGCCCTCATCGGCGCCAACGGCGCAGGCAAGACCACCATACTCCATACCGTCAGCGGTCTCATACCCGCGGCGGCGGGCAGCATAAGCTTTGAAGGCACGGACGTGAGGAAGACTCCCGGCAATAAGCTGGTGAGCCTCGGCATGGCCCATGTGCCCGAGGGCCGCAGGGTCTTCGCCCAGATGAGCGTGCTCCAGAACCTTAAGCTCGGCGCATACACCAGAAAGGACAAGGCAGAGGCTGACGAGACCCTGGAGATGATCTACACCCACTTCCCCAGGCTTAAGGAAAGAAGGAGCCAGCTGGCCGGTACCCTTTCCGGCGGCGAGCAGCAGATGCTGGCAATGGGCAGGGCTCTCATGAGCAAGCCCAAGCTCATTCTGATGGACGAGCCGTCCATGGGACTTTCACCACTTCTGGTGAAGGAGGTCTTCCACATAATCGAATTCTGCCACGAGCAGGGCATCACCATACTGCTGGTGGAGCAGAACGCAAGGATGGCTCTGGGAATAGCCGACCGGGCTTATGTGCTGGAAGTAGGAAGCATAAACATGGAAGGCAATGCAAAGGAACTGTTGGAAAGTGAAGAGATAAAAAAAGCATATTTAGGGGGATAAAACATGGCGCAGAGAACAGACATCAAAAGCGTACTTATCATCGGAAGCGGTCCTATAGTCATCGGACAGGCATGCGAATTCGACTACTCCGGCACCCAGGCCTGCAAGGCCCTGAGGAAGCTGGGCTATAAGATCATACTTGTAAACTCCAATCCGGCGACCATAATGACGGATCCGGAGATGGCTGATGTTACCTACATCGAGCCTCTGAACGTAAAGAGACTGGAGCAGATCATAGAGAAGGAGCGCCCGGACGCGCTGCTGCCCAACCTTGGCGGACAGTCGGGCTTAAACCTCTGCGCTGAGCTCAACAGGGAAGGCGTGCTTGACAAGTACGGCGTGAAGGTCATAGGCGTCCAGGTGGATGCCATCGAGCGCGGTGAGGACCGTATAGAGTTCAAGCAGACCATGGAGGAGCTGGGCATAGGCATGGCCCGCAGCGAGGTTTCCTACAGCGTTGACGAGGCGCTGAAGATCGCGGACGAGCTGGGCTATCCCGTGGTGCTGAGACCCGCCTATACCATGGGCGGCACCGGCGGCGGTCTTGTGTACAACCGTGACGAGCTGAAGACCGTCTGCGCAAGAGGCCTTCAGGCAAGCCCCGTGGGACAGGTGCTGGTGGAAGAGTGCGTGGCCGGCTGGGAAGAGCTGGAGCTCGAGGTGGTACGTGACAGGGACGGCAACATGATCACCGTCTGTTTCATAGAGAACGTGGATCCCATGGGCGTGCATACCGGAGATTCCTTCTGTACCGCACCCATGCTCACCATAAGCGAGGATCTGCAGAAGCGCCTTCAGGAACAGGCATATAAGATCGTAGACCGCATACAGGTCATCGGCGGAACCAACGTACAGTTCGCCCATGATCCCGTAAGCGACCGTATCATAGTCATAGAGATAAATCCCCGTACTTCCCGTTCTTCGGCACTGGCATCAAAGGCAACGGGCTTCCCCATCGCCCTTGTCTCCGCAATGCTCGCCAGCGGCCTGACCCTTTCCGAGATACCCTGCGGAAAGTACGGAACGCTTGACAAGTACGTTCCCGGCGGGGACTACGTGGTGGTCAAGTTTGCTCGCTGGGCCTTTGAGAAGTTCAAGGGCGTGGAGGACAAGCTGGGTACCCAGATGCGCGCCGTGGGCGAGGTCATGAGCATAGGCAAGAACTACAAGGAGGCCTTCCAGAAGGCAGTACGCTCACTTGAGAAGGGCCGTTACGGACTGGGCTATGTGAAGGATTTCCATGAGAAGAGCGCTGAGGAGCTGAAGCAGCTGCTCATCACTCCCAACTCCGAGCGCCACTTCATGATGTATGAAGCCCTCAGAAAGGGCGTTACCGTGGACGAGCTCTTTGAGCTTACCAAAGTGAAGAAGTATTTCATAGAGCAGATGAAGGAGCTTGTGGAGGAGGAAGAGGCCCTTGTCGCTTCCTTCAGGGGCAGGGTACCCGATGCAGATGCTCTTGTAAAGGCAAAGAAGGACGGCTTCTCCGATAAGTACTTAAGCCAGGTGCTTGAGGTGAGCGAGGATGATATAAGGAATGCCAGACTGGCAGCAGGCTGCGAGGAGCACTGGGAGAAGGTGCACGTCAGCGGCACGCAGGACAGCGGATACTATTATTCTTCCTACAATATTGATGAAAACGCCGTGACATCCGATGGAACGCAGCCGCAGGGCGCTCAGAAGATCATGATCCTGGGCGGCGGTCCCAACCGTATCGGCCAGGGCATAGAGTTCGATTACTGCTGCGTGCATGCGGCACAGAGCCTTAGGAAGCTGGGCTTCGAGACCATAATCGTAAACTGCAATCCCGAGACAGTGTCAACGGATTACGATACCTCCGACAGGCTCTATTTCGAGCCCCTTACCCTGGAGGATGTGCTCAGCATCTATCATCATGAGAAGCCTGTGGGCGTCATCGCACAGTTTGGCGGCCAGACGCCGCTTAACCTGGCGGCTGACCTTAAGAAGAACGGCGTGAACATACTGGGCACCAGCCCCGAGGTCATCGACCTTGCGGAGGACAGGGACCAGTTCAGGGCCATGATGGACAAGCTGGGCATCCCCATGCCGGAGAGCGGTATGGCCACCACCGTGGAGGAAGCAAAGGAGATCGCGAAGGGCATAGGCTATCCCGTTATGGTGAGACCTTCCTACGTTCTCGGCGGCCGCGGCATGGAAGTGGTCTATGACGAAGAGAGCATAGCGGATTACATGAGGGCAGCCGTTGGCGTTACTCCGGACAGGCCCATACTTATTGACAGATTCCTGAACCATGCACTGGAGTGTGAGTCCGACGCCATCAGCGACGGAACCCATGCTTTCGTGCCTGCGGTCATGGAGCATATAGAGCTGGCAGGTATCCATTCCGGAGATTCCGCCTGTATTATACCTTCAAGGCATATCGATGAAAAGCATCTTGAGACCATCAAGGAATACACGAGAAAGATCGCTGAAGAGATGCATGTGGTAGGTCTTATGAACATGCAGTACGCTATAGAGAACGACACGGTCTATGTTCTGGAGGCTAATCCCAGGGCATCCCGTACGGTTCCTCTGGTATCCAAGGTCTGCGGTATACGCATGGTGCCGCTGGCAACGGATATCATCACCGGAAGCCTTACCGGACGCAGGAGCCCCGTACCCGATCTCGTAGAGAAGGAGATCCCTTACTACGGCGTGAAGGAGGCAGTGTTCCCCTTCAATATGTTCCAGGAGGTGGATCCCATCCTCGGGCCCGAGATGCGTTCCACAGGCGAGGTGCTGGGTATATCCAAGTCCCTTGCAGGTGCCTTCTATAAGGCTGAGGAAGCTGCAAGCGCAGGACTTCCCCTTGAAGGCACGGTGCTCATCTCCGTCAACAGAAAGGATAAGCCCGAGATAGCAGCAGTGGCAAAGAGCTTCTATGAGGCAGGCTTTAAGATACTGGCTACCGGTACCACCTGCGACCTTATCGCTGCAGCCGGGATACCCGTGGAGAAGGTCAAAAAGCTTTATGAAGGCAGACCCAATATCCTGGATCTCATGACCAACGGGGAGATACAGCTCATAGTCAATACCCCTGCCGGCAAGGAGAGCGTCAACGACGACAGCTACCTGAGAAAAAATGCCATCAAGGCGAGGATACCTTATATCACCACCGTTGCGGCAGCGGCAGCGGCTGCAGACGGTATCAGGCATGTAAAGAAGCACGGTGTCAGCGATGTGAAGTCGCTGCAGGAATGGCATAAAAGCATAACAGGCTGAAGGTGAGCTCGGACGGTAGTAAGGATAAAAACAGAAGAAGGCTGATCCTGGGGATCCTGGTCCTTTCCCTCATCTTTACGGTGGTACTCATCTGTTACATCATAAAGGACAGGGAGCAGAAGGAAGCCGTGGTCCTGACGCCGGAGGGAGAACATCTGGTGGTCTCACAGGTCGGGGAGACCGGAGCGGAGCCGCCGGCAACAGCGGAGCCTGTTGCAGCCCCCACTGAGGATGCGGCACCCACAGCGGAAGAAAGCGGTGCGGAAAAAGTGTCCGGTGACGGTGAAGGAACTGAAGCAGTCACGGAGAGCGGCGCGGTAACAGAGGCTTCCGCAACACCGGTACCGACAGAGGCTGCTGCAGTCGATCAGGAAGAGGATGCTGAGCCTACTCCCATGGTTACGGCAACGAGTACTCCATCGCCAACGGAGTACAAGCCGCCTGTAACGCTTCACGCGGACAGGGAGGCAGTGGCGGGAGATATAGTCTTCGTCGGTGATTCCCGCTTCGTGGGCATGTCACTTGTGGGTGGCAGCAGCGATATCTTCATTGCCCAGGCAGGCGCAGGCTATTACTGGTTCTCACAGGAGGCGGTGCCCGAAGCGGACAGCGTGCTGACAGAGGGGACGAGCCTGGTGATAAACATGGGCGTCAACGATCTTAACAACGCGGACAAATATGCGAAGAAGATCAACAAGCGCATTGATGACTGGGTGAGCAGGGGAGTAAAGGTCTACTACCTTTCGGTGAACCCGGTGATAGACGGAAAGAGCAACGCCACCAACGACGGGATATCGATCTTCAATGCCCAGATGACCTCGGAGCTTGATCCCAGAGTGGTCTGGATAGACAGTAACAGCTGGCTTCAGGAGAACGGCTTCGAGACGGCGGACGGCCTTCATTACGAGAATAACACAAGCCAGAATATATATAATTTCTGTCTGCTGAATATGGAATGATATCAGAAAGGGCGCAGCCGGTATCCGGTCTGCGCCCTGAATGTTGAGTCTGTCAGGCTGTATAACTCAAAAGCCCTGTATCACTCAGTCTGCTGCTTCTGCTGTTCTGCATACTCATCGAAGAGAGACTGTACCGCGCCGTAGGTGCGCTGGCTGATGTCGGGAAGATCGTCACCCCATGCTGAGGTTGCCTGCTTGAAGCCCTTTTCAAAGGCTCCGCGCATCTCTTCCATCTTGTCGGGATCGCCGCCGGTCAGAGCCATCGCAAAATCAAAGATACGCTGTGAAGTCTGCTCGACGCCCCAGTAGCCGTCGTCCGCGATGTCCTTCCGGGCCTGCGCCCTGGTCTCTTCGTCCACCTCAAGGTTTGCGAAGATGTCCTTAAGGTTCTTGCCGTTCGCAATGTCGAAAGTCTGTCCCTGCTTGCTGATCAGCTTGTTGACCACATCCTGAAGCTGCTGTGTGCGGGCTTCCGCATCCGCCTTCAGTTTTGAGACCAGCGCGCTGTCCTGCTTGTAGGTCTTCTTTTCGGCTGCCTGTTCCGCTCCCTTCGTATCGGCGCTGTGCTCGTAGATAACGCCTTCGCTTGCAGCGGTGCTCTTTGCAGAAACATCTGCCGTTGCTTTGGCCGGGCTTTCACCGGTCGTCTTGTTTGCCGTGTAATTGTATACCTCGGCTGAACTGGTTGCTACACTTCCCGTAATTCCGTTTACGCTCATGTTCATCATTCCTTTCTTATATTCTATGTAGCGGTTTACAGTTACATGCTCATTCTACCACAGCGGGCTGTAAATGTAAAGCATTACAGCGCATTACTCCGCTTGCAAATATCGGGGTCTGGGGGTATAATAGCCCTGTATGTCAGAAAAGCTTAAATTAAAAGGGAAAATAAGAGCGTACCTTCAGGCGCCGCTGCTGCTGGGACTGATACTGGCCCTGGTGGATGTCTGGATGTACATCTTCGATATCAGGGCCGGAGCTGTGCTCAGCGGCTTTCTGATCGTATATTTTGTTACCGTTATCTGCATGATGGCTTTTGCCAGGCCGTCCATCAATGCCGAACTGGTGAACTTTGCCACGGAATACGGGCAGATACAGAAGCGGCTCCTTAAGGAGCTGGAGCTTCCCCATGCTCTTCTGGACGAGGATGGCCGCATAATCTGGATGAACAGGGCTATTGAGCGGGTACTGGGCAGCGAAAAGGAAGTAAAGAATAAAAAGATACATGCGCTCATGCCTGAGGTGAAGCCCGAGATATTCCCCCAGCCCGGGGAGACCAGGGAGCTGGAGCTGAGCTATGACGATAAGGACTATAAGCTCAAGATGAAGCGCATAGGTCTCAGGGATATGGCGGCGCTTACCGAAGCGGATCCCGGTGATTATAACGGCTTCCTTTATGCGATCTATCTCTTTGATACCACTGCCCTTAACGTGGCGTTGAAGGAAGTTGACGACCAGAGCGTGGTCGTGGGCCTCATATACATCGATAATTACGAAGAGGCCCTGGACAGCGTTGAGGATGTGGGACGGAGCCTCCTGGGAGCTTTTATAGACAGGCAGGTCAACCAGTATATCAACTCCGTTGACGGTATAGTGCGAAAGCTTGAGAAGGACAAGTACCTGGTGATAATCAGGAAGAGCGCCCTTGTCAGGATGAAGGAGGATAAGTTCCGGCTGCTGGAGGACGTTAAGGAGATCAACATAGGAAACCAGATCTCCGTGACTCTTTCCATAGGTATGGGACTGGACGGCTTAAGCTACGCCCAGAACTGCGAGTTCGCCAGAAATGCCATAGACCTTGCCCTGGGCAGGGGCGGCGACCAGGCTGTTGTGAAGAGCAGGAACAACCTTTTCTATTACGGAGGAAAGAGCCAGCATAAGGAGACCAATACCAGAGTCAGGGTACGTGTGAAGGCCCAGGGCCTGGAGGAGATAATAAACACCAAGGACAGGGTGTTTGTCATGGGACACCGGAACGGGGACATGGATTCCTTCGGCGCATCGGTGGGTATAAGGAGCGCATGCGTGAACATGCAGAAGCCCTGCCATATAGTGCTGGATGACGTGACACCCAACCTGAAGCCCCTTGTGGAGCTGTACCAGTCCCATCCGGATTATGAGGAAGGCTCGATACTTGGCTCCGCGCAGGCACTGGAGCTTGCGGAAGGTAATACCGTTGTTGTGGTGGTGGACGTGAACCGCCCCATCATCACCGAGTGCCCAGAGCTCCTGAAACGCTGCCGTTCCGTGGTGGTGATAGACCATCACAGGCAGGGAGCCGAGGTAATAGAAAACGTCACCCTTTCCTATGTGGAACCAAACGCATCTTCGGCCTGCGAAATGGTGGCGGAGATACTGCAGTACATAAACAACGGAGTGAAGTTCAAGGGCACGGTGGCGGACTGTCTGTACTCCGGCATAGTGATGGATACACAGAGCTTTACCGCAAAGACCGGTGTGCGTACCTTTGAGGCGGCAGCCTTCCTGAGAAGGAGCGGCGCCGATGTCACCAGGGTGAGGAAGATGTTCAGGGAGGACGCCGCGGATTATATGGCCAAGGCAGAGGCCATAAGGCGGGCCCAGGTGTACAGGAAGGAATTCGTCATCTCCTCCTGTACCAGCGAAGGACTCAAGAGCCCTACGGTCATCGCGGCACAGGCCGCAAACGACCTGCTAAATATTAACGGCATGAAGGCCAGCTTCGTGATGACGGACTATCAGGGGCAGATATTCATATCTGCCAGGTCCATCGATGAGGTGAATGTGCAGCTCATAATGGAGAAACTGGGAGGCGGCGGCCATATGAACATGTCCGGCGCGCAGCTGGCAAACAGTACCATAGAAGAAGCGACAGCGGTCCTTAAAAAGACGCTGGACGGAATGATACAGGAAGGAGAGATCTGATGAAGGTAATACTCACACAGGATGTAAAGTCCCTTGGAAAGGCCGGGGATATGGTGGAGGTAAGCGACGGCTACGCAAGGAATTTCATACTTGCAAAGAAGAAGGGCGTTGAGGCTACTTCCGAGAATCTGAACAACCTGAAGCTTAAGAAAGCAAACGAGGAGAAGAGGGCGAAGGAACTGCTGGAGGAGGCTAAGGCCTTCAGCGCACAGCTTTCCACCCTGGAGCTTAAGCTCTTCATCAAACAGGGAGAGGGCGGAAAGGCTTTTGGCTCCATCACCTCCAAGGAGATAGCGCAGGCTGCGGAGCAGCAGTATTCCATAAGCCTTGACAAGAAGAAGATAGTGCTGAAGGATCCCATCAAGGCAGCAGGTTCCTTTACGGTACCCGTCAAGCTGCATCCCGAGGTAACGGCCGAACTGAAGATCAAGGTCTCCGAGGAGTGACAGATGCCTGAAAAGAATGAAGCTGCCGTAAGGCGGGTAAGGCCCCACTCCGACGAAGCGGAGAGGGCTGTGCTGGGCGGACTCTACATAGACAACAGCCAGATTCCCGTGGCAGGGGATATACTTCCCAACGGCAAGGCTTTTTACAATCGTATATACGGTTCCATATATGAGGCCATGCTCCACCTTTCCGCCAGCGGAAGGGTCATTGACATGGTCACGCTCCAGGACAGGCTTAAAGAAATGGATGTCCCTCCGGATGTGGTGAACGCCGATCTTCTCAGGGACGTGATCACCTCCGTGCCCACGGCAGCCAATGTGAAGCACTATGTTAACATAGTCTCCGAGAAGGCGCTGCTCAGGGAACTCATCGCTGTTACCGAGGACATCAGCGAGGAGTGCTATGCCGATAAGGGGGATGTGGACGAGCTGATGGAGAAGACCGAGAAGAAGGTCTTCGACGTTGTACAGAAGCGCTCCGTAGGTAAGGTCACACCCATCGACAGCGTGGTGTGGGACGCTCTGGAATCCATAAACCGCGCGGCGCAGACCACCGGCGATGTGACGGGACTGGCCACGGGCTTTGTGGACCTGGATCACTGGACTGCCGGGCTCCAGCCCGGGAACCTGGTGCTGGTGGCTGCAAGGCCTGCCATGGGAAAGACCTCCCTGGTGCTTTCCATACTGCATAATGTGGTGGTCAAACAGCACAAGCCTGCACTTATGTTCTCGCTGGAAATGTCCCAGAAGGAGCTTATGAACAGACTGCTGTCCATGGATTCGGGAGTCAATTCACAGAAGTTCAAGACAGGACAGCTGACCGATGCCGACTGGGTGCTGCTCATGGAGAGCGGCGGGAACCTGGCCCACAGCGGTCTTATACTGAATGATACGGCCACTACCCTGGGAGAGATACGTTCCATCTCCCGTAAGATGAAGGCCGAGAAGAATATAGAACTTGTGGTGGTGGACTACCTCCAGCTGATGAATTCCACCAGCAAAAGGGCGGACTCCAGACAGCAGGAGATCTCGGAGATATCCAGAGGCATGAAGCTGCTGGCCAAGGAGCTGCAGCTGCCGGTCATAGCACTCTCGCAGCTGTCCCGTTCCGTGGAATCCAGAACTGATCACCGTCCTATGCTTTCGGATCTCCGTGAATCCGGAGCCATAGAGCAGGACGCGGATATGGTCATGTTCATCTACAGGGACGAGGTATACCACGAGGACAGCGATAAGAAGGGCATAGCCGAGATAAATATCGCCAAGCACAGGAGCGGCCCCGTCGGTGTGGTGGAGCTCGTGTGGATGGCGGAACTGACGCAGTTCAAGAACAAGGAATACAGATGAAAAAGAGGATCGGATGCCTGCTGCTCTGCGCCGTTATGCTTGCGGGCTGCGGAGCCGGCGATAAGGGCGTTTCTGAAAACAGCGCGGCCGGCGGAGTGCTTCCCTCCGGGGATAAGGGCTCCGGCGAAGTGACTGACGGTACTTCACCGGAGGCATCTGCGGACAGCCCTTCCGGCGTAAGCGGCGGCGGAAATGATAATGCCGGATCACTGCCTGTCTTTACGGGAGGGAGCGGCATCCTTGATACGGGTATCCTCACCGAAGAGGGGAACGGTTATGAAGGGATAGAGGGGAACGGCGCCTTTAACTATGGCGAGGCTCTCCAGAAATCCCTTTGTTTTATGAACTTCAGAGGTCCGGTGACCTGCCCGAACAGGTGCGCTGCAACTGGCGAGGCGACAGCTGTCTTACGGACGGCGCCGATAACGGCATCGACCTTACCGGCGGCTGGTTTGACGCCGGGGATCATGTGAAGTTCAATCTCCCCATGGCATATACCGGGGCCATGCTGGCCTGGTCCCTTTATGAGGACAGGGATGCCTACGAGGAGAGCGGTCAGCTGGAATATATGCTGGGTGACCTGAAATGGGTAAATGATTATCTTATAAAGTGCAGTCCTTCGGAGGACATTTATTACTACCAGGTGGGCAGCGGATCCGGTGACCATACCTGGTGGGGACCGGCGGAGGTCATCCATATGGACAGGCCTTCCTATGCGGTGACAAAGAGTTCACCCGGCAGCTGTGTCTGCGCGGGCAGCGCAGCCTGTCTCGCAGCGGCTTCGGTGGTGTTCAGGGATGTGGACGGCGCCTATGCCGATGAGTGCCTGAAGCATGCAAAGATGACCTATAAGCTGGCTGATGAGACCCGTTCGGATTCGGGATATACGGAGGCCAACGGCTTTTATACTTCCAACAGCGGATTCTATGATGAGCTTTCCTGGGCCGGAGTCTGGCTTTACAAGGCCACCGGAGAGAAAGAGTATCTGACGAAGGCTGAGGCCGATTACGGTGCAAAGGAATGGGATTACAACTGGGCCCACTGCTGGGATGATGTGCATGTGGGCGCGGCGCTCCTGCTGGAACGGGAGACCGGGGACGGCAGATATAAGAAGGACCTTGAGAAGCACCTTGATTACTGGAGCTGCGGGACTGACGGCGAAAGGATAACTTATTCCCCTAAAGGCCTGGCCTGGCTGGACGGCTGGGGGCCCCTGCGCTACGCCACGACCACCGCATTCATAGCGGCGGTATACAGCGAGAGCGGCAGCTGCGACGCCGACAAAAAGGACATTTACTGGGATTTCGCCCGTTCCCAGGCGGATTACGCTCTGGGTTCCTCGGGACGGTCCTATGTTTGCGGCTTCGGTGACAACCCTCCGGAGCATCCCCATCACAGGACGGCACAGGGGTCGTACTGTGACAACATGAACGAGCCTTCGAGCCACAGGCACACCCTTTACGGAGCCCTGGTGGGCGGGCCCGATGCAAATGACAGTTATACGGACGAGGTGTCAAACTACCAGACCAATGAGGTGGCCTGCGATTACAACGCCGGCTTCACCGGGCTTCTGGCAAAGATGTACACCCGTTATCACGGGAAGACCATAAAGGATTTCGGAGCCGTGGAACAGCCTGACTCCGCAGAGTTCTATACCGAAGCCGGCGTGAACGTGAGCGGTCAGGATTTTATCGAGATCAGGGCTTTTGTATATAATACCTCCGCCTGGCCCGCAAGGACGGCACAGGATCTGGAGTTCAGGTATTTTGTGGACTTGAGTGAGGTATACGATGCCGGCGGCACCGTGGGAAACATAGAGATCACCACCAATTACATGTCGGGAGGCAGGGTGGACGGCCTGCGCATCTGGGATGAGGAAAAGCACCTCTACTACCTGTCGGCGGTGTTTGATGATGACAGCCTCTATCCCGGCGGCCAGAACAGCTATAAGAAGGAAATGCAGATCCGCATGAGGAACCCTCTGGGAGTGTGGGATGATTCAAACGATCCCTCTTATGCGGGGCTTAATACCTCAAACGGTCAGACGGGCATAGCGGAGAGCATAGCCCTTTACGAAAACGGAAGGATAGTCTTCGGCAGGGAGCCTGAGGGCGGCGAGAATGCCGGAGCCCTGGCAGTAGAAGCACCGGGAGCCGGGAACGGCAGTAACGGCAGCGGGCAGGGAACGGCAGCAAACGCAGCCTCACAGGCCTCATCTTCTAACGGTGAGCTTTCGGTATCCGTTAAGTATGACGGCGGACAGGCAATCTCCGGCACCATGGAGATAAAAAATACCGGAGGAGACATAGATCTGGGCTCCCTTAAGATACTGTATTATTTTACCGCTGAGGGCGGATCCATGACCTATGACTGCTACCATAGCGCCGTAAACGGCGCAAACGGCAGCTATAACGGACTTTCCGGTGTTACAGGCAGTTTTTCCGCTGCATCGGGAGAGGGAGCCGACAGCGTATGCACCATGAGCTTCCCCGCCGGAAGCGTAGGGCAGGGGGATACCCTTACGGTGAACTTCTGCATACATAAGAGCGACTGGTCGGTCATGAACTGTTCCGATGACTGGTCCTATAAGGATCCGGGCAACATCGTTATAGAAAGTGGCGGAAATGTCATTTTCGGGAGCAGACCCAATTGACGGCGGAGGAGCGCATACGGGCTTTTAAGGAAGCTTCGTCCAAGGCTGCGGCGCAGTCCGGCATAAAGCCACGGACTGGGATACTCAGAAAGTACAGGCCGCTGATACTGGCCATGCTCATCTTCCTGCTGGGCGTAAACATCTCAAAGATCGCCCAGATGAACGGAAACGGCTACAAGCTGACCGAGCATTTTGACGAGGCCGCCATCAGCGTGGACAGTCCCTCGGGACGGACCTATACCCTGACCATGGGTGAGCTTGGTTATTACATCCTGAGGCTCGAGCGGGTGGTGGATGAAAAAGCCAGGGCCTATGACAGCGACAATCCTTCAGCCTACTGGAAGATAAGGATAAGCACAAAAGATAAGGCATCCTATGTAACAACCCTGGCCAGGGAGACGGTGCTGGATTATTCCGAGAGGGATCTGATCTACGCCGCGGATGCTGAGGAGGCGGGGCTTACCCTTACTGAAGAGGAGCTTAAGCAGGTAAGGCTTGAGTCCGGGCGTTTTTATCTGAGGATGAGTGAAGAGGAGAAAAACGCCACGGGCCTTACGGCGGAGAGCCTTGAGAGTATAATGTGCAGGGAAGCCCTTGCGAAGAAGCGCATGGAGAGCGCGGACGCAAAGGATACGGATGTGGGCAGTGCATACTACACAGAACTGAAGGACCGGTATGATATTCAGCGCAACGATGACGAACTGTCAAAGCTGCGGGTAGGATATATAACTATCAATAACGGAGAGCATAAATGATAAGAGAAAAGGATTTACAGGATTTTTTTGAAGGGAACGCGCTGAATGCGTGGAAATACCTGGGAGCTCATGCGGGAAAGACCGGTACGGTATTCCGCACCTATGCCCCCGGGGCCACCGGAGTCAATATCTTCGGGGATTTCAACAACTGGACCGAGGAACCCATGCAGCGGGACGAAAGGGGCTTCTACAGCATCAGCATAAAGGGAGCGAAGCCCGGGGATCTTTACAAGTACGTGATCTACGGCCATAACGGCTGGAGAGCAGAGCACGCCGATCCCTATGCCTTCGGGGCAGAGCTGAGACCGGGCAGCGCATCGAAGATCGTGGATCTGTCGGAGTACGAGTTTACGGATGAGGAGTGGATAAAGTCCAGGAGCGAATGCTTCGACAGGCCCATGTCGGTATACGAGATACATGCCGGCGCCTTCATAAGGAGCCGCAGGGAGGACGAGACCTGGCTCAGCTACAGGGAGCTGGCTGCCCCCCTTATAGAGCATGTGAAGAAGAGCGGCTATACGCATGTGGAGATGATGCCTGTCTGCGAGCATCCCTTCGACGGTTCCTGGGGCTACCAGCTCACGGGCTTCTTTGCGCCTACCATAAGATACGGCACCGCCGCAGACCTCAAGTATCTCATAGACGAGTGCCACAAAGCAGGCATAGGCGTGATCATGGACTTCGTTCCCGTGCATTTCGCGCTGGATGATTTCGCCCTGAAGCTTTACGATACCACGGCACTTTACGAGTGTTACCGCGGCGGGAACGAGAGCCAGTGGGGCACCTGCATGTTCAACCATGACAGGCCCGAGGTGGTGAGCTTCCTGCTTTCCGCGGCGGATTACTGGATAGAGGAATTCCATTTCGACGGCCTCCGTGTGGACGCCGTAAGCTGCCTCATCTATCACGGCGGACAGCAGAGCGGCGGCGAGAACAGGGGAGGGATGGAGTTTGCAAGAAAGCTGAATACCCTGATCAAGAAAAAGCATAAGGGCGTTGTAATGTTCGCGGAGGATTCCTCCTCCTGGCAGGGCGGCGTCACAAAGCCCGTCAGCGAAGGCGGTCTGGGCTTCGACTACAAGTGGGATATGGGCTGGATGTACGACAGCCTGTATTTCATGTCACTGCCCCCCGAACAGAGATACGGGGCATATCACAAGCTCACCTTCTCAATGTGGTATTATTACACCGAGAGGTTCATACTTTCCCTTTCACATGATGAAGTGGTGGGAGGGAAAGGGACCATCGTCAGTAAGATGCCCGGCAGCGAGGAGGACAGGTTCGCCCAGGCCAGGGCATATTATGCATACATGTACATGCATCCCGGAAAGAAGCTCTCCTTTATGGGCAACGAGCTCGGTGAGACCGAGGAGTGGAACGAAACAAGGGAGGTTGATTTCCCCCTGCTGGAGAAGCCGCTGAACAAAGGCCTCTACAAGCTCATCTGCGATCTCCAGAAGATGTACCTTACTGAGCCTGCACTCTATAAGTGTGAGTATGACAGGGACAATTACGAGTGGCTCTACTGCCAGGAGGGCGATAAGCTGCTCTATGTCATGAAGCGCAGCCTTAAGGGAAGAAGCCTGGTCTGCGTGCTGAACTTTGGCGCAGAGGCCATTAAGGGCTATGAGCTTAAGCTTGATAAAGAAGAACCTGAAGAGGAGAAGAACGAAGAGGCAAAGGCTTCCGTAGAGGAAACGAAGAAGCCTGTAAAGAAGGCAAAGAAGAAGGAAGAAAACTGGAGCTGCGTGCTCTGCAGCCGCTGGACGAGATATGGCGGTGAGCTGAAGGAGAAGCGCGGTACCATTACGTCTAAGGACAGGATCATGGAGCTGAACGTACCTGCGTACTGCGCGATGATCTATGAGGCAGGCTGAAGGGCATGAACTATTCCGATATACCCATGGGGGTAAAGGTTCAGATAAGCGTCACAAACGGCGGCGACTCCCAGGCGCGTTTTGTGTCCAGGGTCATGAAGACAGGTGATAAGAGCCTGCTGGTGATCCCTTTTATGCATAAGGGCGTGCGGGTAAACTTCAACGGCACCAACGTGAAGATACATATGGAGGTGCCTGACGGAGAGGGAAATAACTGGACCTTCAAGAACTGCAAGATAGAGACCGTTAAGAAGAACGGTCTGCTCTATCACCGCATCATAACCCCCATGAGCGAGGGCATAGAGAACAGAAGGGGCGAGCGCAGGACTTATGTGTGGCAGCCCGCCATATTCACCATTGAAGGCATAACGGACCAGGTATTCACCACACTGAAGGATGTGAGCCCCAGCGGTTTCGCCTTCGTGGTGGATCCCAAAAAGAGGCTGGTCATAGCCAACGGTAAGAACGTGACCTGTACCATCAATGAAAGGGACGGTACGGTGATACACCTGAGGGGTAAGGTGATCCGTAAGGAAAAGATGGACCAGTATATACTGTACGGCTGCCGTTCCGCAGAAAAGACCGAGGAGGTCCTGAATTTTATAGAACGTCTGAACAGAAGAAAAGAAGAGCAGGAAAAGAAAGAGCAGCAGGCAAATAAATAAGTGCAAAGGAGGCTTTTATCATGGCAAAAAAAGATGAAGATGCAAGGGGCATACGCGGACAGGAGGTGGCTTTCAGGGAGAGAAAGCGCTGGCTGTTCCTGGGCCTGCCCTGGACCTTTACGGTCTACAGGATATCCAACAAGCTTATCAATGTCTCCGCAGGCTTCCTGAGCAAAAAGGAAGATGACTGCTATATGTATAAGATCACGGATGTCAGGCTGGAGAGGAGCTTCCTTGAGAGACTTGTGGGTGTAGGTACGGTGAGCTGCTATTCCGCAGACGTTACCGATCCCACTCTTGTGCTGAAGCATGTAAAGCACTGCGTGGAGATAAAGGATTTCATACTGGAGGAGTCCGACAGGGAGAGGATCGCCCGCAGGACCGTCAATATGCAGGATGTAGGCTTCGGCACCATGGCTGACCTTGACGGAGACGGTATACCGGACGGCTTGCAGTGACGGCTTCGGAGCTTGACGCCTGGGAATATGAGCTGAAGGGCAGGGGCATCACCCCCGGTCTTTCGGCTGTGGCAGAGCTGGCCAGGGAGCTGGGGGATCCACAGGAAAAGGTTCCCGTGATCCATATCGCGGGTACCAATGCCAAGGGCTCGGTGCTGGCCTATATCTCCACTGTGCTGAAGGAAGCGGGATACAGGACCGGCAGGTTCTTCTCGCCCTCTCTTTCGGAGGACAGGGAGAGCATACAGATAGGACTGAAGCCTGTCAGCAAAAAGGACTATGCCGCCGGGATGGAGCGCATAAAAGAGGCGGATGAGCGCATCCGCGAGAGGGGCTTCCGGGGCGTGAGCTTTTTTGAAGCCCTGACCGTGCTGGCATACTTAAGCTTTGCGGAAAAGGGATGCGACCTGGCCGTTGTGGAATGCGGCATGGGAGGACTTGCGGATGCCACGAACATAGTATCAGCTCCCCTGGTCACCGTGATCACTCCCGTAGCGGCGGATCACCAGGCTTTTCTCGGAAAGAGCCTTAAGGAGATAGCCGGAAATAAAGCCGGGATAATAAAGCCCGGGGCAGTCTGCGTCACGTCCTGTGAGCAGGAGCCAGAGGTTTATGCCGCGTTAGCGGAAAAGGCAGAAAGCTGCGGGACAGAGCTTATAGTAGCAGATACGCCCGTCCGTCTGAAGGGCGGGATAAGGAAGCAGAGCTTTGATCTGGGTGAAAGGAAGGGCCTGAAGATAAGCCTTGCAGGCCTTCACCAGAGCAAAAATGCCGCCCTGGCCGTAAAGGCGCTGGATGAGGCGGCAAAGAAGGGCTTCGTGATAAGTGACGGCGCGTTAAGGCGCGGGCTTGAGAAGACGGAGTGGTACGGACGTTTCTCCGTTCTTAAGAGCAGGCCGTACCTTATAGCAGACGGAGCACACAATCCCGCGGGGGCCCGGAGCCTGGCGGAGTCGCTGGAAAGATACTTTCCGGAGGAGAAGTTCATCTTCATCATCGGAGTACTTAAGGATAAGGCCTATGAGGAGATGCTGGATATCTGGTGTCCCCTGGCGGAATATATCATATGCATAACACCTCCGGAGAACAGCCGGGCTCTGCAGGCCATGGAGCTTGCGGAGGAAGCGGCGGCACGGGGGGTCAACGTTACAACGGCAGACAGCGTGGAGGAAGGACTGGAGGAAGCGCTGCTGTTATCCGGCGGGCAGAAACACATTATTGCCTGCGGATCACTTTCATGGCTTGAAAAACTGCGAAGAGAGGTTTTGAAAAATGGTAGATAAGAAGAAGGTACGTGAAGGCGTAAAGCTCATGCTGGAGGGAATGGGCGAAGACCCTAAAAGAGAGGGTCTTAAGGATACTCCCGAACGTGTGGCGAGGATGTATGAGGAGCTTCTCTTCGGCATGGAAGAGGAAGCGGCTGATCATCTTTCCCGCACCTTTACCGTGGAGGAGGAGGATATGGTCCTGGAAAAGAACATAGCCTTTGCTTCCATATGCGAGCATCATCTCATGCCCTTTTTCGGGAAGGCCCATATAGCCTATATCCCCGACGGAAAAGTAGTGGGGCTGTCCAAGCTGGCCAGGACTGTGGAGGTCTTCGGAAGGAGACTGCAGATGCAGGAGAGGATGACGGGGCAGATAGCCGACGCCATAATGGATGAGCTGGACTGTGCAGGAGTCATGGTCATGCTGGAGGCTGAGCATACCTGCATGACCATGCGCGGCGTGAAAAAGCCCGGCAGCAGCACCGTGACTCTGGCCGTAAGAGGGACTTTTGAGGGAGATGACGAGCTGCAGAGACGATTCTTTGAAATGGTGAAGATATGATGGATGAGATCTGCATCAAAGGCCTGAGGCTGTTCGGATATCACGGCGTATACCCCGAAGAGGAAGAGAGGGGGCAGGATTTTTATATCGACCTGAAGCTCTTTCTGTCCACCCAGGCAGCGGGTATAAGCGATGAACTGGAGGACAGCATATCCTATGAAGAGGTATGTGAATTTGTAACTGCCGAGTTCAAAAAAAAGCGTTACAGACTCATTGAGGCTGTTGCGGAGAACCTCTCCTGTGCCCTCTTCCGTAAATATACCGGGCTTTCCGAACTGGAGCTTAAGCTGAGCAAGCCGGAAGCCCCGCTGGATGCCGTCTTTGAGGATGTGAGTGTCACCATAAGACGGAAAAAGCATGTGGTGTATATCGCTTACGGAGCCAATGAGGGGGACAGCCTGCGCCAGATCGAGGACAGCATAGCCATGGTCGATAAGGATCCCTTCTGCAAGGTGGTCCGCATGACAAGGCCCATACAGTCCACTCCGTACGGGGATGTGGTGCAGAACGATTTCTACAACGGAGTACTGGAGATATATACTCTTTATAACCCCGTCGATCTTATGAAGAGGCTTCATGAGATAGAGCGCTTCCAGGGCCTTGACCGCGACAAGAAGATACACTGGGGACCGAGACCGCTGGATCTGGATATACTGCTCTATGATAACGAGGTGATCGACCTGCCGGGGCTTACCGTGCCCCACAGGGATATGGTCAACCGGGATTTTGTCATGATACCGCTGGCAGAGCTGGCGCCCCATGTGAGGCATCCGCTGCTGGGCCTTACCATAGGCGAGCTGGCAAAGAAGCCCATGGAAAAGCATCTGAGGAAATAAGATGAACAAGACTTTAAAGACTGTACTGCTGATAGCCATACCGGTTGTGCTCATCGCCGGCATTATCATAGTGAGGGCCATCGTGGAAAAAGCCCAGGAGATCCCGGATAACGCTCCTGATCTTTTCGGGAATACGGCGGGGAATCTTTATAACGGCGGTTCGTTCTGCGAGCATGAGGGGACCGTTTATTTTTCCAATCCCTATGACGGAGGCAGCATCTATGCCTTCGATACGAACCATGAGAATATGCGAAAGGTGATAACCGCGGATGCTTCCTTCCTGAATGCCGCCGGCGGTTATATCTATTATTTCTCGGCTTCCTCAGCCGGCCAGTCGGGACTGGGCTACGTCCGCGACGGACGCGGCGTGTACCGTGTTGACGATAAGGGGAAGCGTAACATCCTGCTGAACCGCTGCACCACGGACTCACTTCTCCTTCTCGGGAACAATCTGTACTATACTGATTTCGGCGAGGATGAGAAAAAGCCGGAGAATGCGGTGGTAAGGGTCAGCGAGGTATCCAAGGAGGGAGAGAGCGAAGGCTTTATCATAGATGACCATGTCAGGCTGGCCGCTGCATACAACGGCGAGATCTACTATGCGGCCATGACGGGAAACCATCATCTCTTTGCTTACAATCCTCTCACAGGCCAGTCAAGACAGCTGGGTGACTTTAATATGTATGAGCCCGTGGTACAGGGAAACGTGGTATACTTCCTGGATCTGGACGATGACATGCACCTGAAGAGCTGGTTCATAGGGGACAGCACCACCACCCTGATATCGGATGAACGTATAGAGACCTTTAACCTGTACGGCGATACCATCTACTATCAGACAACTGCTGACTCGGGCTACTACTTCAAGAAGATACGTGTGGACGGCACCGGAGAGACCACACTGAAGGACGGCGTGGTGAGCAACATACAGGTGACTTCCGAGGGAGTTTACTTTACGGATTTCAATTCCGAACTGCCGCTGTACCGCATAGCCGCAGGAGGAAGCTCCATAATGGTATTCCAGGAAGCGGCGGATGCCGTCAGCCTGCCTGAATGATGAAGTACGATAATCCGCTGATCTACTGCGACTATTCCGACCCCGACGTTTACCGTGTGGGGTCGGATCATATTATGACGGCGTCAAGCTTTTGCAATGTTCCCGGGCTTCCCATACTGAAGAGCCGGGATCTGGTTCACTGGAAGCTTGTAGGCTACGCCCTAAAGAAGCTGCCGGACGAAAGCTACGCAAGACCAAGACACGGCTGCGGCGTATGGGCCCCGGCCATCAGATATCATAACGGTCTCTGGCATATCTGTTTTCCCATGCCCGATGAGGGCATATTCATGATCAGGGCAAAGGATCCCGCGGGCGAATGGTCCGAGCCCGTATGTTTATACAGAGGAGCGGGTTTTATAGATCCCTGCCCCTTCTGGGATGAGGACGGAAAGGCTTATCTGGTAAACGGAGTGGCCGCCTCGCGCATCGGTTTCAAGAGCAGGCTCTATATCACGCCGATGGCTGAGGACGGCCTGTCGCTCACGGGTGAGACGAGGCTTGTTTATGACGGTACGGCCGACGGCAATATCACCGTGGAAGGGCCGAAGCTGTATAAGAGAAACGGATATTATTACATATTCGCGCCGGCAGGCGGGGTGAAATGTGGCTGGCAGGTCGTGCTGCGGAGCAGATATATATACGGCCCCTATGAGAGCAGGATAGTCATGAAGCAGGGCAGCACCGGTGTGAACGGGCCCCATCAGGGAGCCTGGGTGGAGGAAGAGGACGGAAGCTCCTGGTTCATACATTTTCAGGATGTGTTCGCCGCAGGGCGGATAGTGCATCTGCAGCCGGTGGTATGGAAGGACGGCTGGCCGGTCATAGGAGAGCCGGTTGAGGGTGAGACCTGGGGTGAACCTGTAAGCGGAGGAGAGCTTCCCTGGGACAGTGATGAGCCTGCAGAGCCGGGAGGGCTTTCCGGCGACAAGGATCTGCCTTCTTTAGAATGGCAGTGGAACGCAGCGCCGGGCGATGGCTGGGCACTGCCTGCAAAAGGCTGTCTCAGGCTTTCCGCACAGCCCTTCGCGGAACTGGCCGTGTGCGATATGCCAAACCTACTTCTGCGTAAATGGGAGGCTCCCGAATTTGAAAAAGAGTTTGAGGCGGATATCACGGGGCTTCCGGAAGGCAGCATCTGCGGCATGGTGAGCCTGGGGATATCCTACGGCGGCATCATACTGGAAAAACGGAAGGACGGCATCATGGTACGCAGCCTTGAGGGCTTTATGGTCTTTGAGAATGAGAAGAGCCGGGCCTGTGAATCCCGTGAGCTGCTGGGATCCTGCGGCGGAAGCCGAGTAAGGATAAAGATGAAGGTGAGCAATGTAAACGGCGTGACGGCCATGTCGCCAAAGCCGGAATACGGCCTTGGAGATGAGGCAGTGGTCCTCCATCCCAGGGAAAAAGTGCGTTTCAGCGTGTATGCCGGGGACGGGAGCATGCTCGGCAGTTATTCTTATCCCGCCAAAGCCGGACGCTGGGTAGGCGTAAAATACGGCTTCTTCTGCTGCGGTGAGGCCGGGGAGCTTCTGGTTAAGGAGGTTAAGCCATGATACTTTTTTATGCCGAGGCAGGGCCGGAAACAGGCAGCGGACATGTGATGCGCTCACTGTCCATAGCGGAAGCATCGGAAGAAAAATGTATATTCATAAGCTTTGGCAGGGAGGCGTCGGACATGGTCTCGGCAAGAGGCTATGAGACAGAGAGACCGGGCTGCGCCGACAGGGCCGCAGCGCTGGTTTCTCTGGTGACGGGATCCGGAGCTTCCGTGCTTTTCGTGGATGATTATGATATCAGCCCGGAGGGGATGCAGAGGATAAAAAACTGCTGTGAGGCGGCGGGCTGCCTGCTGGTGTATATGGACGACCTGTTCAGGGCGCTGCCCTGCCACGTGCTGGTGAACTATAACATATATGCTGAAAGGGATGCCTATGAAAAGCTCTATGCCGGAGGGGAGCTCCCCCGGCTTTTGCTCGGCCCCGGGTATGCTCCTCTCAGAAAGGAGTTTTCGGAAGCCGCTATAAGAAAGATACCGGAAAAAGCAGGAAAGATACTGATATCCGCCGGAGGGGCCGATCCGGCCCATATATCACTGGAGCTCCTGAAACGCATTGCCGCTGACGGCCGCGAATACGCTTTTGTCATAGGCGCGCTGAACCCGGATAAAGAGGAGATATACGAGCTGGCCGGCAGCAGGAGTAACGTGAGGCTTTATGAGAACGTGAACAATATGTCGGAGCTTATGTCGGAAGCCGACCTGGCCATATCAGCGGCAGGCTCCACCCTCTATGAACTATGCGCCACGGGCTGTCCCGCCCTTACCTACGTGCTGGCGGATAACCAGAAGGCCGGAGCGGAGGGCTTCGCGGAAAGAGGGCTTATGGAATACTGCGGCGACAGCAGGGAAGAGGGGAGCGGAAAGCTCGCTGAAAAGCTGCTTGAATCCGCAGCTTCACTGGCGGAGGATAAGGAAAGGCGGCTGTATATGAGCACAGCCATGCGGGATGTTTCGGACGGAAAAGGAGCGGGAAGGATACTGGAGGAGGTCTTTGACCGGAAGGGCAGGAATGTGATATAATATAATATTGGAGGATTAGTACAATGGACAAGATAATCGCTATAACAAACCAGAAGGGCGGAGTGGGAAAGACTACCACTGCCACCAGCCTTACGGCCTGCCTTGCCGAAAAGGGAAAGCGCGTGCTGCTCATAGACGTTGATCCCCAGGGAAACGCCACCAGCAGCTTTTCCATAAACAAGGTGGAACAGGAGAATACCATCTACGAGCTCATGCTTGGTGAGATATCCATCAAGGAGTGCATCGTAAAAGCAGAGCTTCCCAACGTGTCGGTCATTCCTTCCAACGTGAACCTGACCGCGGCCGAGATAGAGCTCATAGGCATAGAGAATAAGGAGTTCATACTGAAAAAAGAGGTGGAGTACATAAAGGACGATTATGATTATATCATCATCGACTGTCCGCCTGCCCTGACGACCCTTACTCTCAATGCCATGACCACCGCGGATTCCGTCATAGTTCCCATACAGTGCGAGTATCTCGCCCTGGAGGGACTTTCAGACCTTATCCATACCGTGAACCTGGTGAAGGAGAGGCTGAATCCTGCCCTTGACCTGGAAGGCATCGTCTTCACCATGTACGACAGCCGCACCGTGCTGTCACAGCAGGTGGTGGAGAACGTCAGGGAGCATTTCCCCGATAAGATCTATGAGACCAAGATACCCAGGAATGTCAGGCTTTCCGAGGCCCCCAGCTTCGGCCAGCCCATCACTGTCTATGACCCCAGGTCTACGGGAGCCGAAGCCTACCGGAGGCTGGCGGAGGAGATTTTAAAGGGAAGATAGAATAATTCTGAACGGGGGATTAAAGATAGTTGAACGATAATTCGGTCCGTAATCTCAGAAATCATAATACGGTAGTCTGGATCATCACGGTGGCCTGTATCGGGACCATTGCGGGGAGCACCACACTCGAATGGGAGCTGTGGGTGCATCCCCTGATAATCATCGGTCTCATAGCCACCTGGGTGTTGCATCTGACCCGGCGCGGGACACCGGGCTTCCGGGAGAACTACTACCTTATCTTCACCATGCTCCTCTCTTTTTATCACGGGGTACATCCCAGCAGTTTTTATGATATCTACGTGATCTCGGCGCTGCTGATGGTCAACGTGACACTGTTCAGGCGTAAGGAATTCATCGTCCTTATGCTGGTTGAATTCTTTTTTCTTACCGCAGTCCAGATCTGGATGGGCATAGAGGCGGGAACCCTTATATTTGACAAGCTTACTGTATCGAGGATCACACTCCACATCGTTTCCGAGCTCTGCGTATTCAAGGGACTCAGCACTGTTATCACGAATTATAAAAGGGATGGGGAAGAGCTTGAACGCAGGGATAACGAAAAGGAGATGCTGCGTTCGGAGATGGAGGATTTCCTGGTCAACATTTCCCATGAGCTGAGGACTCCCGTAAATGTTATCAACGGCATGTCTACCCTGATCCTGAAAGAGGAGGAGAGGAAGGATGTGATCGCTATCCGTGATGCGGGCCTCAGGCTTTCCAGCCAGATAGAGGATATACAGGACTACAGTGAGATACAGAGAGGCGGAGTGGTACTTGAGGAAGACAGGTACATGATCACCTCGATACTCAATGATATAGCCGTTAATTTCAGGGTGCTGGGACGTTCCAGGGACCAGGAGCTGGTGATATATGTGGATCCCGATTTTCCTGCAGCACTCAGGGGCGATGCCAGGAAGATCAGGAAGATTATCCGGCATCTGCTGGACAATGCCTTCAAATTCACCCCCAGGGGCGGTATCTTCCTGCGGGTAAGCAGCATAAAGCGTGATTACGGCATAAACCTCATCATAGAGGTCACGGATACGGGCATAGGCATGAGCGCCTCGGATGTGGAGAAGCTGTCCGCAGGTCTTTACCAGGTGAACAAAAGACGCAACAGGAGCACCGGGGGCATAGGCCTGGGCCTTTCGATAGTGTACGGCTTTGCCAGGGCCATGAAAGGTTTCGTGACCATCGACAGCAAAAAGCACAGGGGCACAACGGTGAAGGTGAGCATAGCCCAGGAGGTGCTGGATCCATCACCCTGTCTCAGTGTAACGGGCGACAGGTTCATAAACATGGTCATATATATGCAGATGACCATGAAACAGCAGCGGGGAGTAAGGGAATTCTACAGACGCGCAGCTGCTGATATGGCTGCCGGCCTGCGCATAAATCTCTATTTCGCCGCTGACAGGGATGATCTGATGAAGATCATCGGCCGGGGGGATATCACGCATATCTTTACCGGGGAGGAGGAATACTCCCGGGATCCTGCTTTCTTTGATGAACTTGCCGAAGATGAGACAGAGGTGGCGGTGCTGGCTAAGTATGGTTTTTCTGTAAGACCCGGAAGCAGGGCGGTGGTGATGACCAAGCCTTTCTACTGCGGCCAGTTTGTCAAATTGTTAAGTGAGAGCAGCGGAGGCGGCCAGGGAGATAAGAGTATCCACGGGAAAAAGCTGAGTCTGGAGGGACTGCATGCCCTGGTGGTGGATGATGAACCCATGAACCTGGTGGTGGCATCAGGTCTTTTCAAGGCATACCGCATGGTGATAGATACCGCAGAGAGCGGGAAGGAAGCTATCGAGAAATACCGCGCCGGCAGCTATGATCTTGTATTCATGGACCATATGATGCCCGAAATGGACGGAGTAGAGGCCATGAAGCGGCTCAGGGAAGTGTCCGAGGAGCGGCACGCCCAGGCAGCAGGCATGATAGCCCTCACGGCAAACGCCATAAGCGGCGCGAGGGATATGTTCCTCAGGGAAGGTTTTGACGGCTTTATCAGCAAGCCTGTAGACATCAACGATTTCGAAAGGGTAGTGGCGTCGGTCATCAACAAGACCGGTCTCCGGGAAGGAGGCAGGACGTGAAGCCTTTCAAAAAAATCAAAGCCCTGATATTAGATCAGGCCCGGGGGTTCCGGGAGAGAGTATTCGTGCTGCTGACCCTTATCGCCGTGGCAATGGCGGCGGTTGCCCTGACAGGTGACATACTGTTCGGTGAGAATGAGATCGAGATCATAACCCTTGCGGGGGCTGTCGTCTTTGTGCCTTTATTGACGATCATCGGTGTAAAGACAGGAAAAACCGAACTGATCTCCGGGCTGATATCCCTGGGTATCATATTTGTCATAATGCCCGTGATCTTTATATTCGGAGGAGGAGTCGAGGGCGGTGCGATCCCCTGGCTGGTATTTGCTTTCCTTTATCTCGGGCTTGTAATGACCGGATGGTGGAAGATCGCTTCCCTGATACTGATGACATCGGTGGTCTGTGTGCTCTTTTCGCTGGATTTCTATTTTCCCGACCTCATCTATCACCATTCAAGGCAGATGCTCTTTATAGATATGTCCCTGGGCGTTATAGAGGTGGGATTTGTCTGCTTCTTCATGACCTGGTTCCAGACCATGATGCTGGTCCAGGAGAATGAAAAATCCCGGAAGGAAACGGAAAAGGTTGAGGAGATGAACCGCTCGCAGAACAGGTTCTTCTCCAACATGAGTCATGAGATAAGGACACCCATCAATGCCATTCTGGGGCTGAACGAATTGATCCTGCGGCAGCAGGATGCTTCGGAGGAGATCATAAAGGATGCCAATAACATCCAGGGGGCCGGCAGGATGCTCCTCTCACTGGTAAACGATATACTGGATTTCTCCAGGATAGAAGCGGGAAAGATGGACATAGTTCCCGTGAACTACAACCTGGGTGTCATGGTTTCGGAGATCACCGAAATGCTGTGGCTCCGCGCAGAGAATAAGGGGCTGGAGTTCAGGGTTTTTGTGGATCCTTCCATTCCTGCCGAGCTTTACGGCGATGAAGTACGCATACGCCAGATACTGGTGAACCTTCTGAATAATGCGGTCAAGTATACTGAGTCCGGAAGCGTTACCCTGAGCATAGATAAAGAGGAAACCAGGGATGATCTGGTCATGCTGACCTACTCCGTTGCAGATACCGGAACCGGCATCAAACAGGATGCAATCCCCTATCTTTTTGATGCCTTCAGCAGGGCCGATGAGGACAAAAATGCCGCCATCGAGGGCACGGGGCTGGGACTTTCCATCGTAAAGCAGCTGGTGGACCTGATGAACGGCAGCATCAGCGTGAACAGCGTTTACACCCAGGGATCCACCTTTACGGTGACACTGTGGCAGAAAGTGGCAAGGGAAGGCGCTGTCGGTGATATAAATATCGGAGGCGGCTCCGGCAGTAAAGAGAACAGGGGATACCGGCCGGGCTTTACCGCACCGGATGTCCGGCTGCTGATAGTAGATGATAATGAGATAAACCGTGAGGTGGAAAAGAAACTGCTGGAGGGCACCTGCATCAGCGTTGACACTGCATCCGGCGGAGAAGATGCCCTGACGATGACACTGTCCACACGCTACGACCTGATCTTAATGGATCATCTCATGCCGCAGATGGACGGTGTAGAGTGCCTGCAGCGCATCCGTACACAAAAGGGCGGCATGTGCAACCACGCACCTGTGGTGGTGCTGACAGCCAATGCGGGAAGTGAAAACCAGGAGCTGTACAGGAACAGCGGTTTTGACGGATATCTCTTAAAGCCCGTTTCGGGAAGACAGCTGGAGGAGTCTGTCCTCTCCCACCTGCCGGAGGGAAAGGTGTCAAGAAATTCCGCTGAAGGCGCGGCATCCTACAGCATAAGCACAGCCAGCGGCTACAGCAGGAAGATCCCGCTGATCATCGCGACCAACAGCTGCAGCGAGATCCCTGCGGATATACTTAGGGAGCAGCAGATCGACATCATACCCTACAATATCGCGGCGAACGGGAAAGTGTATTATGACCGGCTGGAGGCAGACACGGACGAACTGCTGAGATACAGGGCTGCGGGTGTTGATCTCCGGGCAGAGGCACCGACCGTGGAGGAACTGGAGCTCTTCTTCGGAAATGAACTGAAAAAAGCACATAATCTGCTGTACATAACACATTCAGCCCTGATAAGCAGCGAATACGAAAAAGCGGTGACCGCGGCGAAGGTTTACGGCAATGTGCGTGTCTATGACTCGGGCTCCGCGTCTGCGGGCGTTGGCGTGCTGGCGCTGTATGCCCGCAAGCTCAGCGCGGCAGGCCGGGATACCGACAGGATCATCGCGGAGCTGGATAAACTGAAGGAAAAACTGCGCTGCATATTTGCCGCCGATAATATGGTCTTTGCCATGAAGGAAAGCAGGGGGGTGAGGGCCGCAGGAAATATCCTGAGCGTGCTGGGCATAAGGCCCTTTGTAAGGATACGGGACGGAGCTTTTGAGATAAGCAGACTGGCTATGGGAGAACAGGACAGCTGCCTCGGCACATTCCTGGATCATGCTTTCGGAGGCGTAGCCGAACCGGACTACGATCTGCTGATCGTATTACATACGGGGCTCAGTGACGAAGCACTGAAGACAGCCGAAAAAAGGATAAGGGAGAACAGGCCTTTTAAGAACGTGATCTTTATCAAGCCTTCGCCCGTCACTGCGCTTACAGTAGGATCTGGTTCCCTGGGGCTGGTATTCTTTGCCGGGGTAAAAGAGTCTCCTGCCCTCAGTTCCATGTTTGAAACAAGTCTTTATGATGACTATACCGAAGAAGAGCCGGCGGAGGAAGAAAACACCGCAGAGGAAGAAAGCTCAGGGAAAGAATATGCAGAAGAAGAGCCGGAGGCGGAAACTGAAACAGCTAACCTCTGGTATGAGCGGATTGAGGGGATAAACGGTGAAAAGGGGATAAAGAACAGCGGCACCGAGGATTTCTACAGGACTGTGCTGGGTATATTCTGCGAATCCGTCAGCGAGAAAAAGGCGGAGCTTGAAGGCTTCTTTGATAACAGCGACTGGGAAAACTACACAATTAAGATACATGCGCTGAAGAGCTCGGCAAGACTCATCGGAGGGGATGCGCTGGCGGATGATGCACAGGCCCTGGAGAATGCCGGAAAAGCCGGTGATACGGACTATATAAAGGCAAACCACGAAAGAGCAATGACGGACTTCTGCGTACTTGACAGGCGGATCAGGGAAGCCCTGGGCATCCCGGAGGAAAAGGAAGAAGCTGCGCCGGAGCCTGTTCAGTCTGAGCCGGAAGTAAATGAACATTTTGACAGCTATCTCATCGAATGTGTATATGATGCCCTCAGGGAGGCTGTGGCAAACCGGGATGATACGGTCATAGAGGAGACCTTCAGCGAGGTAGAGGGTTATCCCATGCCGGACGAGCATCTTGAGCGCATGGAGAAGCTGAAAAAATGCTTTGCGGAAGGTGACCACTGGGGAATGATGGATCTGCTGGATGAAGAAAAGAAGTCTGAGGAGTAAGAGTTACAGGGAGGAATAGCATAGTGAACAACAGCGGAGTAAAAGTTGCGGTAATAGCATACCAGTTCAGTGTGGTGGTGAAGTCCATGGAAAAGGGCCTCAGGGATATGAATTTCGAAGTGACCCTTATGGACGATTCGGCGGATAAGATCCGTGCTGCCTTAAAGGAACTGGATGTGTTCATACTTTATCTGCCGGATTCCATACTTGACAGCTCGGACCGTATCAGGAAGCTTCTGCTCATCAGCGACTGCTTCAAGGACAATGAGCGCAACCTGATACTGATAGGGGCGGCAAATAAAAGGCTGGATATCGAAAAGACCGTGCCGGGGCTTAAGGAGGCCCCCTGGCTGGACCGTCCGGTGGATATGCATAAGCTGATAAAGGAGATCGAGATCGAAGCCGAGAACGCCAGGGATACCAGATCAAAGAAAAAAATACTCCTTATCGATGATGACCCTTTCTTTGCCAGGATGGTCAGTGAATGGATGAAGGATGATTTCGAGACCGAGATGGTCACCGGAGGCATGCAGGGTATATCCTATATAGCAAACAATAAAGTGGATCTCATACTTCTGGATTATGAGATGCCCGTGGTGGACGGACCCAAGATACTGGAGATGCTCAGGGAGCTGCCCGAGACCTCATCCATACCGGTGATCTTCCTTACCGGTGTGGGCACAAAGGAGAGCATAGCCAGGGTCATGGCGCTGAGACCGCAGGGCTACATACTGAAGACAGCCACCAGGGAAGAACTCATCGCTTCGATAAAGGGATTTTTTGAAAAACAGAGATACAGGTAAGGCCGAGGTTTGTTATGAAGTTCGGAAAGTTAACAAAAAACAGAATAATCGCAGGGATATATATCATCCTTTTGATCGTTTTCTCTGTGTCTGTCATGATCGCCTGCAGGCTGTTCCTGCCGGATAACGAGGATGAGATCCTGGATTTTTCCGAAGGCTGGACAGACGAAGACGGACGGCCCTGGAAGATAGACGATGCCAGGGAAAAAGATTTCGAAGGCGATGTCAGCCTTACGAAACAGCTGCCGGCGGATCTCAGTGACAGCGACAGCCTGTGTTTTGAATCCCTTAATACCTATTTCATGGTTTATGTGGACGGAAAGGCGGTATACGCATTTGCGCCGGAAAAAAATCTGACGGGAATGGGATACGGCATCAATTTTCACACCGTTCCCCTTGAGCAGGGCTATGCAGGAGCAGAGCTGAAGATAGTATTCTGCGGAGTAGACGATAAAACTCCCAGCTGCAGCATCATGAATGTAAAGATATGCACAGCCTGGGATTACATCCGTACCTATGTGCGCGGCAGCATATTCCCGGCGATCGTATCTTTTGTGGTCATGATCATTGGTTTTATAATGGCCGTTCTGTATTTCCGTATCCCTGACAAGGAGAACATGCCTTTCAATATCCTCGCTCTGGGAGTGACTGCCATCATAGTGGGAAACTGGCTGCTTGTGGACTCTAACGTCCCCATTCTCCTGACGGGACATATGAGCTTCTGGCGTGTCATAAACAGGACTGTGGTACTTACCATTCCGTATCCGGCCGTGCGTTTCTTTAATTCCATCACCAGGACAAAACGTCCCGGGTATGAATATATGGCGTTTTTCATATCACTCATTTCGATCCCTGCGGCAATCTGCATAAGGATCTTTGCCGGAGTGGATATGATGGTATCCTTCTTTCCCATACTGACCGTTATCATCATAGCGATGGCGGTGATAATGGCGCTGATCTATCTCGACGATCAGCGTTACTGCCGGAAGAACGGGACAGCCACGGCCTTCAGGGAATATTATCCGGGAATGATCTGCCTTCTGGTATGTATCTTCATCGATATTGTCATATTTTTCCTTCAGCTGAGGGTGAGGGTATCCTACGGAAACTTCAGCAGGATAGGGGCTGCGCTCTTTGTGCTGCTGACACTTTTAAGCTTTCTCTCCTGGTGGACCAGGGACAGGGCTTCCATAGAGAAGGACCGTTTCATCAACCGGTCCATGCAGTATGCCATGTCTTCCGATAACCCCGAGGACTGCATACGTTATATGCTGGATTATATGGGGAAGGAGCTGGAGACGGAAAGCGTGTCCATATTCGAGGATCAGGGGAACGGCCGTTTCCGTGTGACCTATGACTGGCATAGGGACGAACATAAGAGTAAGGGCAGCGATCTCTTATATCTTCCCTTCAGGGGCTTTGTGGATGAGTTTTACCGGTCCATTTCTCCCGAACAGCGGAGCCTGGTGATAAAGGATCCCGAGGAATACAGGACTTCAAGTCCCGGGCTTTATGAGCTCCTGAAAAAATATAAGGTTAAGACGCTGGTGGCAGGTCCGCTGGAGTATAACGGAAAGCTGAGAGCGGTCATCATCTTTCAGGATGCTCCCGTGGAGCTTCTGGATACCATAGCGGAGATACCGGGACTGTCTTCTTATTTCCTTATCTCCATGCTGAGCCAGAAGGAAGAGCAGAAGAGACTTCAGTATTACAGCTATACCGATTCCCTTTCGGGAGCCCAGAACCGCAGGGCTTTTACGGAGTATCTGGAGGACGGGCTGGATATGGCTTCACCCTTCGGCTATCTGGTCTGCAGTATCAGAGGCCTGGATCTGATAAATGCGGAAAAGGGATATGAAGCAGGCGATAAGCAGGTGGTCGAACTGGCTGACTGTCTGAAATTCATCTTCGGGGAAAAGCACGTGTACAGGATGGGAGGCGCGGAATTCGCAGCCTTCGGCTTCGAGCTGGATGAGACCTTCTTTGATAATGATGTGGCCCGTATGAGAAAGCTGGCAAAAGAGAAAGAGATAAACCTTGCCATGGGCTCGGCATACTGCACAAACGGCACCATGAACATATCAGCGGTCATTGATCACGCATATGAGCGCATGAAGCGTGAAAAAGACAGGGAACGGAGATAAGGCGGGATGAACAGTAAAAACGAAGAAAAGAGAAGAAAAGACTTTTTCGGCGCATCCCATCTGATCATACTTGTCTGTTATACCATAATGTCCTTTGTCCTCGTCGGAGAGTCTTTTCTGCTGGGCTGGGAGACCTGGGCTCTGATACTTCTGGTAGCGGCCAATATCATCAGCTGGACCCTGCATATCAGGCAGTCGGTTCCCGTGAACACCAGGATATGGATATATGCCGTCTTTATCGAAGCAACCTCGTTTTTCTACGGTACCCATGTCACCAGTACCTTTGACCTGGGTTACCTTATGGCCCTTATAATACTGATCTTCGTCTCCACCGGCATATCGGCACTTGTCACCATGAGCCAGATGACCTATTATCTGGCCTTTGCCTATGACATGTATCAGATGTACCGGGATGGCGAGGTTTTTGACAGTCTTCTCATTACCAGGGCAATGCTCCATATCGTCCTGATCACGGTAGTCGGGTATATCGCCCGCGCTATCATCAACAAGTGGAACAGCATAATGAATGAATCCGAGGATGAAAAGGAGGCCCTTGCCGATGCGGCGGAGCGTCTCAATGATTTCCTTACCAATATTTCCCATGAGCTCCGTACCCCTGTCAATGCCGTGACCGGTCTGACGGGGATCAGTATCGAAAGGGAGCAGGATGCGGAGATAAAAAAGAACCTTCTTATGGTCTCTGAGGCCGGCAAGAGGGTGGGAGATCTTATAGACGATATACTGGATCATTCCGAGATAGATATGGGTTCTGTCGTGGTGAACGAAGAAGAGTACATGCTCTCTTCGCTGTTAAATGACATGGTGACGGATATCGCATCCCGGAGAAAGCTTACGACGGAGCTGGTCATAGATGTGGATCCTACCATACCTTCCGTCATGAGCACTGATGTGGGCAAGCTGAAAAAGATACTCAGGCACCTGATTGACAACGGCCTGAAATATACCAGGGAAGGCGGCGTATATGTGCATATCACCGCCGAAGACCGGGAATACGGCATAAACCTGCTGATAGAGGTACAGGATACCGGTATAGGAATGAATGCGGAGGAACTGGAGAAAGTCTTCGACAGCTTTTACCAGGCGGATTCGGGACGTACCCGTTCCACCAGCGGACTGGGACTCGGTCTTTCCATAGTGAACGGCTTTACCACCAGCCTCAAGGGTTTCCTTACCATTGAGAGCGAGGAGGGAAAAGGGACTACGGTCCGGGTCAGCCTTCCCCAGAGAGTGGTGGATGCCGACAGCTGCATGAGCCTGGGGAGACCGGAGCGTCTCTGCATAGGCGCGTATCTCCGCTTTGAGAAGTACCCGAATCCGCATGTCAGGGAGTTTTATAACTCCATGGTCAGGGATCTTGTTATAGGTCTTAACACCATCATGCAGAGAGCCGACAGCCTGGAAAGCTTCAAGCAGCTGGCAAAGGCAGGCCGCTTTACCCATGTTTTTGTAGGTAAGGAGGAGTACGAGGAGGATCCGGATTTCTTTGATGAACTGGCGGAAAGTACGCTGGTGGCAGTGGTGGCCGACCAGTCCTTCGTAAGACGCAAAGGATCGAACGTAAGCGTCATCCGTAAACCTTTCTACTGTTTCCCTGTCATATCCTTCCTGGATTCTGATATGGGCGATCTCAGGAGAGAGGAGGGAAGGCTAAGCGCGAAGGGTGTCAGGGCGCTGGTAGTGGATGATGAATACATGAACCACATGGTGGCCAGAGAGATCCTGGGCAGTTACGATATGACAGTCCTTACGGCCCTCTCCGGACCCGAGTCCATAAGGCTTCTGCGGGAAAAGGATGTGGACATCATCTTCATGGATCATATGATGCCCGGTATGGACGGCGTAGAGACAATGAAGAGGATACGTACGGAGCTTAGCCGGGAAAGAAAGGATGTGCCGATCGTTGCCCTCACGGCGAATGCGGTGAGCACGGCAAGGGAGATGTTCCTAAGGGAAGGCTTTGATGCCTTTCTGGCCAAGCCAATAGAGATCATCGAGCTGGAGCGCGTATTGAAAAAGGTGCTGCCCAAGTCCCTGATAAGTGTGGATAAACAGGAACGGGAAGAGCAGGTCCCCGGGGATAAAGCCGGCGGAGAGCAGACAGAGGAGCTAAAGACAGAAGAGGTAAAGCCGAAGGAAGAGGAAAATGAGTTTCAGGCTCTGCAGGCCTTTGGGATAGATGTGAGCGCAGGCATTTCCTATTCAGGGGAAGACGCGGATTTCTATAAAGAACTGGTACTGCAGTATGCTTCCGAAGCCTCTATGAAGATAAAGAATACAGAAGCTTATCTGAAGGCCGGGGATCTGAAGAATTACGGTATACTGGTACATGCCGTTAAGAGTACCTCAAAGATGATAGGCGCGGCCCATATCTCCGAAGGGATGCTGGAGCTGGAGAAGGCGGCAAAGGCCGGAGATGCGGAGTATGTCAGCGGAAATCATGCCGCTGTGATGGAGGAGTACAAAAAGACGGCGGAAGGCATACTGTCCTGCTTCGGAAAAACTCCTGAAAAAGAAACTGCCGGGGAGGATGACGAAGTGATGGAATTCGGCCCGGGAGATGATGACGAGGTAATGGAATTCGCTCCGGAAGGGGGTGAGGACTGATGGACAAGATACTCGATCTTTTGCTTCATCCCAAAAAGAATCCCCGGTATGAGGAGCTCAGGAGACAGGCGGTAAATGATTTCCTGAAGACTTCGCTTTTAGTGTGTCCGCTGATATCCATAGCGGTCATACTCTTTATCGTGATGTCCTTCATATGGCCCGAATCCTACGGTGACAGATCACTTCTTCTGGGATACAGGTATTCATACATGTTCATCCTGGCAGGGCTTGTTATCTATGAGATAGTATTACTGCTCATAGATAAAAGATTTAATGCCTTTTACGCCAGGATACCGGTGCTCAATGTCATGGCCCTCATGGTCCTGATGGGATGGAGCCTGTACATGATCATGCTGGACAGTTATTCCTACGGGAGGATAGAGCTTACACTGTATATGATCGTATCCTTCTGTATCCCCTTCTGTTTCTATCTGGATCTGCGCGTATATCTTCTCATCACCGCCGTATCGGATGCCTTCGTGGTATATCTTTTCTTGGCGGATGGGATCGATAAAGCTTTTAATGAGAGCAATCTCGGGGATTTCATCGTATTCATCGGCATACAGATCATACTGGGAACCATAACGATAAGCTTTAAGCATATAATGAGGGAACGTATCCTGGAGACCGAGAGCCAGAGCAGGGAGATACAGCAGCTCAATGAATCACAGAGCCGCTTCTTCTCCAACATGAGCCACGAGATAAGGACACCCATCAATACTATAATAGGCCTGAATGAGATGATACTCAGGCAGAATGCTTCGGAGGAGATAAACGAAGATGCCAGGAACATCGAGGCGGCCAGCAAGATGCTGCTCCATCTCATCAATGACATCCTTGATATGTCCAAGTTCGAATCCGGGCAGATGAAGCTGAACGTCGCACCCTATCATACCGGGGATATGCTTTCGGATATAGTCGGCATGCTGTGGATAAAGGCGAAGGAAAAAAACCTGGAATTCCACATTGATGTTTCGCCCGAGCTTCCTTCGGAACTCTACGGGGATGAGGTCCGTATAAAACAGGTGCTCATAAATGTCCTGAACAATGCCATAAAGTATACAAGCGAAGGCTCGGTGCGGCTTTCCATCCAGTGCGAGCGTGACGGCCTGGGAAACGCGGTGGTATCCTATTCGGTAAGCGATACCGGTATGGGTATAAGGAAGGAGAGCATACCCCACCTCTTTACGGCCTTCAAACGTGTGGATGAGACCAAAAACCGTTACATAGAGGGAACGGGTCTGGGACTATCCATAGTAAAGAACCTGGTGGATCTTATGGACGGAAAGATCACCGTGAACAGCGTATATACCAAGGGCTCCACCTTTGTGATCGTGATCCCTCAGAAGATCGCCGTGGACGATCCCGTGGGTGAGCTGGATATGGAAAGCGGGCACAGGTCTGATAACAGCTATACTTATGTGGAGTCCTTTGAGGCTCCCGAAGGCAGGGTGCTGGTGGTGGATGATACCGCAGCAAACCTGATGGTGGTCACGAAACTCCTGAAGGAAACGAAGCTCACCATCGATACGGCATCCGACGGAAGCGAGGCCCTGAAGCGTACGCTGGAGAAGGAATATCATGTCATACTCATGGATCATCTCATGCCGGGGATGGACGGTATTGAATGCCTCCACGCGATAAGAAAGCAGATAGGCGGCCTCTGCCATTCCTCAAAGGTGCTGGCGCTCACTGCAAATGCCGGCGGGGATATAGAGGCAATGTATGCAAGGGAAGGCTTTGACGGTTACCTTACAAAGCCCGTTACCGGTGAGGCTCTGGAAAAAGCAGTGTATAACCTGCTGCCCCGGGAGCTGATAACCGTGAGCAATACCTCACAGTCCATTGAGGAAAAGAGCGTTGACTGGATACATGAACACAGGAAGAAACGTCCCGTCCGGGTAACCACCGGAAGCGTGGCTGATATACCTTCGGTCCTGCAGGAAAAACATGATATAGGCGTCATTCCCCACATAGTCAGGACGGGAGAGGGAGTATTCAAGGACGGTATCGAGATCGAACCCAGAGGCCTCCTGGCATACATGAGGGATAAGAATGCCAAAGTAGAAGCCATGCCGCCTACCCCCCTGCAGATGGAAAGGTTCTTTTCGAAGCAGCTTGACGCGGCAAACAATATCATTCATATATCCCTTACTGCCGGAGTGGAGAGCGGCGAATATCCGGTTGCAATGGATGCGGCAGAGGATTTCGGAAATGTCACGGTCATTGATTCGGGACACCTCTCCAGTGGCCTGGGCCTTATGGCAATAGAGGCGGCAAGACTTGCCGAAGAGGGCTATATGACAGATGAGATAGTAGAAGCGATGGAGCGTATGCGGGGGCATATCCATACCAGCTTTATCGTGGATACACTGGAGTTCCTGGTGAGGGCAAAGCATGTGGGCAGCCGTATGGGAAGACTGGCTGATGCCTTCATGGTCCACCCCGTAGTCTCCCTGAAAAAGGGCCGCATGAAGGTCTCAGGGGTTTATTTCGGCACCAGGGAGCGTGCATGGGAACGCTATATCTCCTCGGTGTTCAACGTGCCGGGAAAAATAGACCGCAGGATGCTCTTCATCACCTATGTGGGCATGACCACAAAGGAGCTGGAGAAGGTCAGGCAGATGGCGGAAAAGAAGATGCAGTTCGATGAGGTGTTCATACAGAAGGCCTCGCCAAGTATAGCAGCAAGCTGCGGCCCCGGAACCTTCGGACTGCTGTTTTTCACCGAATATTGAAAAGACATGATATGAGGGACCAGATGAAGATTAAAGTACAGAGAATACTTGACGTTTTGCTTTTTGGGGGGATATTCCTCTTCCTGACGGTGTTTTTCACGCAGGTGCATCCGCTGCTGCCCTATGATATGGATGACTGGTCATATCTTTCCTTCAGAAGGAATGCATATCCGATATGGGGCAACTGGAATCCGGCCAGGGTATTTCCGGAAACCTTTATGGCGCTGATATCGGATATCGGTGTATATCTTTATACTCCGCTGTTTCATATGGATTATCTTCACGGACAGATACTGGCCCACGGTATGGCTGTGGCGCTTTTCATAACAATATATGTTTTTCTGTTCAGACGTTTCCTGAAAAGGAAGCTTCATACCGGAGACGGAAATTCGATACTCCTTACCCTGCTGTTCCTTCTTGTGCATTTCAGCATCTTCAGGAGTGAACACGATGCCAACGAGCATCTCTTCTGGACCTTTAATCTCACGGGATACTGGTATTATGTGATCCCGAATCTGGTGAACGCATCCCTGGTGCTTTGGCTTCTCGGTACCACCGCAGAAGAGAGGAAGCGCGCAGGGTATGTGCAGAAAGGGATACTGGTCCTGATATCTTATCTGGCAATACTGTCCAATATATTTCCCACCGCCATCCTCATGGTCTGGCTCGGGGAAGAGCTGCTTCAGACCGTGTATACCATGAAAAAGAGGGGAAAGCATAAACCGAAGGAATGGCTTTCCGCATTGTCATGGCAGCTGCCGGCTTTTGCATTGTGGTTTGTATCCCTGATATTCGAGGCAAACGGCGGGCGCGCGGGAGATGCCTCACCCATGGACCTTAAGGCCAGTATCACGCGCTTTTTTGCCTGGGCGGGAAGACTTAATAAGCAGAGCGCGGCATTGCTCGGGGGGATCGCCATCGCAGCAATTGCCCTGTATCTCACCGATAAAAAGCACAAAAACATTTCTAAAGAAGATGCGGGCCTTATGACGGCCTTTGTCATCGCTGCGATACTATGCTCGGTATTTGAGATACTCTTATGCGCAAAGGTAGATCCGGAAAAGATGGAGCTTTCACGCGTGATCTTTCCGGTATGCTTTTATGTATTCCTGTTCGTTCTGACTGCGGCGGAGAGACTGATCGCAGCCAGCCCGAAGACGGTGATCGCGCTGCCGCTGATACTTTATATCCTGCTCATCAACACCAGGATAGGTGAGCGCACATTCCTTGACCAGAACGGGACCAACCTGGACGGAAAGCGTGCGGCGGCACTTACGCAGTATATCCTGGATCAGGCGGTCACGGCTGATGAGGAGGGGCTTGAAAGGGCGGAGCTTCATGTGCCGGCCTGGCAGCAGGAGGACAACTGGCCGCATGCATACGGGCTGGGAGAATCTGTTTCACAGACGCTCTACCGTCACGGCATTGTTTCGCGGCGTATAGAGTTTACCGTGGTCCCGGATAAGAAAGTAAATGAACTGTTTTCCATAGAAGATACCGCGGTGGATCTTTCGAGAGGGATAAGAAGGTAGGATGCCGGAGATGAAACGTATAGTTTTGCTTTCAATTTGTGCAGTGCTGCTTGCAGGCTGCGGAAACGGGGGTGATGAAATGTTCGGAATATGGAATAACCGTAATGCGGAAGCGAGAGGTGTGACTGACAGGTCGGATCCGAAGGCGGATAAGAATATAACATCCGAGGATCTGAAGTCTTTCAGCCTTACCTTTGAAAGCCAGGGCTGTACCGTTCCGTCTGAGGATGGGAGCTCCGGGCCGGCGGTCTATCCCTGGGGAAGGTATTCATTTGAAATGAAGGAGGACGGCGGCGCAGTGACGGTAAAGGCTGACTTCGCCGGTGATAATTATGAATTTGAAGCAGATGCCTCCGAGCTTAAGAATCTGGCACGCATGCTTAAGGATAACAACGTCAGCGCCATGAACGGACATTCCAAACGCAATTCGGCCCTGGGAGACTATATCGATCTGGAAGCGGATTACGCGGGCGGAGAAAAGATAAGTATCTATGCTGAAGGCGGCGCCTCCGCGGTACCATATGAATGGAGGGATGATATCTACCTGACGTTCTTTGATGAGCTTGTGGAACGCTATACGGGACAGTCTTTTTCAGATTCAAAGATAGAGGACAACAGCGATCCGGATGCGGTAAAAAGCTTTTCAAGCGACGAGATAAAAGAGATATATGTGGAGTTCGGTACAGATCCGGTGAACGGAAACCGGAAGGGTTTTCCTTACGGAACCTACCGGCTGCAGCTAAAGGGAGAAGGACTTCCCTATACCTATGTGGACAAGACCTGCGCCGTCTGGAGGGACAACGGGGTCGTGGCTCAGTTCGATCATTCGGATGAAGATCTTCAGGCTCTGAAGGACTGGATAGAGCAGAAGGGCTTCAAGGCTCTGAACGGCTGGGATAAAAACGGAACGGCAGGTTCATCCATATCGATGGAACTGCATGTTTACTATGCGGACGGTGAGAGCCTTATGCTGGATGCAAGAGGGGAAGCGGCCATGCCTCCCGGATGGGATCCCATAGAATTCCTGCAGCTGGTCCAGAGCATTGCGGAAAAGCACGGTGAGACACTGCTGTGATGAAGATAGCGGTTGTATCGGATACGCACGGAAGGCTGAGCCCTGCGGCTGAAGAAAGCATATTCTCCTGCGATGCCGTGCTGCATGCGGGAGATTTCGACGATGAGGACATGTACCGCCGTTTTAACCGCAGGCTCGTGCCCTTTCTCGGAGTCAGGGGAAACTGCGACAGCTGGGCCTGGGGCGGCAGCCTGAAGGACTCCGTCTATACGGAATATGAGGGTGTGAGGATCTTCATGACCCACCGTCCCCAGGATGTTTACCGTCTGTGCAGGCGGGAAGCGGATATCATCATCTGCGGTCATACCCATTGCCATGAAGAGATAACGACGGACGGCATGTTCCGGCTGAATCCCGGGAGCATTTCAAGACCCCGGGACGGTCAGGCAGGATATGTGATCCTGCATGTCTCAAACGGAAGCTATGAGACAGAGTATGTTCCTGCAGAGAGTATCAGACCGGCGGTTTCAGCTAAGGATCAGATGCCTGATGATATGCTGATACGCAGGACCGTGAAGCTTACCGACAGGGGGCTTCCGGTACCGGAGATAGCAGCAAAGCTCGGCGCATCCCCTGTGCTCATCGACCGCATAGTACGGATGTATCTGACTCATCCCGGCATAGATGTGGACGGGATCCTGGCGAGGATCTACGGAAGTTGAATACCCAATTGACCTCAACATCATATAATATCGAAACGTAGTCAGGACGGTAAAGAACATAATGAATGAAATAATGCCTGAAAAACAGGAAAAGGCAGAGGAAAGCATACGTAAGAAGTTCCATAAGCAGCTTTTTACACCTTTTGCCAAGGCGTGCAAAACGTATCAGCTTATACAGGAAGGAGATCATATCGCTGTCTGCATATCCGGCGGAAAGGATTCAATGCTGATGGCGAAACTCTTCCAGGAGATAAAAAGACACAGGCAGTGCAGCTTTGAACTGACGTTTCTCGTAATGGATCCCGGATATAACAGGGCAAATCGTGAATTGATAGAAAGTAATGCCGGGGCACTTGGGATCCCCATTACAGTATTCGAAAGTGAAATATTTGATGCGGTTGATACCATAGATAAGAGTCCGTGCTATATCTGCGCAAGAATGCGCCGCGGTTACTTATACAGTAAAGCCAAAGCTCTCGGGTGTAACAAGATAGCGCTGGGGCACCATTATGATGACGTCATTGAGACCATCCTCATGGGAATGCTTTATGGCGCACAGGTTCAGACCATGATGCCCAAGCTTCACAGCACCAATTTCGAAGGAATGGAACTTATACGGCCGATGTATCTGGTACGTGAGAGTGACATCTGTGCATGGAGGGACTACAATGATCTTCATTTCCTGCAGTGTGCATGTCATTTCACGGAAACCTGCAGTACTTACAACGATGACGGGACAACTTCATCGAAACGTCTGGAGACAAAAAAACTGATCGCGGAGCTTAAGAAGAACAATCCCTTTGTTGAATCGAATATCTTCAGTAGTGTGGAGAACGTAAATCTGGATACGGTCATTGCTTACAAAAAGAAGGGGGAACGGCATCACTTCCTGGACGAGTATTGACGGCTGAAAGCCATGTCCTGTCCGGGATCGGGATCTGCGGGGAGAATAGAAGTGAAAAAAGAAGAAAACATGTTTAAATGTGATCATAAGGTATTGCATCTGTCCTTTAATGATTTTCATGATGTTAAGGCAGGGGATATGCCGGAGTATGATGAATTCTGTCTTCTGAGATTAAAGGACGGACGTTATACCGCGGGGAAATGGTATCCGTCCGACTACAGGGATAAGAATTGTATTTCCGGAGAATTCGGTCGGGGAGGCTTTGATACGATTGATGCAAGCGAAGTGTCGAAATGGCATTCGTTTGACCGTTATAATCTTTCGTCATGCCTGAAAGAAGGATCGACGAAGGGTATCAACATAGGAGAATGGATCGAAGACAGCGATAAAAAAGCAGAGTTTGGCGGATTTTGTTCTACTGATGACGGCGACTTCCCGAAAAATGAACAATACTGTCTTCTGATCTTAAAAGACGGCCGCATGGCCGGCGGAAGATGGAATCTGTGGCGGGGCGGGAAAGGCGGGCAGTTTATATACGCATCGGCTCTGTCCAGCTTCAGTATGAAAGAAGTGTGGGCATGGACAGCGTTAAGTTCCGACAGGTTTTTTGAAATGGAAGAGGAAAAGGAAAGGGAGAAGAAGCTTGAAGAGGAACTGAACAGAAACCCTTCTGCCGATCCGGAGAAATTCAAATACGGAACGGATATCAATGTGTATTACAGAATGGCACTGAAAAAGCTTCGAAAGGAATTCCCGTGGGCAAAGCTTGCGCAGATGAGAAAGAAAACGCCTTATGTGATCGTACCGCGTCACGGACAGTATATTTTCGGACAGGATAACGGATACTTTGGGGAAGAGAGGATGATCCGGGAGTGGACGGAGGGCAGTACAGCAGATGAGTTTATTGATTTCCTTTACGGCTATACGAAAAATGCCGTGAGGGATTCCAACCCTGCCGAAAAATTCAGGCTTGGAATGGATATAGAGGTATATCTGGAAAAGGCGTATGAAAACGTAAAAAATAATTACCGATGGCTTGATAAAAAAACAGCCGCAGAATACTGTGAGTTTGCGATCAAAAAGGTACATGGCGACTGGGAATTCGTAAGAAGATTTCAAAGTGATAAAAAATTTTACGTGTGCGACTGCTCTTCCGCGGAAAGATTTATTGAAATTGCGGAGCATGATTATCAGGAGGCGGCGATACGGGCAAATCCCGTTGTGAATGAGTATAAGGTCTCGTTCGGAAGTATCGAGATCCATGGATGGTATCTGGAAAAGTATATCTTTTATAAACTCAGGTCCGGTGACTACAAGGTAAGTGTTCAGGCCGGAGACCGGGTTACGGGCGGAGGTAGGGACTTTTTCATCACGCCGTACTGCTTTGAGGCAGAGTCTTATGAGGAATTTCTGGACCGTTATCTGGAGATAGTTCCTGCAGGATCCTTCGGACTGGGGAAAGAAGAGCTTCTTCCCGATGAAAAACTTAAAGAATTTCTTGGGTATTAAATCTGATCTTGAAGGAGAACTATAGATGGTCTCACCTGTTTTGTTATCGATCAGTTATTAGACGGATAAATAAGGAGAAACTGGTAAGATGCACAGAACTGGGAATATTGGAATCACATTGCTTGCGGGCTGTATTTTGCTTGCGGGCTGCGGAAATGATCCGGTGGTTACAGGAGAGATAGCAAACACATCTGCTGCCACAACCGAAAGAGTAAATGGTATAGATTCACTTACTCCGGCTAATGATTTTTACGGTTATATAAATGCTGCCGATATCAAGGAGATGGAGTTAAAAGATAATCAGCAAAAGATCAGCACTCTTGGACTTATCTCTGAGGATGAGATAATATAACAGCCAGGACAGGTACACACTGATGGATTCTAAGGTGGAGCTGTTCTATCACCTGCAGGTGTTGGGAGAAATCCTGATGCTTGCAGGCTTTTTTGCGTTTTCCCCAGTTTCTGAGAAAAAGCTTGACAAGCTAACGATTTATAGCTACAATATGGCTAACTTTCGTTAGCGCAGATTGGGAGGATATCATGTCAACAAAGCAAAGAATACTGGATGAAGCATTAACGCTGTTTGCTGAGAATGGATATGACGGAACCGG
>JAFWWB010000090.1 GCA_017518185.1 Lachnospiraceae bacterium
CTCTCTTTGGAAGTATCGATCAGATTCCGGAATGTCAGCAAATATCCGAGACCTTCCCGAGCAAAAATGGATCCATTGTATGAGAGCCTGAATGACCCCTCCAGCTTCATTTTCGAATAAGAACTCCCCGCCCATTGCTTAATATCCCCGTTCCAGGCCTGTTCGGAACAGAATAAAGGCAAGCCTTTCAGAGCCTCCGCCCGGACCGCGTTCTTTTCCGACAACGGATCGCTTTCCGGGACTACCAGCCCCCATTCATCTTTTTCCGGAAATGTCAGATAGTCATATTTCCGGCTGTCCGGCAGCTCCGCCAGCACCAGGAAATCCAAAAGACCCTTATCCAGCTTGTCCGCGATCTGTTCGGTATCGCCGCTGGTGATGTGGTATTGCAGGTTTGGGTAACGGATCTTAAAATCCTTGATGACCCGGGCAAGATACCTGATCTGGTAAGACTCCGCAAGTCCTAAATACAGCTTTCCGCCGCTGATGTCATCGAGGGAAATGAATTCCTGCTCTATTTTATCTGCCATGCTGATAAGATCCTCCGCCCGGTTCCGGAGCAGTACCCCCTCATCTGTCAGCCGGATGCTGAAGCTGTGACGTACAAACAGCTTTTTTCCAAGCTCATCCTCCAGGGATCTCAATGCCTTGGAAAGAGTCGGCTGTGTTACGTGCAAAATCTCGGCGGCTTTAGTCATGTTTTCTTCCCTGGCTACCGCCAGGAAATAACGCAAAGTACGGATCTCCATTGCAAACGTTCCCTCTCATGTTGAGTTTTTCGTGATATTCTGAAATAGAATATCATGAAATAAATTATAGCCATTAGCGCACCGCTTTGCAAGCTGTTATGATAGCCTTGCCGGTAAGGAACAAAAGTATCCGGCATCCTGAAATAATAGTTCAGAAAGGGGCCTGGCAGGGATGGACGTAAAGGAACAACTGATACAGGGGCTTTCTGAGGCCGGATGCGGTAAGGAAACGGCTGAAAGGATCGGATTGCTCTATGAAGTCGGCGATTACGATGAAATGCTGCACCAGATGAAAGTACAGCGCTGCATATTGATCGATGAGATGCACGACAGGCAGCGCAAGGTAGACCGCATGGACTTCCTGGTCCGGCAGCAGGAAAAGCAGATGAAGTAAAGAAAGAGGATAAGGATCATGATAAAGAAGGAAGAGCTGAAGCTGACTCAGAACTGGGATAAGACTTTCCCGAAGAGCGACAAGGTATATCACTGCAAAGTGACGTTTGTGAACCGCTACGGCATCACCCTGGCGGCAGATATGTATTACCCGAAGGATACGGAAGGAAAACTCCCTGCCATTGCGGTCTGCGGACCTTTTGGCGCTGTCAAGGAACAGTGCTCCGGTCTTTATGCACAGACCATGGCAGAGAGAGGGTTCCTTACGATTGCGTTCGATCCGTCTTTCACCGGTGAGAGCGGAGGTAATGTCCGTTATATGGCTTCTCCCGACATCAACACTGAAGACTTCATGGCGGCGGTCGATTTCCTGTCCCTTTGCGACAAGGTCGATCCGCAGCGCATAGGCATTATCGGCATCTGCGGCTGGGGCGGCATGGCGCTGAATACGGCAGCCCTGGATACCCGCATCAAAGCAACTGTTGCCTCCACCATGTACGACATGACCCGTGTCAACGCGAAAGGATACTTTGATGGTGAAGACAGCGAGGATGCTCGTTATCAGAAGAGAGCTGCCATGTGTGCTCAGAGGCTTGCAGACCTGAAGGCCGGAGAATACAAGCTCGGCGGCGGCGTAGTTGATCCACTGCCGGAGGATGCTCCGTATTTTGTAAAGGACTACTATGATTATTACAAGACGAATCGAGGTTATCATGCAAGGTCTCTCAACTCCAACGGTGGTTGGAATATCATCGGCTGCGAATCCTTCATAAACCAGCCGATCCTGAAATACACCAATGAGATCCGTTCCGCAGTTCTGGTCATGCATGGTGATAAGGCACATTCCTGCTACTTTGGCAAGGATGCCTACGCGGATATGGTGAAGGATTGCAAGTATACGGAAAACAAGAGACTGCTTATCATCCCCGGAGCTTCCCACACGGATCTGTACGATGGCGGCGGCAAAGATGCAATTCCATTTGATGAGCTGGAGAGTTTCTTTACGGAATATCTGAAATAAGACGGATACAAGAGACATACCATGAATAGGAAAAGAACGATAGTTGCTATTCTAACATCCATACTGATCCTGTTCTGCGCATCAGCCTGTCAGTCGTCAGATTCGTCTCAGACAGCCAGCCGGGAATCAGCCACAGAGCAGGTAGTTTCGGAGAAGCCTTCCGCGCAATCAAACGGGACTGATAATACCACACAAGGAGAAATGATGACCGACGCACATATCGGAGAGTTTGACTTTGAGAACCATACGGTTCTTCTTAACAGCGGCTACACCATGCCGATCCTGGGCCTGGGCACCTATGCGCTGGATCATGACACCTGCGTAAATTCAGTGAAGACCCTTTTGCAAAACGGCGGCAGGCTCATCGACACAGCCTATATGTACCGCAATGAGGAAGCCGTCGGGGAGGGCGTCCGGCAGGCCATGGAGGAATACAACATTCCCCGTGAGTAGATATTTGTTATCACAAAGATCTATCCGACACAATATGATGACCCGGAGGCTGCGATCGATATGGCGCTGGAAAAGCTCGACATCGGTTATATTGACATGATGCTCCTCCACCATCCCGGAACGGATGATGTGAAGGCATACAAAGCCATGGAGACCTATGCGGAGCAGGGAAAGATCCGGTCCCTGGGCCTTTCCAACTGGTATGTGGATGAGCTCACCGACTTCCTGCCGAAGGTCACCATCCAGCCTTCCCTTGTCCAGAATGAAATCCATCCCTTCTATCAGGAGCAGGACGTGGTGCCCTTCATCCAGGAGAAAGGGATCGTGGTGCAGTGCTGGTATCCACTGGGCGGCCGTGGCTATACCGCATCCCTCCTTGGC
>JAFWWB010000091.1 GCA_017518185.1 Lachnospiraceae bacterium
GTAAGCAGGCTTTGGGGATCGCATCGGATCTGGCAAGGATCCGGCTCGAAGCGATAGAGACGAAAGCAGTCAGTGAAAAAGGAGGCAGATAGGATGGCGAGAAGAATGATAACGCTCGATGAAAAGATCGAAAAAGCTGAAGCGGCGGTTATAGCAGCAAAAGAAAAATATGATGCAGCGCTTGATGAGCTGGAGAGGTTTGTCACAAAACGTAAAGAACTGGATGATAAGAAAGTATTGGAAGCGTATCACCTGGTGGAAAAACTGCTGATGAGATAGTGGCATTTATCCAATCAGGAGAAAGCCGAAAAGAGCCACCGATCGTGAAACGAGGACGCAAAAAGAGGCTTTGAGGGTTAAAAAAGTCAGGAAGTTAAGAAAAAAGGGAAAAGGAAGATCATTATATGGATATTAAGGCAGGTATAAAAAACTATAATATTATAGATACAAATCATTACATTGTTCCGGAGATTGAAATGCCGTTACGTGTAGATGTATACGTAAGGAAAAAGGTCTATTATTTAGAATTTAAAATAGGTGAAGATAGTGCCAAGGGGAAGAGTATTATAGAAGATAGTGTTGTAAATAATGGTGTTGTTTTTTCACTGATCAATTGGGAACTTGGAAAACAAATAACTATGAATGCCCCTACACCTTTTTTGCAACTGGATGATAAAGATATTTATATTTTTGTACGTATAGAAAAAGATCGTAGCAGATATTTTTGTATAGACATATCATTTTTGGAGAGGAAATGATAATGGGAGAGAGGATAGTATATAAATCTGATTTTTCTTTTACACCCACAGGTGATTTTTCGAATGGAAGATTGCAAGTGGATGCAATTCGTCTTTTAGATTTTAAGGCTTTTTATGATTCCGGATGGATTGAGCTTAATAGAATCACTATGCTGTTAGGCAAAAACTCTATTGGGAAGAGCAGCATCACGCAAGCTATACAGATGATAAAGCTTTGTTACGACAAATTGCAGCAGGGGCAAAAGTCTCCCGGATTGATCGCATTAGAAGATGAATTCGGTACTTTTGATGAGTTGAAGAATAACGCATCTGAAAACAGATCATTTACTGTTATATTAAGGTTAAAAAGTGATAACTCTGAATATAGTTATTCTATTATTGTTGATGGCAGCGGATTAGAATCTAGGATCAATATAAGATTATTTGATAAAGATGAATTGGTATATGAAACCGGCAGTACGGATGAAGTGGTTAACGTCTTCTTTGTAAGTTTTTCGGAGACGGATTATAAGGATACGAATACGGATTTGTTTGTTGCAGCAGTAAATGGCGTTAAAGAGTTTGCTTCAAAGCTCGAGTATATGGAACCGATAAGATATACACCACACAGGAGGTATTCTGTTTCGGGCACAATGGCTTCGTCTGTCGGAGTGAGAGGGGATAATACCTATGATATGCTCTTTTACCTGTCACAGATAGAGCATGACGTGCCAAGTGCGGTAAAGGAATGGCTCTCTATGTTTGGCTATGAACTGGTATGGAAGCCTGAGGAAAAACGTAGGAATGAGGGGGCATTCTGGTTAAGGAATATAAAAACCAATATCATGACAAATATTATCGATAATGGATTCGGTATTTTACAGTCGTTGCCTATAGTATTGGCTATGGCTATGAAGAAAGAAGGCTTATTGGTCATTGATACTCCGGAAGCTCATTTGCAATCGCCTATAGAAAGCAGTTTTGCTGATATCATTGAAAGTACGATGAAAGATGGGTTGAGTATTATGCTGGAAACAGGGAGCGAACAGATTTTACTGCGCTTAAGAAAGCTGATAGCCGAGCAGAGGATTTCCCCGGAAGATGTGTCCTGTTACTTTATAGATGAATCAGAGGACGATCGTTCTATAAAGGCTATACAATTAACTATTTCTGAAGATGGAATGATGGAGGCAGACAACACCTCATTTTATAATTTCTTTTCCGGCAGCGTGTTGGATCTTATGGAGATCAAAAAAATACAGTATGAGAGGATCAAGGGCAGGCAGAATGAATAGAATAGTTGTAGATGCTTGCATATGGAATCATTGGCATGACCCGTCAGAGGATGATTTATACAGTTTTGAAGTGATAAATCGTTTTGTGGAAAATACTAACGATGAAGTTTTATGTTTAGATAGTGATAATGTGATCGCTGATGAGTGTGCAAGAAATACGGCCGGAGATTTTTACCGGATCTATAGGGATTGTTTTGACAGAGTACATTTTTTCGCATCGGAGTTACCAGAAGGGATTGAGCATAAACTAAAGGATGAGCTTGGCTTTCATGAACCTACAGATCTGTGTTATGTAGGTGTTGCTTTGCAGGCTGATAAAATGATCATTACATTTGATGGTGATTATGGAGTATTTGGAGATGATCATTATAGATCTGCGGAGGATGCAAGGTTGAAACATCGAGTGGCTGAATATATGGCTAATATACTGTCCTTGAAAGTATATCTGCCAAGAACATATATTGAAGCTTGAGACCGCTAATAACATCCACAAGAGCTTGAAAGGAATAATGCTATATGTCTAAAAAGAAAAAAAAGAACGCATCAGCGATAGCTACAGCAAAGAGTTTAGGAGAAACATCCGATATCCGGGTAATTGGAAAAGAAGATGCCGGCAAGCAGTCCCGTGAAAGCATAAAAGGGGCTGATGCTGCAAAGAACTTTGATATTCGCGAGCTGCTGCCGGTCGCTTTACTTCTGGCATTGGAATTGTTTTTTTGGAGAAATATCATCTTTACAGACAACCTTTTGGGAGATCTGGGGGATGGGCGCTTTACTGCACTTGTGACAGAACACTGGTGGAAGTTTTTTACAGGTAAAGAAAGCTTCGGTGTGATCCCGATCTTCCATCCCAATACGATCGCCTTGGGATATTCTGATCTTCATCTCGGGTTCGGGATATTCCACTCGGTATTCAGACTTCTTGGCATGGATCTGTATCTGGCTTTTAAATGGTCGGTGTTCATGCTTCATCTTCTTGGTTTGGTCACTATGTATATCATGTTACGCGGTACACTGAAACTGAAGGTGGTGTGGAGCCTGTTCGGGACCGTGGCATATTCGCATTGCTGCGCACTTGCTGCTGTTTCAAATCATCCCCAGCTTTTTGCAGCCGGGATGCTGCCGCTCCTGTTCATTCTGTTTGCGGGATTTGTAAGGAATTTTGAAAAACGGAAGAAGCGCAATATCTATGCTTACATTGCACTTTTCTGGTTTGTGCTCCTGACATATACGTCCTGGTATATGGCATGCTTTACCGGAATCTTCTGTCTTGTATTCATTATAGTATATCTGATCATGATGGCGAGGACGAAAAACGGAATTGTTAAGCCGGTAAAAAACTGGATAGGCACGATGAAATGGGATATTATTGGATATATCGTATATACTGTTATTCTGTTTATACCATTCTTTTGCATTTATATTCCGGTGATGAAAGAGGGAAGTATGTATTCCTATTCAGGATATTATCTTCCCGATCCGGTCGATCTTATCAATGTTACGGAGAATAACCTGATGTTTGGATGGTTGATGAAGTTTATAAAGATCGGGGCAAGAGGGCGTGATCATGAAGTGGCTGAAGGTTTTTCACCGGTTGCACTTGTAATGTTTATTGTGATCATGGTGAGTATGTTTTCAAAAAAAAGAATGAAGAAAAGCATGGAGGATATAGTGCCAAAGGCAACGGCGATCAGCGTGCTTGTATGTATCCTGCTGCTGATCCGCTGGGATGGTGCGGATGGTTCATTATGGGCAGTTGTTTATGAAGTGCTTCCGCCGGCTAGAGCAGTACATGCTGTTGCTCGTTTTATGCTGTGGCTTTGTTTTCCTATGAGTGCGGTTACGGCTTATTGGGCTGATCGTATGCAGTTCTTTGAGAATAAAGGCCGGGGAAGGCTTGGGGCATTTGTTGTCTGCGGGCTTATGGTATTCTCAACCATATGTATCAGGGGCTTGTCTACTTCGTTTACACATATGAGCAGACAGGAGTTTATAGATTCTGTTACGCAGGCACCGGAAGAGGCTCAGTCTTTCTACATTACGGATTCCGCTCTATCAGGTGATCCGCAGTTTGTATATCAGCTGGATGCATATGAAGTGGCTGAGAAAACAGGTATTCCCACGCTTAACGGATATTCCGGACACTTCCCAGGCGGATGGAGTGTGTGGGATGTGTGCGGCGCCGATTATGAGACATATGCGGCATATTGGGCACAGGAGCATGGACTTACAAATGTATATGCGTACGACAGGGCTACAAACAGCTGGTCGGCGCGATGATAGCTCCCGGCGGAGGACTTTGGTAATGAGGAAAAAACTGAAAACTGATGATCTTGTGATCTCTGTGGTTATCCCCTGTTACAATGAGGCAGAGACGTTGGCTAATGTACTTGCAAGGGTGCGGGATTGCGGATTGAAGACACAGATCATCGTGGTGGATGACGGATCCACGGACGGAAGCAGGGAACTGCTTCGGGGAGAGCTCAGAGATTCGGTTGATAAGATCCTGTTCCATAAGAAGAACATGGGAAAGGGAGCAGCTCTGAGACACGGCTTTCAGGCGGCTACCGGGGATCTGGTGATCGTGCAGGATGCGGATCTGGAGTATGATCCGAAGGAATTCAATAAGCTTATCGAACCGTTCATCACTGGAAACTGTGATGCGGATGTGGTGTACGGTTCCAGGTATCTTCGCGGTAACCGTTACAGAGTGGACGGCTTCTGGCATGAGTTTGGCAACAAGGTGCTGACCATTCTCTCCAATATATTCTCGGATCTGTCGCTTACGGATATGGAGACCTGCTATAAGATGTTCCGCAGGGAAGTGATCCAGTCCATTGATCTGCGTGAGGACCGCTTCGGCTTCGAGCCCGAGGTGACGGCAAAGCTGGCCAAAGGTAAATACAGGATCTATGAGATCCCCATCACTTATCATCCCCGCACATTTGAGCAGGGCAAGAAGATTGGCTTGAAGGATGCATTCAGAGCGCTGTACTGTATCATAAGGTATAATATGTGAAGGGATTTCGAGATCGGATGAATGAAGAGGAACCTGAGGCTTGCCGACAGCCTGCGGGTGGGAGTATAATGGGAATTAAGTTGTCGAGAAGTTGGTCATAACTCAGTTGACTTGAGCGAACATATGTTCTATGCTATGCCTATAGAATTAAATGACAGGAGGTATAGAGCATGGGACAAAAAGATATACTTGAGAAGAAACTGTGTGCATTCAATGATGTCTTTTCGGACATAGTGAACAATCTTCTGTTTGGCGGCAGAGACCGGGTGATGGAGGATGCACTGGATAACGCTGATGTTCATAGTGTGTATGCCGGCGAAAGTGCATTCAGAGAGCTTGAGAGGGATGTGGCGAAGTGCTGGAAGCATAATGACCTCAGGCTGGCTCTGCTGGGAACGGAAAACGAGACGCAGCCTGAGCGTGACATGCCGATAAGGGTGATAGGCTATGACGGTGCATCATACAGGGACCAGATAAGATATGAAACCGATGAAACCGGACACAGGATAAAGACGGTTGACAGATATCCGGTCGTAACGATGGTGCTGTATTTCGGGTATAAGCAGCATTGGGATACGGCGAGGACATTGCATGAAGCACTGGGGGATACACTTCGTGAGGATCTGAAGCCATTTGTATCGGATTATCGGATAAATGTGTTTGAGATCGCATGGCTGACTGATGAACAGCTGAAGGGCTTCAAGAGCGATTTTAAGTATGTGGCTGACTACTTTATTCAGATGCGGAGGACCGGGGAGTATCACGGTTCGAAGGAGAAGATGAAGCATGTCAGGGAGGTGCTGCAGCTGCTGGCGAGCCTGACGGGAGATAACAGATTTACGGCGATCATGGAAGAAGGAACAGAGTATAAGGAAGGAGGCGTTGAGAGTATGAGTGAAGCATTGGATCTGATAGAGAACAGAGGGATAGAAAAAGGGATCGAACTGGGGATAGAACAGGGAATAGAACAGGGAATAGAACAGGGAGAAGACAGGCATCTTATCGATCTGATCTGCAGGAAGCTGCGGAAGGGCAAGGATGTGGAGCGGATAGCGGATGAACTGGAAGAGGATATCGTTCTCGTGCAGCGGATCGTTAATGTGGCTGAGGAGTTTGCGCCTGATTATGATCTTGAAACTGTGCTGGAGGCTGTAAAAGCAGAACTGCCTATGGTATGAGATACTCTTTTGGAGGCTGTTGAGGACAGAGTACTTTTAGTGGGAATATAAACTTCAATAAGAAGAAGGAGCCGGGAGTAAAGAAGCTTGAGATCAGAGACAAAGTGTTGTACGAGGGGATGTTGCAACGGAATCCTCTTGAAAATGTCAAAATCACCGCACGAAATCCCTTTAAAAATGTCAAAATAACCCGCGGGACCCCTTGAAAAATGACAAAGACGGCTGTAGAATAGCATCTGAAGGGGGAAAGGGTGAGCTATATGCTGAAAAGAGAAATCTGGAACCGGCTTATAGAGTGGAAAGCTGCAAGGCATCATCCGCTGATCATAAAGGGATTGCGCCAGACCGGTAAGACTTTTATTGTAAGAAGGTTTGGTGAAGAGTTTTATGAAAATACGGTATATATAGATCTGCGCGCGGAGAAGAGGGTTCATTCAGCTTTTGAAGGCGACTTTAATGTTGATAGTATGGTGATGGCGATTTCTGCTGCTATACCTTCTGCACGTTTTTTGCCGGAAAAGACTCTGATCATCCTGGATGAGATACAGGATTGCCCGAATGCGAGAAGTTCATTGAAGTACTGGGATATAGATGGGAGATATGATGTTATAGCAACAGGCAGTTTTCTGGGAGTAAAGGGGTTCAGAGAACCTTATGTCAGAGGAATACCTGTAGGGTATGAACAGCAGCTTTCAATGTTTCCGCTTTCGTTTCGAGAATTTTTGCTTAATACAGAAATCAATCTGAAGATAATAGATTATGTTGAAGACTCAATAAAAAAACATACAGCTATTGAAAAGACGATACATGAAAGCATACGCTCTTTATATCTGCAATACCTTATCGTTGGAGGAATGCCGGAGGCAGTTAACGCTTTTTTTGAAACGCATGATCTGAATGCTGTGAGAAGCTTGCAACGCAATATACTGCAGTCCATCCGGGATGATTTTGGCAGATATAAAGATGCGGCCGGTAACGATAAGGTTAATGAGGTGTTGAAGCTGCGAGCCGAAGCCTGTCTGGATTCGATGCCTTCGCAGCTGGCAAAAGAGTACAAGAAGTTTCAATATAGTCTTGTTAATGCAAAGGGACATTCGCCGGAAAAAGCGGAAGGTTTGCAGTATCTGGTTGATGTTGGTCTGATCGTTCGTGCATATAACGTTTCGGAAATTTCGTATCCACTCGAAGGTATGAAGATCCCATCGGAATTTAAGGCGTATTTTATTGATACAGGTCTTCTGATATCACAGCTTGAAGATGATGTTCCGGCAAAGATATTGTCCGGCGATATCAGTTCATATAAAGGCGCTATAACAGAAAATATGGTAGCTTCTGCATTTTCGGTAAACGGGATGGGATTGTATTATTTTCATGCCCCCAGCGGATCTCCGGAATTGGATTTCCTGTTTGAGAGGGACGGAAAAACCGTGATCGTAGAATGTAAAGCGACAAATAACAGGGCTACCAGTATGAAATATGTGATAGCCAATCCGCAGAAATACGGACAGCACCCGGCAATCAAGCTGTCGGATACAAATATCGGAGAAGGGATCGGTTTTGACACGTATCCCTTATATGCGATAGCTTTTTTGAGAAACAGAGCTGACAAAAACATAATAGGTGCTGTAGATGTAAGATCATTAAAGATTCCGGCGGGGGATAACACTTGAGATAACAGATTTACGGCAGTTATGAAAGAAGGAACAGAGTTTACGATAGGAAAGGAGAAAAAACATGTACGAACAGTATCAGTTACCTTATTCAGTAAATGCGCTGGAGCCTTATATCGACGGGCTTACGGTGGAGACCCATCATGGGAAGCATCATGCGGCATATACTGCGAATCTGAACAGGTTTGCAGCTGAGGCGGGAGTGGACGGACAGCCCATTGAAGAGCTTCTTGCAAACCTCGGGCAGATAGAAGATCCTGCCCTCAGGACTGCGGTTAAGAACAACGGCGGCGGATTCTATAATCACAATCTGTATTTTATGACACTCTCGCCGGAGGCAAAGCATGAACCTACAGGGGAGCTGGCTGATAAGATCGTTGAGAAGTTCGGATCCTTTGAAGCCATGAAGGATGAGCTTGCAAAGAAGGCTGCGGGACAGTTCGGTTCGGGCTGGGCATGGCTGTCGGCGGATAAAGACGGGGATCTCAGGATCAGTGCAACATCAAACCAGGATAATCCCCTGATGGAGGGAGAAGGTTTCAGGCCCATAGTGGCTCTGGATGTTTGGGAGCATGCATATTATCTGAAGTATAAGAACCTTCGCGCAGATTATATAAAAGCCTTTTTTGAAGTGCTTGACTGGAAAAAGGTTGAGGAGCTGTATAAAGCCGGATGAAGCATATAGAGATCGTAGTCCCCTGTTATAACGAAGAAGCCTGTGTTGCACCGCTTTTTGAGGCAGTGGAACGGGTTTTCGCGGGCATAAAGGATCATGAATGGTCGATCCTGTATGTCAATGACGGAAGCAGGGACGGGACACTTGATGAACTGAAAAGACTGAAGGAAGTAAAAGGAGACAGGGTTCAGTACATCTCTTTCGCAAGGAATTTCGGGAAAGAATCGGCCATTTATGCCGGCCTTTCCAACAGCACATGGGACCTGGTGGTGCTTATGGATGCGGATCTGCAGCATCCGCCGGAGCTTATCCCGGAGTTCATAAAGGGGATAGAGGAAGGCTATGACTGCTGCGGTGCCTGCCGGGTGAGCCGTAAGGGTGAACCGTTGATACGGAGCGCTATGTCGAGGATGTTTTACGGCATCATCAACCGCGTAACCTCCATGCATCTGGTGCAGGGAGGCTCTGATTACCGTATGATGACCCGGCAGATGGTGAAGTCGATCCTGCTGCTGACGGAACGGGAACGATTTACCAAGGGCATCATGAGCTGGGTGGGGTTTGAGACCAAGTGGATACCCTATGAGAATGTGGAGCGTTATGCCGGAAAGACCAAATGGAGCTTTTTCGGTCTGGTGCGCTATGCCTGGAGCGGTTTCATCGCATTTGCCACCACGCCGCTGCGGGCTGTGACCTGGCTTGGGAGCATAATAGTCCTGGCGGCAGTTGCCTTTGCCATATATACCTTTATCGATGCCCTGAATCATCCGGAGCAGCGTACGGGCTATGCGACCATAATACTCATGCTTCTCTTCCTTGGAGGTATCATCATAACTATCCTGGGTGTCATAGGTGAGTACATCGCGCGTATATATATGGAGTTGAAACACAGGCCTATCTACATTGAAAAGATCAACACCGTTAAGGAACGGAAAGACAGCGTACATAGTGACGGGGAGGTCAGCGATGCCGAGAACTAAAACGGCGGATGACGGAACAGTTAAGGTTGAAGGAGCCGGGCATGTTAATGACGGTGCTGCCGGCAATATTGAGATACGTGCAGCGGTGGCCAGGAGCAATCCCATGGTGATGCGGGGGATCAGCATTCCGGCCTTTTACAGCGTAAAAGAGCTTTTGATCACGATATGCGGCGCACTCGGGCTTCCACAGCTGCCGGGGCGCTGTCTTGAGGAGCCGGATGAAAACTGTGTCCTGAAGACACTTTTTGAAAGGGAGGACAGGCTTACTCTGCTGCTGGAGCAGGTTTCGGGAAAAACAGTGAGATCCGAACTCTGCGTATATGCGGACCTTTATAAGAAAAACGCTAAAGGGACGGCTATTCCGGTGGTGACGGCGGCGTCTGACCTGAATTTGCCGCAGGATGTCCGGAATATGCGTGACATAAACCATATTCTTTCGTATCTTTCGGAAACGGATGCGGTGCCATTGAACGGCAATCTGTATACACGTCACGATCTTGCTTTTCAGTCCGGGAAAGCCGAAAATGCGATGCGCAGGTTCTTTGCTCCGGATACGGCAAGAAAAGAGGTGGACCAGACGCTTAAGCTGCCGCTGAAACAGCTTCTGGAAGGCTGTACCGTTGAAAAGCTGAAGCGCATCTGTGATGACTGCGGCATCTATTACGACAGCACGATGCGAAAGCCCGCTGTGGTCAATGCGGTATACCGTAAGGCAGACAATGCATTCTTAAAACGGCTTTTTGATGAAATGTTCATATACGAATTTGAAAATCTCCGCGCTTTTGCGCTCGGAGAGCTGAAGGACAAAAAAGATGAAGAGCTTGAGAATGCTCTTCCGAATCTGATCAGACTAGGGCTGCTCTGCCGCGTGAAGGGAAAAGGGTATATGGTCGCCTCTGAGGTCATGGACAGCTTTGAAGATATATACAACAGCGATAACCTGGACGGATTTATGAAAAAAAAGAGGATGAATACTGCGATGGCGGCATGTGCCCTGTTATATGGTATCTTTGACCGGAGGATGTTCGAAAATATGCTTACAGCCCTGGAAGGAGGCAGTATAGAAGAGGAGAGCAGAAATGCGTTTTTTGACAGTATCAGGGATAGTATCAATTCTCTGAAGCTGACGAAGTATGACGCAGATACTCTTTATCTGTTCGGCCTGCAGAGAAACGATGTCGAGAGGATAAGATCAATGCAGCTGTCCCGGGATGAGGCTTACATCCCATCGAGGGAGGAGACAGAAAAAATACTGGACAGAGGAATATTCCTGACTGAAGAAAATGACTTGGAGCTTCTGAAGCTTCTTAACCAGAACAGTGGATATTATTATTTTTATGACTATCATAACAGCAGGGAGATCATGGGCAGGATAGCCGCTTATCTGCATTACGGAGAGGAAACGGATGTGGTTGCGGATTATTTTATGCGTTATATGCATGGAGTGAGATGGCAGTCGAAGCCGAGGATCGAAGGAATAAAAAATTCGATAAAGGCTATACTGGAAAGGGAAAAAAAGCTGATCCCGCTGGCGGAACTGAGAGGATTTTCTCTTACAAACTGTCCCAAAGAAATGAAGAAACAATACATGGAGAAGAGGAATACTGCTAACGGGGAGAAAGTGAAAAAGGGCCCCGGAAGGAATATTAAAAAAACAGTTGCAGTAAAAAAGAGATAAGGGGACAGGCCCGGGATGGAATTAAGGGATCTTTTCAGAGCGTTTAATGAGGATGAAATTGCAAGAGGAGCAGAACTCTATTTTGCGGGAGAATTTGAAAACATAGAGATAAAGGATGTTTCGAAGGGAAAGAATGCTCCTGGGATCGGCATCAGAGCGTGCTGGAAGGAACGCAGGTATGGCAGGAACAACTCTGTGAGCATTGCACCTGTGGAGTGCGGTATAACGCTTGACAGAGAGATGATGCTGCCAAGAGCGTGTGACTGCAGCTGTGAGGAATTTGAACGCAGCGGATACGGCTGTGCGCATATGGCCGGTCTGCTGTGTGCATATATGGTGCATACAGAGGGCGCTGAGGTGTTTTCAGGGACCCGGCTGGAAACACTTCTTAAGAACATCGCCAATGTGGATGATCCCTTCATGCCCGGAGTACTGAGACGTACGGATGACCGCCTTTTGTCCATACTGGAGGAAGGCGGCGACGCGGAACTGCCTGTCTGGAATGAAGAAAAGGCGGCGCTGAAAGAAAATGAACTCCTAGGATGTGAATGCAGCGTCTGTTTTCTGCCGGACAGGAGGGCAGGCCTTGAGCTTAAGATAGGATACGGAAGAAAGTATATCGTCAAAAGGATCGCCGATCTGCTCAAGGCATATCGGGACGGAGAGAGCTATACTCTCGGGAAAGAGGAGATAATGATCTCTCCGGCGATCCTCGACACTTTTACGGAGAAGCTTCTGGATAAGCTTGTCGCCTTTCTGAACCTGAGGGAAAAGCTCAGAGCAGTTAATCCTTTTGGGACAGCAGATATCCGCCCCGAACGTTTTATGTATTTTTCCGGCAGGGAGCTGGATGAACTGATGGAGCTTCTGGACGGACAGGTTATCGGACTGAACGGCATGGAAGAAACAGCTGTCGATCTGCACCGGAAGGGACTTAAGGCCGTTCTTAAAAAGAAGGCCTATGGGGCAAGTCTTCAGATGGCACCAATGGAGGTACTGGAAGCAGAAGGCTCAAAGATATACATTCATGACGGTAAAGGTCTTTTCTGTCCGGATGCGGATACGGAAAGCGGAATGCGTGAGATCAGGATGCTGCTGGGCTGGTCTGAAGGCCTCTATATAAGGGAGGCGGACATAGGCAGGGTGCTTGAGAAGCTTATGCCTGTATTCGAACGCTGCGGAGAACTGGTCACAAAAGGACTTGAGGCGGAGAACTATGAGAAGGAGAAGGCAGACTTTGAGTTCAGACTTGATTATTCAAAGGAAGGGCTGCTTTCCTGCGAAGCCTTTTCCCTTTACCCGCGTCAGGAACTCCGCTTTCATCTTTTTGATGACAGCACCGGAAGGGCTGTCAGGGACGGAAAGGGCGAGACAGAAGCAGCGCGGCTTCTTACGGAACTATTTGACAGGATGGACAGGGAAAGCTTTATTCTGTATTCGTACCTGAGCGAATCGGCACTGTTTGAATTCCTTCGGAGCCGGCTTCCGGAGCTTGAAAAGCTGGGAACTGTGCTCTCCACGGATGCCATAAAGCGGAGCCGGGTACGGCGGCTTCCGACAGTAAAGACCGGGATACGCATGGATAACGGAAGCCTTTTCCTTTCGGTAAGTGCCGGCAGCCTGAGCGATGATGAGATGGCCGGTATCCTTGGGGCCTACAGGAAGAAGAAAAGGTATTACCGTCTGAAGAGCGGGGAGTTCGTGGCACTGGAGACTGAGGAGGCTGAAGCCTGGGATGCCCTTTCCGAACTCTACGATGGATACGGGATAAGTGAACCCGGCGTTATAAAACTGCCGCTCTACAGGGCGCTGTATCTGCAGGAGGCTCTGTCAAAACGACAGGAAGTGGTATTTGATGCGGCTGAAGACTATATAGAGCTTATCAGCAGCATGGAGCCGGAAAGAATGGCGGAACTGGAGCCGCCCAGAAGCTTAAAGAAGATATTGCGGCCCTACCAGACTGAGGGCTTCCGCTGGATAAGCATGCTGAAGCGCTGCGGACTGGGGGGGATACTTGCGGATGACATGGGCCTGGGAAAGACACTGCAGGTGCTGTCATTCCTGCTGGCCGAAAAGAATGCCGGAAAGAAGGGGGATGAGCTCAGGACCCTGGTGGTATGTCCCGCATCCCTTGTATACAACTGGAAAAAGGAAATAGAGACATATACGGATAAGCTTAAGGCAGCGGTCATAGCGGGAACGGCGGCTGAAAGAACGGAGATGATAAAAAAGGCCAGGAAGGCTGAGATATGGATAACCTCCTATGACCTGCTGAAAAGGGATATACAGCTTTACGAGGGCATTCACTTTGCCAATGAGATAATAGATGAAGCACAGTATATAAAGAACAGAAATACCCAGGCTTCACAGTCAGTGAGACTGGTGGACAGCGCCTTCAGACTGGCTCTGACAGGTACACCGATAGAGAATCATCTTGGGGAGCTGTGGAGCATCATGGATTATCTGATGCCAGGCTTCCTGTACGATTACAGCTCGTTTCAGAAGGATTATGAGATCCCTGTAGTGCTTAATTCCGATGAGAAGGCAAGAGAAAGACTCAGGAGAATGGTACATCCGTTTATACTCAGGCGTATGAAGCGGCAGGTACTGAAGGAGCTGCCGGAAAAGCTTGAGGAGACGGTCACAGTCAGTATGGAGAGTGCCCAGAGGAAGCTGTATGATGCGAATGTCCAGAGGCTTAAGAATGAGCTGGAAGGAGTCAGCCAGAGTGACTTTAACAGCGGCAAGCTGCAGTTCCTGGCTCAGCTTACAGCTCTGAGGCAGATATGCTGCGATCCCTCCCTTCTGTATGAGGATTATGATGGAGGAAGTGCAAAGCTGGAGGCCTGCATAGAGCTGGTGAGGCAAAGTATAGAAGGCGGACATAAGCTCCTGCTGTTCTCACAGTTTACGTCAATGCTGGATTTAATTTGCGGAAGACTGAAGAAAGAAGGTATAGAGTATCACAGGATAGACGGAAGCGTCAGCAAGGAGAAAAGGATGTTCATGGTGGATTCCTTCGCCAATGATGACGTGCCGGTATTCTGTATTTCCCTGAAGGCAGGAGGGACAGGACTGAATCTCACGGCAGCAGACATAGTGATACATTATGATCCCTGGTGGAATCAGGCGGCACAGGACCAGGCCACAGACAGGACCCACAGGATAGGTCAGACGAGAACCGTAAATGTTTATGAGCTGATAGTACAGGATACGGTGGAGGAGAAGATACAGCAGATCAAGGAGAGTAAGAGCCGGCTGGCGGATGATATACTCTCAGGAGGGGAGATAAGCTCCGCAGGATTTGACAAGGAGGAGATGCTCCGGCTGCTGGGGTAAAAAAATGCGGATACGATGCCGGAAATGACGGATAGTGTCCGGAGGTTCTGAATGATACGATGAAAAAATGAGACGGTTTTGCAGTGAAGATCCCGGCGTGAGCCGGGATTTTTTTTGTCTGCGGCTGCGGAATACTTTTGTCTGTGATTTGAGTTATGTAAACCAATGGCTTGAAATGATGTTATGTAAACCAAAGTTTGCCAGGGATAGTTCTCAGAGGATGTAATGGGCAGGATTTATGTCTATCCGGAATTTATGGATCATCGGGATCATTATAGTTAAAACATAAATGTATAAAAGAAGAAAAGTGCCGGTCAATCGTGATGTGACAGATATGATTCAGCAGTATTTTATGGCAAATAACAGGATTTTTATATTTATTTTATAAATTGCTTTTTTGATTTATGTAGACGGATCTGCATTATGCAGGATGATGTTAACCGGGAGTGAATATTAGTTTATAAATTTATGTAAACCTAACAAAATCGACGATTAGTTTACATAAATTTATAAACACGGCCTTTATGTCGAAAAATGGGGCTTATCTGCAACCCGGAGTTTACCCTTTCGGAGCCCTGGAAAGGCAGCGGTTTACAGCAGGATCTTCCTTCCTGAAGGGGGATCGGGGCCGAAATGCGTCAATTTCAGCCGGGATATCTTCAAAAACACAAAAACCCTGAAAGCCTGGAGTCAACAATAGACCGGGCGTGTTTTACGGCCATTTTCACAGGCTTGAAAGATGTTGTTGGCTATATATTAAAAGAAGAATTGATATGAGGTGATCCGGGCCCGGGATTCCCTCTGAAACTGGCCTCTGATCATTATGTGCACAGGTTTACATAACATTGAAAATACCTCCGGATCCGGGGGAAAACATAAACTTTTTATGTTTCGCCAAAAAAGGGGTGGACAGCCGCAGCAGGATGTGGTAGAGTACGTGCACACACTGATCGGACCGTTTCTTTTGGCGAATGCCGTCGGACATCCTCCAATAATTTTCAGGAGGATAAAATATGAAAAGAAAATCAGGATTTAAGCGAAGGGTTAAGGGTGGACTGTGCATGTTCCTGTGCTGGCTGCTCTGTTTTGGCATGCTCTCGGGGCCGGAGCTCCGGGTTCATGCAGAGGATCTGGTACAGACAGAGGGGCCGGTCACCCTGTCGATCCGTCATGAGCATGGAGGAGAAGATTCGGGATGTTACGGACTGGTTCTGGTAAATCCCTGCGGTGGAAAGTATAATGCCATGACCGGAAACATGAGCGGTTATTACCAATGCAGCAAGTGCGGCAGGATAGTCCATGGGATCCCCAGAACCTATAACCATGAAGGTGACTACGAGGAGGGCCTGAGCTGTACGGAGAAAAATGCGGGAACCTTCTATATAGAACGCGTCAGCGATGGCAGCGATGTATGGCTGATGGCAGGGCTTAACGACAGGAACTCGAATGTTATAGGAAGCTATGATATAAGCTGGGATCATGAGGGGGCCCAGGCGAACGGATCGACAAAGATCCTCCATCTTAAGACACCCGGGATCTATACGGCTACTTTGAAATATAAAGACCTGAAATCAGGAGTTAACAAAACGTATACTCTTTCTTATACCGACCTTACCGTTCCGGGACGGATCAGCTTTGTGGACAGGGGGACTCTTCTGGAGGAAAGGTCCTTTAAAAGCGGTGAACCGCTGACGGATGTGAACGTTCCGCTAAGGACGGGATATGATTTCACTGGGTTTTATTCGGGAGATGTCATGTATTACGATAGTGAAGGTCACCCGGCCGTGAGCGGAGCCATTGATATCAAAGACTATACTCTGGAGGCGGGATGGGAGGCGAAGAGCTATGCCTTCAGCTATGAGGGAGATAACGGAGCATCGATGCAGGCAGCCATGACCTTCGACGCGCCTCCACCGGAGATCTCGCCCGTACTTCCGGAGGAAAGAGCGGGGTATACCTTTGACGGTTACAGCCTGGAGGGGATAAAGGTTTATGACAGCAGCCTGCAGCCTGTAGGTGTCTGGACCACCGAGCTTCCTGAGGGCAGCTACAGCCTTGAACAGGAATGGATACAGAAGAAGTATAATCTTCATTATGCATGCGATGAGAATGGAGAAGGCGGCACCGACAGAGAGCTTGTCTTTGGACAGGAGCTTCCACGGCTCTCTCTTCCGGCGGAGAGACCGGGTTACAGCTTCGATGGTTACTATTATGACGGACGCCGGATCTATGATGAGAACGGTGATCCGGTCTCGGAGCTTCCGGAGCTGTTTGAAGGCAGCGGTATAAGTCTGGTGAGCATATGGCATCCTAAGCAGTATGTCATCCATTACGGCCCTGATGAAAACGGAGACGGGGAAGGAGACCTGGAGTTCAGCCTGGGTTACGGCGATCCCCTGCCGGAGATTTTCCCGGAGCAGCCTGAACAGAAGCCGGGATACATTTTTACCGGTTACTATATTGACGACATAAAGCTTTATGATGAGAATGGAGAACCTGCGGGAAGCTTCGACCATGACATACCGGAAGGAAACTTTGAACTGAAGCCGGTATATGTTCCCGAGACTTATACGTTCAGATACGGGAATGATTCTGACGGAGACGGTCTTCCGGACGGAGAGGGAGAGCTTACCTACGATGAAGTCCCGCCGATACTTTCACTTGATATACCGGCTCCGCGGGAGGGCTATGACTTTCTGGGATTTTTTCTTGGCGATGTTCTTGTTTATGACAGTGACGGTGTTCCCCAGGGTGTATGGAAACAGCCTCTGGGGGATGAGATCCCGGTGCTCACTCCGTCCTTCAGCCGGATATTTTATACATTGGATTACGGAAACGGTGACAGTGTAGTGGTGGAGTATAACGGAACGCTCCCGCCACTTCCGCTGGATACCGGAAAGACGAAAAAGGGCTACGAGCGCAGCGGTTACTTTGCCGGAGATGTGATGCTGTATGATGCTGCGGGGAATCCTGTGGGTGACTGGCCCGGAGAGCTTAAGGAGCGAAGGTATACACTTGAGGAACGCTGGACGCCGAAAAGCTATACCCTGCGTTACGGCGGCGACAATGACGGAGACGGATTGCCGGATCGATCCGCTGAGGTGACCTACGGGGAGCAGCCGGAACCGGTACCCGTTCCCGAACTGGGAGAAGGTGAGGTGTTCGATGGCTATTTTTGCGGTGATATTATGGTTTACGATGAAAACGGTATGGCAACGGGAGCCTGGCTTGAGGACCATGATGCGCTGCTCACGCTTCGCAGTCATAAATATGTTGATCCGGAGGAAGAAGAGCGTCTGAAGGAGCAGGAGCGCCTGGAACAGGAAGAGCGAGAACGCCTGGAGAGAGAGGAGCAGGAGCGCCTTGAGCAGGAAGAACGAGAACGCCTGGAGAGAGAGGAGCAGGAACGTCTTGAACAGGAGGAACGCGAACGCCTTGAGCGGGAAGAGCAGGAACGTCTTGAACAGGAGGAACGCGAACGCCTTGAGCGGGAAGAGCAGGAGCGCCTTGAGCAGGAAGAGCGAGAACGCCTGGAGAGAGAGGAGCAGGAGCGCCTGGAACAGGAAGAGCGAGAACGCCTTGAGCGGGAAGAGCAGGAGCGTCTGGAACAGGAAGAGAGGGAACGTCTCGAGAGAGAAGAGCAGGAGCGTCTGGAACAGGAAGAGAGGGAACGTCTCGAGAGAGAAGAGCAGGAGCGCCTGGAACAGGAAGAGCGAGAGCGTCTTGAGAGAAAAGAACAGGAGCGCCTTGAGCAGGAAGAGCGAGAACGCCTTGAGAGAGAAGAGCAGGAGCGCCTGGAACAGGAAGAGCGGGAACGCCTTGAGAGAGAAGAGCAGGAGCGCTTGGAACAGGAAGAACGTGAACGTCAGGAACGTGAACGCAGGGAGAAGGATAAGAAGCGCGGGCAGGACAATAGCTCTGCAAGTACCGGGAATGAGAACGGCAGCTCCGCCCCTTCGGTAACCGGGGATGAGAGCGCGCCTACTGCGGCGGACAACGGAAACAGGAACGGATCCGGCAGCGAGAACGCCTCTTCCGTAAGCACGGATACGGTGAGCAGCAATACCGTGAGCAATAATTCTGTAAGCGATAATTCGGCCAGTGAAAATGCCGCTTCGGGCAGCAGCAGCGAAAACCTTGCCCAGGGTAATGCAGGCGCCGGAGGCAATAACGGCGGAAGGAGCGGAAAAAACAGCCGAACGTCTGACCGTGGAGGCGCAGGGAACCGTGGGATAAGAGAAGCCGAAGCAGATGCCGGCACAGGAGTTTCTTCCTATAATAATAGAAGAAAAGCTGAAGGTGATGACGGGACCGCATTAGCTGAAGCAGCGGAGGCGGAAAGTGATGCACAGGCCGGAAGTGAGGAAAGTATGAAAACTGACCGCGCCTATGTGAAGGGAGAGAGCCCGGCAGAGATGGCGGAAGAAGAAAGTCCGGCTATGGCCGCAACGCAGACAGCGAAGACTGAGGAAGCTGCTAAGAAGTCCTCATCCCCTGTCCTTCCGCCTGCGGTACAGACAGTGGCGAAGGTCGGCGCCGTTACCGCCGGAAGTCTCGGAGGAATACTGGGACTCTACGCGGGCATAGTCTATCTGATGGCGATGGCAGAGGTCGACACCGTATGCACCAACGGCAGGAAGAAACGTCTTGGCCGCCTGACGATACATTCGGGCAAGGGGCACTCTTTTCTGCTGAGGCTTTCCAGGGAACTGCTGGAACAGTGCGAGACCGATAAACTCTGCATAAAGCTTCCCTTCATCTTTGCCCTGAAGAACAGGAACCGTACGATGGTCATCGCGAGCAGGGGTAAGAAACGGGAAGAACCCATAAGGAGAGTGATCAGCGTGTGTCTGTGATATCCTGACGCTTTGTCCGGAAGAGTGCAGAAGGAAAAGTTTTAGCCCTTTGCTATTGATTCTTGCATTGAAGCGGAAAAAAATGTAAAATAGCCGTATGATCAATATCTTCCGGGAAATATCAAGGAGGCGCGGGGGCAGCGATGAGACACAGCGGTCTGATATAGGAAAACAGGCCACGGCGGTCTCGGAGTATATGCTGGGGCGCCTGATACTTGTATGTGATGAGATCAGCATGTCGGACGTGGATGCGCTGGGATACCTTGAGATGCTCTATTTCAGGGTTATGGATGATCACAGTATTCCTGCGGATTCACGTTCACTCCTTGATATTCTGGATAAACTTGAGGACGACCTGGAGTATTCCGTTGAGATCTTCGGAAGCCGGGCGTCCTTTATATTGGATTTCCTTGAAGCGGACGTGCTCCGGCATGCAACCGACAAGAGTACCAATGACAGGGAGCGGAGCGTGCTGGGGCGCATCCTTCGTTTGAAGTCGGAGTACTTTGAAAAGGATGATGTGGAGACTGCTGTTACCGTAAGACGGCCGGCCGACATCAAGGCCTATCTGGACAGCCATGTCATAGGCCAGGAGATGGCGAAGAGGGCGGTGAGCACCGCCGTATACGGCCATACCAAAAGGAACAGGTATCCGGATAAATCCTTTCCGCCCAATGTGGTGCTGCTGATAGGCCCTTCCGGCTGCGGAAAGACCGAGATCATGAGAAGGATAAGGGATATCAGCGAATATCCGGTGATCTTTACGGATGTATCCTCTCTCGGAGCCAGCCAGTACAGGGGGAGACATAAGGAGGATATACTGCTGGAGCTCTACGAGGCTTCCGGCAGAAAAAAGAGCCTTGCGGAAAAAGGCATAGTCTTCATGGACGAGTTTGACAAGCTGCTGCTCCCGGCTGTTTCGGACAGGGGCGTCAATGTGCATGACGATGTACAGGCACAGCTTCTCACCATGCTGGAAGGCAGCGAGGTGGAGCTGAAATGTGACAACGAGCCGCTGCTCCTGGATACCACCCACATGCTCTTCGTGCTGGCGGGAGCCTTCCAGGGGATAGACGAGTTCATTAAGGCGGAGAAAAAGGAAAAGGAAAAACAGCCCGGCAGCATAGGCTTTCTTAACCCGCTGGATAAAGAGATGGATCTGGATTTCGTGAGGGATAACATCGATCATGAAGTCCTTATAAGATATGGCATGAAGAGGGAACTGGCAGGACGTATATCCGACATATGCGTTCTGGAAAGGCTGGACCGGCAGGATATGCTGCGCATACTCACGGAACCCGAAGATGCCATGATAAAGCTTTACGAACGGGAGCTGAAGCTCTCCGGGGATGCGAAGCTCATTTTTACCGACGGAGCCCTTGAGGCCATTGCTGACGAGGCACTTAAGTCCACTTCGGGAGCAAGGGCACTTAAGAGCATACTTGGACGGACCCTTAAGGATGTGATGTATGAGGCACCCCAGATGAAGGGACTCAAGCGGGTGATCATAAATGAAGATGTGGTGGCAGGGAATGCGCTGCCGCTTTACGATACCGTGGAAGAAAGCAGCGGACTGTATACGGAACAGGATATACTCGGATGAAGAGGATGTTTGGCTTCGGCAGCGAGGAACGCTGCGCTGCCTATGTAAAGGACAAGATAGAGAACCGTGAAGGCAGGGGGTTTTCCAACAGTGACAGGGTCTATGCCTATCTGAGGATAGTCATCCACTATCTCTATCTCGTGCGTCCGGCGCCGGAGCGCACTCTGGACAGCGTGCTCAAGCTCATGGGAGCCAGCTTTTCGGAGAAGGGCTACAGGACACCTTTCTGGGCCATAATCCGTGAGGCATCCGCTTCTTATCCCGGGGATGAGATATTTTTTCAGGCCAGACTGGTTGAGAACGATATCACCAACGAGGACATAGACGAGCTCTTTGATTTTATGGAAGAACAGCTGGCGAAGCAGCGGGACCGGGCTGAGGCGGAAAGCGACCTTGGACTGCTCTCCATCTGCAGGGTCAGATACAGGCAGAGCAGGGTGCGCAATATCCGCATGCAAAGACGCAGAAAGAATGCTGAACGCAGATCGGTACCGGCTCATTTGGAAGCCTGTCGTTCCTTTGCGGCGGAGTATTCGCCCCGGAGGATCAAGGAATACCTGGACCGTTTTGTCATAGGTCAGGAAGATTGTAAAAAGGTGCTTTCCACAGCCATATACAATCATCTCCTGAGAGTGCTCCATCCGGAGGAGAAGCTGCATAAGACGAATGTGCTGATGGTGGGGCCTTCGGGCTGCGGCAAGACCGAGATGATAAGAAGGTTCACGGATCTTCTTCCCCTGCCGGTGGTGATCACGGATTTCAGCGGCGTGGTGGCTACGCCCTGGCGCGGACGCAACAAGGAGGAAGCCCTCCTGAACCTTTATCTGAAAGCGGGAAGGGATAAGGGACTCACCGAATGCGGCATAGTATTCTGTGATGAGTTTGACAAGATAATCCCCATGAAGGGCTATGGCAGGAACGGGGATATCAATAACGAGCTTCAGGGCCAGCTGCTGGGCATGTTCGAGGGAACGGAGCTTGAAGTCCCCCTGGGTGACAGGCAGGGCGGGCAGGAGAGCATAAGCATCAACACCGGCAATATACTTTTTATCTGCGCCGGCGCTTTTGAAGGCCTTGATAAGATAGTAAAAAAGGATGTTTTCAGATCCAATATAGGTTTTTCGGGAGACGTGGGACTGGATAAGGCTTTTGAGATGAAGACCGAAAACCTGCGGACGAAACACCTTATAGAGTTCGGGATGAAGCCTGAACTGGCAGGAAGGCTCTCCGCCGTTTCAGTCCTCAAAGGCCTTGACAGGGAGGCACTCAAGAGAGTGCTCACGGAGCCGGAGGACAGCCTGCTCTCCCGTTATCAGAGGGAGTTTTCACTGGATGAGGACGTGAAGCTGAGCTTTACCGATGAGGCGCTGGATGTGGTCACGGAAAGGGTCGCATCCATGCGTATAGGAGCAAGAGGCCTGAATACCGTTATGCATGAGATACTTGCGCAGGCGCTTTACGATATCCCTTCACTTCCCGGAGTGCGGGAGGTGCTGGTTACCGGAAAAGCCGCGAGAATGGAGGGGGACCCTGTATATATACAGGCATAAAAGGGCATGAAGAAAGAGGGGGAAAAGAACGTAAAACTGCAGCTGGATATACTGCTGCGCACGGTGCTGCCGATGCTCCTTATGGCGGTGCTGATAGCGGCTGCGGCCATGTTCAGCGCCGGGGCATCCATGGAAAAGGAGCTCTTCAGTTCGCTGGATGCGGTGGCGTCCACCGTGGCGGCGGGTTATGACGAGCTCTATCCGGGAGATTACAAGGCAAGACAGGACAGCAGCACCTTTTATCTCTTCAAGGGTGATAAGGAGGTAACGGGGCGTTATGTCTACATAGACCGGATAGCGGAAGAAAGCGGAATGGAGATATCCCTTCTGTGGCAGGATGCGCGTATCATCACCACGGTAAAGGATAAGGACGGTGTCCGCTATATCGGCAGCGGGGTGAACAGCTATGTGTACACCGAGATGAAAACGAAGCAGCGGATACTTCATTATGATAATGTGCTCATTGGAAACGAAGGGTACTTTGTCAGTTACCTGCCCCTCTTTAATCAGGATGGAAGCTTCGTGGGCATGGTGGGTACCGCCAAGCCTTCTTCCGAGGTCAAAAAGGAAAAGTGGTCCGCGGCAGGCCCCATCCTTTTCATCACCGTTCTGGGACTCCTTGTGGCGGCTTTCATCAGCATCCGTTATACCAATGCCATGGTGGCGGATATAGACAGGATACAGGCTTTCCTCAGCGGCATGGTCTCCGGTAAGCTGGACAATGAGATGCCGGACAGCGTTTTGAAGAGGAAGGATGAGATAGGAGTGACTGCCGGAGACGTCACAAGAATGCAAAATGCCGTCAGGATACTTATTGAGTGCGATCCCTTGACAACTCTTTACAATAGACGCTCCGGTGATGCCAGGTTCAAGAAGCTCCAGAGACGTTCAGACCAGACCGGTCTGCCCTTTGCCGTTGCTCTCGGCGACATAGACTTTTTCAAGAAAGTCAATGATACCTATGGACATGATGCCGGAGATATAGTATTAAAATATGTGGCGAAGGAATTGAAGGACCTCATGGCCGGCCGCGGCTTTGCCGTGCGCTGGGGCGGTGAGGAATTCCTGCTGGTATTTGAAGAGATGACCCTGGTGGCGGCAGCGGCATCCATCGAAGATTTCCTTGACAGGATAAGGGCGGCGACGCTGCACCATGACGGGAATGTCATAAGGATCACCATGAGCGTGGGCCTTGTTGAGGGTGCGCCCGGGCTCAGCGCTGATGATATGATCAAGGCGGCGGATGAAAAGCTCTATTATGGTAAGGAGCACGGCAGGAACCAGCTGGTGGTCACTCCGGGAGAAGAGCAGCCCGATTACAGGGAGCTCCTGAAGCAGCAGTCCGGCAGGACCGAGACAGTGATAACCTTTGCCGAAGAGTATCTGGATTCGGAGAACCTGATGCAGCTGCTCTCCGATAACGCTCTCAGGGATATTGAGAACGGGGATGAAGAATGATAAAGCGGTCGTGGTGGAATGGCAGACACGCTGGATTTAGGTTCCAGTCCGCGAGGGTGGGGGTTCAAGTCCCCCCGGCCGCATTCTGATCAAAAATCGTAAGGAAGAGGAACGGATGGAAGGTAAAGAACAGAAACTGAAGCTTTCGGCAAGTCAGAAGAGATATGCCATGGCTACTGCCATCGTGGTGGTCAGCCTTGTGGTCCTCTCAACGTTTTTTATCCTTCATATCTATTTCCTTACGGAGTCAAAGTGCTATGAAGACCTGGCTGACGAGACTGCCATGGCGGTTGAAGAGCTGGAGCACAATTTCAGAAGTGACAGGATCATGCTCAGGATGATCGCGAACATGATAAGCCAGTCACCGGATCTCGATTCCATTGAGGTCAGCAGTTATCTTTCCACCTATGATGTAAACAACCTCATTTCACAGATAGGAGTTCTTCTTCCCGATAACCGGCTCATACTGGTGACGGGGCACAATTCCAATGCGGAGGGCATAGCAGATTTTGCTGTTGAGGCGGCCCGGGGTGAACATATCAGCACGCTCCAGCCGGCGGCTTCGAAACCCGGCGGGATGGTGGTGCGTAATTATGTTCCCGTGCGCAGCAACGGAAAGACCGTGGCTATGCTCTACAGCGCGGGCAAACCGTCTAATATTGCCCAGGCCTGGATACCCGCGATCTATGACGATGCCGCCGAGGTGTACGTGGTGGACAGGAAGACCGGCCAGATCATTATAAACAGCACGGATGAAAAGATCGGCAACATCTCCGATATGGATTTCGAACAGTATGCCTCGAGCTATTCCAAGGAATACACTATAGGTGAGATAACCGGGGGTAAGAAGGGCTATTCAGTGTTCGGCAGGAGCGGCAGCACGGAGATGCTCTATATGTGCTATATGCCCTTCAGCCTTGAGGACTGGGAGATGGTGGTATTCGTTCCCGAGAGCGCGGTGTTTGAATCGGTAAGACCCGTGAGAACGGGGATGCTGATAATGCTGGTACTCGTGCTCCTCATACTCTTCGGCTTTGCCGGATGGATGTACAGGGATATGAGACGTTCTATAGAAGAAGCTTCAAAGCGGGCCAACGTGGATGCGCTGACCGGGCTTCAGAACAGGAACCGCTACGAGGAGTGCATCAGGGAGCTGAACCTGAATAAGGAGAAGCTCACCTGCCTCTATATTGATGCCAACGGGCTGCACGAGCTCAATAACAGCAGGGGACATCTTGCGGGAGACCAGATGCTCCGTTTCATCGCGGATACCCTTAAGCTCCAGTTCGGCGAGGAGCATGTATACCGCATAGGCGGGGATGAGTTCGTGGTCTTCCAGACAGGAAAGTCGGAGGCAGAGCTTCAGGAACGTCTGGAGGAATTTAACGAATCGCTTCAGAGAAACGACTATCATGCAGCCGTGGGACTCTGTGTATACGGCTTCGGCATGAGCGTTGACGAGCTTATAAAGAATGCCGAGACGGAGATGTACGAGGCCAAGCGGAGATACTATGAACGTATCGGCAAGGTTATGAGGGTGTAAGGGGGGAAAGTATGAAAAGGAAAGATCTCAGGCGTGTCCTGGGAGCAATACTGACAGCAGTGACTCTTTGCGGCTGCAGCAGGAAGCTTCCCGAGATAAAGGATACGGCAGCCGGAGAAAGCGAGAGCAGCATCTACAGGATAATGTACTATAATGAGATAACCACCCTGAACTATCTTCAGACCGGGACCCAGGTGGACTATGCCCTCTGCGCGAACCTGGTGGACTGCCTGGTGGATTACGACAGCTACGGAAATATCATTCCCGGCCTTGCTGAGAGCTGGACCTCAAATGTATATATGACGGAATGGACCTTCAAGATACGTCCCGGAGTGATGTGGGTGGACTGCGACGGAAAGGAAGTGGCGGAGGTCACTGCCGACGACTGGGTGACTACCGCACACTATGTGAATGATGCGGCCAACGATTCTGCCAGCCAGTATATGTATGCCACGGGGGCACTGGTAAAGAATGCCCAGAAATACTACGATTATACGGATTATCTGATAAAGAGCGACGGCGGTACCAGGACCACCGATGAAGAGGGAAATCCCATAGAAGCGGCGGAGCGGGTGAGTCCCGGGGAGATAGGGGTCGTGGCGACGGACAGATATACCCTCAAGTATACTCTTGAGCAGCCCTGCCCGTTCTTTCTGAGCGTTCTCTCTTATTCCTCCTATATGCCGGTGAACGGGGATTTTCTGAACAGTGTCGGAGACATGTTCGGAAGGAGCAAGGAGAATATCCTGTATAACGGCGCATACCGTCTTTCCGAATACATACCCCAGGAGCGGAGGACGCTTAAAAAGAACGAGTCCTACTGGGATAAGGATAAGGTCTATCTGACGGAGATAGATGCAAGATACCGCAGTGACGTACTGGAATCCGGTCCGGAGCATTTCCTGAACGGGGATGTGGACAAGGCCTTCATCAGTTCGGAGGTGATGAAGGAGTGGATGGAGGATCCGGAAAAGGCGGATCAGGTCCACAGCATGAGACCCGACATAGCTTACAGCTATTTCTACTGTTTTAACTACGATCCCGAGTTCGATGCTGTCTATGAGCCGGAAAACTGGAGAAAGGCCGTGATGAACGAGAATTTCAGGAAGGCTCTGGCCCTTTCCCTGAACATGCGGGAGCTTGCGGCAGTCAATGAGCCTTATAATACCGAACTGCTGCTCCAGAAGACCATTACTCCGGCAACCTTTGTTTCCTCAGGGGGCAGGGATTATACCGACTTCGATGCTTTTGAGGACATGTCCATGCAGGGCGGACAGGATGTGGAGAAGGCCAGGGCCTTCAGGGATGCGGCCAAAGCCGAGCTTTCGGCTGAGGGCGTTACCTTCCCGGTAAAGGTTCTGATGCCCTATAATCCCACCACCGTGAACTGGGATACCGAATGTGCAATGGCGGGAAAGATGCTGGAGGATATACTCGGAAAGGATTTCGTGGAAGTGCAGGTGGTCCGCGGTCCTGACAGCGGCTTTCTGGCGGCAGTCCGCCGCAGCGGAAAATATGCCTTCATGCTCTGTAACTGGGGAGCGGATTACGCCGATCCCGAGACCTACACGGAGCCTTTTTCAGAGGGAAATACCTATATGTTCTGGGATACGGTCAGCGATCCGGCCATAAAGGAGATCTTTGAAGAGTACGTGAGCATACTGGCCATGGCAAGGACCACTTATGATACCGAAGAGAGATACGAGCTCTTCTCACAGGCGGAGGCGCTGCTGATAGAGCATGCCATAATCGTGCCTTACAGGGTCAGCAACGGTGAAGGCTATGTGGCGGACCGGCTCAGCCAGTTTGAGGGCGAGTTCGCGCCCTACGGTCTTGCGAGGGAGCGCTATAAAGGCAAGATGCTTCATGAGAAATCCATGAGCATAGAGGAATTCAATGAAGCATATGAGAAGTGGGAGCTTGAAAGAGCAGCTTCCATGTCGGAATAAAAAAATGATAAGGGGCGCAGGGCTTCGATGAAAAAGATCTTGAAAAAAAGGGATCTCAGCGCCCTTTTGTACTTTATATTTTTCCTGGCGGCACTTGCATTCTGGGAGATCTTCCTCCGGGTCACGGTATCCGGGGGGCTGGACAGCCATAATGCGGTGCTCTTTGTATTCCTGCCGGCGGAGGCGGCTTTTTTCACGGCCTTCTGCGGCTTTCACAAAAAGCTGAGGCCTGTTAACGGCGTCGTGATGACGCTGCTGCAGGCACTTATAGCAGTTTACTATTATGCGCAGTACATCTATTTTTCCACTTTCGGTTCCCTTTTTTCCATAAGCATGGCAGGCATGGGCGCCGAGGCTCTCGGTAATTTCGGCTGGACCATACGTGAGACCATAGAGGAATCGGTGCCGGTCATGTTCCTGCTTCTGATACCGGCTTTTCTGGCAGCTCTTTTCTCTTTTACCGCATATAAAAAGAGAAAAGAAAAGGAAGGGCTTATGTCCCCCTGCGGCGGATATGCGCTGTGGCTCCACGGGGCTGTGCTGGTGCTCTCTGCCGCGTTATGGTTCGGGACGGTCTTTTCCCTGGGGGCCTTCGGTAAGGAGAAGGGCAGCGCATGGTACGTTTTCCACGATGCCACTTCGGATACGGATATGAGCTCCAGCAGACTGGGGGCTCTTGCTACATCGGTTGTGGAGAGCGGCGCGCGCTTCCTGAATACCGGAGATGACAAGTCCGCGTCCCTTGCGGAGGCGGTGGACAGTGAGGCGCTGAAGGCAGTGAAAAAGCCTGCACCCACTGCTGCTCCGGCAGCAGCAATAGTTTCTGAGGATACGTTATCCGAAAACGAGCCGGAACCGGTAAGGAGACACGAATTTGAAGAGATTGATTTTGCCGCTCTTAAGAACGAGAGCAATGACGAGATAGTAAAGGCTCTCTGCGATTACTTCGGCGCTAAAGAGAGCATGGAGGTAAATGAGTATACCGGATTATTCAAGGACTATAACCTGATCTATATCTGCGCGGAGGCCTTTTCAGATTACGGCATCGATCCCGAGATAACACCGGTGCTCTGGGATATGGCCCACAGCGGCATAGTGCTCCATAACTATTACAATTCATACATCAACACCACCACGAACGGGGAGTTCTCACTGGATCTTTCACTGTGGCCCGATGTATCCAGAACGGCGGACAGGGGAGCGGCAGCAGGCTCCTTCCCCCAGTCGGCAGCTCTTTATATGCCCTTCGGCCTCGGAAAGCTTTTTACTGCTGAAGGCGCTGTGGCATACGGCTATCACGATTATCTGGGGGATTATTACAAGAGAAGGCTTTCCTGGGCCAACCTCGGCTATGAACAGCTCAAGTTCATGGACGAAGGCATGACCTTCTCATCATACTGGCCGGCATCTGATCTGGAGATGTTTGAGCAGTCCATGGAGGATTACGTAAATGAGGACAGGTTTCATGCCAATTACATGACCTTCAGCGGCCACGGTCCCTACCGGCCCTCCAACGAGATGTATGTGCGGAATATTGCCGAAGTGACGAACAGGGGCATCTATGATAAGTACAGCGACATTACCGTGATAGGTTATTTCTGCGGTGAGTTCGAGCTTGAGAGGGCCATGGAATACATGCTGAAGCGTCTTGAGGAGGCGGGAAAGCTCGAGAATACCGTGATAGTCCTTTCCGGAGACCACTTCCCCTATCAGGTGCCTGAGAGCGCAAGGAAGGATCTGAACCACGGAGAAGAGCTTGATACCGTGTTTGAACAGTACCATTCCACCTGCATAATCTACAATGCGGGACTTAAGGAGCCCATCGACTGCTACGAGTACTGCTGCAACGTGGACATACTCCCTACGGTGCTGAACCTGATGGACATACCCTATGATTCCAGGCTCCTTATGGGGACTGACGTGTTCTCCGACGGTGTCCACAGGGCAAGGCTCTATAACGGAAGCTTCCTTACGGACTACGTATATTATGACAAAAACTCCGGCGAGGCCAGATATGTATACGAAGGGGATGAGCTGGGAGAAGAAGAGCTGGAGGCCTATTTTGAGGCCATGCGGGATTATACGGAAAAGGAATACGTGGCTTCCATCAACATGCTGAAAACGGATTTCTATCTCTACGTATGGGAGCATTCGGGACTGATGACCCATGAGGAAGCGGATATGGAAAGGGCAAGACAGGACGTGGCCAGAAAGAAACTGGCCGAGGGAGGTAACGGGCAGTGAAGAGCATACTGATAAAAAATGTGAAGCTGGTAAATCCGCGGGGCACCGGCGGTGAGCTTGATATACTTATGGCAGAGGGGCGGATCGTCAAGCTTTCTCCGGCTATCGATGCCGGGGAAGGCATGGAAGTGATCGACGGACGCGGTCTTATGGCGGCCCCGGGCTTTGTGGATGTGCACGTGCATTTCCGGGATCCCGGACAGACCCATAAGGAGGACATCTTTACCGGGGCAAAGGCGGCGGCAAAGGGAGGCGTGACCACGGTGGTGCTGATGGCCAATACCGTTCCTGCGGTGGATAACGAAGAGACCCTTGCCTATGTCCTGGAAAAGGGAAGACAGACAGGCATAAACGTGCTGTCCTGCACGACGGTGACAAAAGGCATGAAAGGAGAAGAGCTCTGCGACCTCGAAGGACTTAAGGCTGCCGGGGCTGCGGGCTTTACTGATGACGGTAAGCCCATCATGAACGAAGCGCTGGTACGGGAAGCGATGGAGAGGGCGGCTGCCCTGGGACTGCCCATAAGCTTTCACGAAGAGGATCCGGCCTTTATCGACGGCCCCGGCTTTAACAGGGGAGCCGCATCGGAGCATTTCGGCATAGGAGGGGCAGACAGGCAGGCTGAGATATCCATGATAGAGAGGGATATAAAGCTTGCCCTGGAGACCGGAGCCGTTATCGACATACAGCACATAAGCACAAAGGAAGGTGTGGAGCTGGTAAGACAGGCACGGAAGAAGTCCGGGAAGATACATGCGGAAGCAACGCCCCATCATTTTTCTCTGACCGAGAAGGATGCGATCGTCCACGGCGTTATGGCCAAGATGAACCCGCCGCTTCGCACGGAGGAGGACAGGCTTGCCATTATAGAGGGCCTGAAGGACGGCACCATCGACATGATAGCGACCGACCATGCGCCCCATGCCGCGGCAGAGAAGGCTAAGGGGATAAAGGAAGCGCCCAGCGGCATAACCGGACTGGAGACCTCTTTTGCGCTGGGGATAACGAAGCTGGTGGAGCCGGGATACCTGAGCCTTGAGACGCTGATAGAGAGAATGAGCTGCGGACCTGCAGAGGTTTACGGCCTCAACACGGGCGTGATCAGGGAGGGAGGACCGGCGGACCTGGTGCTCTTCGATCCCGATGAAAAATGGATCTTTGATGATCATGCATCAAAATCCTCCAATTCACCCTTTGCGGGAAGTGAACTTAAGGGCCGCGTAAAGTGTACTGTCTGGGGCGGGAAGGTAGTTTACAGTAACATGTAACAGTGGTATAATATATGCAGTAGTGTACCTTGTAGTTTTTTGCGGGAGGTAACGGATATGGCAGAAGTAAACGGAATTGCATCGGTCGGGGCTTCCTCCGGGGCAGCAGGCGCATTATACAGCACTCCCCGTGTTAAGAGCGCGGATACTGTAAAGCAGCCCGATGCGGCGCAGGATAAAAAGGCCTCTGAGGCCGGTAAAAAAACTGAAGAGAAACAGCTTGAAAACGTGATCAGCACCTCACAGGACGGCGATACTGTACAGGCCGGAAAGGAAGCGCTGGATAAGCTTAAGGAGGATGAAGAGTACGGAAGGGTGGTTGACAAGGGCAGCCTTCTTGCGGCTAAGGATCCTTCCGCAGAGCGCAGGGCAGAGCTGAGGGAAGAGGCCGAGAAGAAGGCCGAGGAAAAAGAGGAGGAGAAAGAGGAAGAAAAGAACGTTACCTCTTTCAACGGATACACCGACGCGCAGCTTAAGCAGATGTACCTGAAGGGCGATATCTCCAGGCAGGATTACGATAAGGAGATCGAGGACAGGGAGAGCAAGAAGGAGGCCCGCGGCGAGGAAGAAGAAAAGTTCATGAAGGAAGGGGCTCAGAATGTCGGGAAGCAGAAGGAGAACGAAAGGGATGCCGATATCATTAAGAATATCGGCTCGGAAGATTCCTCCGATGCGCCCGATGCCATGATGAGAGCGCAGATCATGCAGGCGCTGGATGCGAACTCGGTATTCGAGAGCGAGACCTGAAAAAAGACAACGGATATCAAAAGGAGCTGCCGCGGGGCAGCTCCTTTTTTGGTTTGTGCGCCATGGGCGCGCTCTAACGGCAGGCCGGAAAGATACCGGCCTGTTTTTCAGTCTTTATCAGGGGCAGTAGAAGATCTGCACCCAGTAAGTTTTGTAGGCGGTAGAGCCGTCATAGTAGTAGCCGACTGCCATCTTGGTGTACTTTGAATTGAGGATGTTGTTCCTGTGTCCCTCGCTGTTCATCCAGCCGTTCATGGCAGCCTCGGGAGTGGAATAGCCGGCAGCGATGTTCTCGCCGTAGTGGTAGTTGGGGCCGGAGTCAAGCACGGTATAGAAGGAAGTACCGTCCGGTCTTGTGTGCGAGAAGCTCTGCGCTATCTCCTTTGAACGGATATTCACTGCGTTGGTAAGTCCGTCGCCCCAGACGAGGGGAGCGATGCCGCGGCTCGTACGCTCGTTATTGGTGAGCTCGAGAACTTTCTTTGCGTAGGCTTCGGCATTGGTGTCGGTAAGGTTGGTCAGATCAACGGCTCTTACGTTGAAGCCGTCGGTATTGCTGTTGGCGTTGTTGTCATAAATTCTGGAAGCGGCCCTTGCGGCACTGAGCTCCTGATCCTTGTTGGCAAAACGGCCTTCCTTCTGACCAAACTTAACGTAGTGAAGCTTTAATATCGCAGGATCCTTTCCAAGTACAGAGACCACATCGGGATACTTCTGTGCGTAATAGACGGCGTCAAAATCAGGCGCCTCATCGTTATTTGAAGCAGTGTCGGTACCCGGAGCCACGGGACGGCGTCCTTCGGCTTTTCCGAATTTTACATAGTGAAGATACATCATGTCGGGCGAACTGCCAAGCGCGGCTACCACGTCGGGGTTTGACTGCGCGTAGTATTCGGCATCGAAAAGCGTGCCGTCCGGCATGGTCTTCGGAGCGGCCTGGGCATTTATGCTGATGCCGCCGAAGCAGAGCGCCGCGGCAGCGGCGGACATGGCGATAAGTCTTGAAAGTCTCATGTCTTTCACCTCCCTGGTAAGTGTTTAGTTGGATTCAATTATACGGGCAACGGTATTTCTGTACAAGATATGAGCACATAAATGATGTACAAAAAACGAACGGTATTTTGTGCAAAATGAGGGGAGCAACTTATACTTGTAATTATGAAAAGATGTATATATAATAGTGTGTCGGCTGCGGGCGCAGCACGGGAAGTTTATACAAAAAATGAAAGGAACTGAAAAAATGAGCGAGAGTACTACCAAGAGCGGAGGCTGGCGTGAGAACAAGTGGGTACGCGCAGCAATCCCTGCATTATTACTGCACTGCAGCATCGGTACGGTTTACTGCTGGTCGCTGTTCAGCCAGGAGATAGCAGATTACATCGGCTTCTCCAAGGGCGCTACGGAATGGGCATTTTCCTTTGCCATCTTCTTTCTGGGCATGAGCGCCGCATTCCTCGGAAACATAGTTGAAAAGGACATCCATAAGTCCTCTCTTATAGCGACGATCTGTTTTGCTTCGGGTATGGCGCTCACCGGCTTCTTTATCTGGTGGGGCGGAAATCATCCCGGCAATGCGATAGCGCTGGTTGGTATCTATCTCAGCTACGGCTTTATCATGGGCGTGGGCCTTGGTACCGGTTACCTCTCCCCCGTGAAGACGCTGATGCTCTGGTTCCAGGACCGTAAGGGCCTTGCGACCGGACTGGCAGTGGCAGGCTTCGGCGCAGCAAAGGCTATCGCCAGCCCTATCATGACTTCCATGCTCAAGGGCCTGGGTGACGGCGGCATATATAAGATGTTCCTTATCCTTGCAGCTGTATATTTTGTGATGATGTTCGTGGGACATCTCCTTCTTGCAAAACCCGCAGGCTGGCATGAGCCCCAGGGCAAGGGAGAAAAGCCCAGCATCATGGCTACCCTTAAGACCAAGCCCATTACCAATTACATAGGTATCTGGCTTATGTTCTACATCAACATCACCTGCGGTCTTGCGCTGATCTCCCAGGAGAAGATGATCTTCAAGTGCCTGGGCTTTGCAGGGATAGCAGGTATCCTTTCAACCATTTCCGCAGTGTTTAACGCAGGCGGACGTCTTGGCTTCTCTTCCTGGGCTGATACCATGAAGGACCGCAATACGATCTACAAGCTGATATTTGTGCTTTCAATAGTCTTTACCGCACTGGTCATGGTCACCAACGGTATCAAGACGGGATCCGCTTCCATCGGTCTGGCAGTGCTGGTGCTGGCCCTTATCTACGTCGTGAACGCAGGCTACGGCGGAGGCTTCTCCAACGTTCCTACCCTGCTTTCCGACCACTACGGCATGGGCAGCATCTCCGCCATCCACGGCATCACCCTTTCAGCCTGGGCTTTTGCAGGCCTTACCGGAAACCAGGTTGCCAGCCTGATAGTTAAGAATACCGGAAAGGTCCAGTATATCTACAATAAGGTGATCTACGATAGCAAGGAAGCCATCGCGGCTACCGGCGCGGATGTGGATGCTCTTCTGGCAAACCATGACATAAACGAGGTCAACCCCACCGGTTAACAGAACGTGCTCATCTTTACCGTGATCCTTTATATCGTTGCCCTCCTTGCCTGCCTGCTGCTGGTGAAGCCCACCGACAAGGCTCTTGAGGCAAAGGCTGCAAAGAAGGCGGCAAAGTAATAAAATTAAACAAAAGCTCAAAAGAATATGATATAATAAAGACCTGCTCCGGCAGGTCTTTATCTTTACGAATAAAAGGAGGACGGTCATGGAAATAAACGCGTTGAGAGAACTCATATCAGGGGACGGGCTGAGGGAAAAGTTCCTGGAGATATACAGGGATGCGGCGGCTCCGGAAGAGCAGAAAAAGAGATATCTCAGGACTCTGGATGAATTTGAGAAGGCCTTCGGCGAAGCTGATGTGAGCATATATTCCGCTCCCGGGCGTACCGAGATCGGCGGCAACCACACCGACCACCAGCACGGCGAAGTGCTGGCCGCTTCCATAAACAGGGATGCGATAGCCGTAGTGGCAAAGCGTGACGGCGGCACGGTGCGTCTCATATCTGACGGCTATCCGATGATCACGGTGGACAGCTCAGATACCGCGTACCGCAATAATGAAGAGGGCACTACGACAGGCCTTATCAGGGGAGTGCTGGCAGGTACGGCGGAACGCGGTTACAAGACCGGAGGCTTCGATGCCTGGGTCACCAGCAGCGTCCTGGTGGGAGCGGGCCTTTCCTCGTCGGCGGCGTTCGAGACGCTTGTGGGCACTGTGGTCTCCGGCCTCTATAATGAAGGACGTATCACGGCAACTGAGATCGCCATGATGGGACAGATGGCGGAGAATAAATATTTCGGCAAACCCTGCGGGCTAATGGACCAGATGGCATGCTCCGTGGGAAGCCTGGTGCATATAGATTTCAACGATCCCGGGAAACCGGTCACCGAAAGGCTGGACCTTCCTGCGGCAGCGGACGGCTACCGGCTCTGCATCACGGATACCAGGGGGTCGCATGCGGATCTTACTCCGGATTATGCCGCGGTGCCGGCGGAGATGTGCGCGGTGGCGGAGTATTTCGGAAAGAAGGTGCTGCGTGAAGTCCCTTCTGAAAAGGTAAGGGAAGCCATACCGGAACTCAGGAAGAAGCTGGGGGACCGGGCGGTGCTGAGAGCCCTGCATTTCTATGCCGAGAATGAGAGGGTGCGAAAGGAGGCTGCTGCGATAAAGGCCGGCGATATGGACGCGTTCCTGAAGGAGGTACGTTCTTCCGGGGATTCCTCCTTCAAGTACCTTCAGAATGTTTATACTAACCATGACGTGGCGCACCAGAACGTTTCACTCTCCCTCTGCGTTGCTGAACAGGCTCTGGGCGGGAGAGGCGCCTGCCGTGTACACGGAGGCGGCTTCGCAGGCACCATGCAGGCCTGGGTGCCCGAAGAACTGGTGGATGAGTACAGGAAGGCGGAGGATGCGGTGTTCGGTGAAGGCGCCTGCGCAGTGCTCTCCATAAGGGGCTGCGGAGGCGTGCAGATGTGCGGATGAGAGCGGCGCGGACGTTGTAAAACGCGGGCACGTATGATACAATAACGGGAATATACTTGCAGAAAAGATCCATCGACTCCGTTCGCTGCGCTCACTACGCTCGGGATGACATAAAGTGAAACGCTTTGCTCTGCATTGTCATTCCGAGCGAGCGGAGCTCTGCATTGTCATTCCGAGCGAGCGGAGCGAGTCGAGGAATCCTGTTGTTTCAAATATAGGGGGTTACGATATGAGACTTTCTTTCAGGGAAAAGGCGGCATACGGTCTCGGGGCGGTAGGCAAGGACATGGTCTACATGCTCTCGGCAAGCTATATCCTGTATTATTACCAGGATCTTCTCGGTATAAAGGGAACGGTCATGGGAGCCATTATGATGGCAGCCCGTGTGTTCGATGCTTTCAACGATCCCATAATGGGCGTTGTGGTGGCGAAGACCAGGACAAAGTGGGGCAAGTTCCGTCCCTGGCTGCTGATCGGCACCATCACCAATGCGGTGATGCTGTATATGGTCTTCTCCGTGCCGCCGGCACTTAACGGCGCGGGACTGGCGGCATACGCCGCGATATTCTATATACTCTGGGGCGTGACCTACACTATGATGGACATACCCTACTGGTCAATGATACCTGCCTTTACGGAAGGCGGCAGGGAGAGGGAAGGCCTCACCGCCATGGCCAGGTCCTGCGCGGGCCTGGGCAGCGCACTCATCACAGTTATCACCATGCTGGTGGTGCCCGCACTGGGCGGCATAGCCCATCCGGAAGAACAGCAGCAGGTCTCGGAGATATCCGGGCAGCTGAAGACCGTTACCGATACGGCGGAGGCCGCTGCGCTGCAGGCAAGGATAACAGAGCTTTCAAATCCCATAGAACGCAGCGGCTTGTCGGCTTTTGCGCTTATCGTGGCAGTCATATTCATCGTGTTCATAAGCATCACCTGCATAGCGATAAAGGAGAAGTCCAGCGTCGATATGGAATCGCCTTCACTGGGCGCCATGTTCAAGGCGCTGGTCACCAACGACCAGGCAATGACCGTGGTGGTGACCATAGTGCTGGTGAACGCTTCGCTCTATATCACCTCAAACCTGCTGATATATTTCTTTAAGTACGATATAGGCGGATCGGACTGGAACGGCGCATACGTCCTCTTTAATACCTTCGGCGGCGCGATGCAGATACTCTCCATGATGATCATATATCCGCTGGTGAGAAGATTTTTCAGTGTGACAAAGGTCTGCTACATGAGCTTCGGATTTGCCATCACGGGATACGCAGTGCTCCTTGTCATGATGATGGCTGGTATAAAATCGGTCGGCCTGCTGCTGGTCCCGGCCTTCTTCGTATTCGTGGCCTTCGGCCTGCTGACGGTGCTCACCACGGTGTTCCTTGCAAATACGGTGGATTACGGGGAACTGAAGAATAACAGGCGTGACGAGTCCGTTATCTTTTCCATGCAGACCTTCGTGGTCAAGCTCGCCAGCGGCGTCGCCGTTTTCATCACAGGTATAGCACTTGACATCTTTAACATAAGCAGCGATACGGAAGAGGCTGTCCAGGCGGCAGAGCTTACCACGGCAAACCTTCCGGGACTGAGGCTTACCATGACGGTGCTTCCCATAGCGGGCATGCTGGTCGCAGTGCTGATATTCGCGAAGCGCTTTATCTTAAGTGAGACAAAAATGGCCGAGATAAATGCGGAGCTTTCAAAGAGGGGGAAGACTGAGGGATGATCGAGATAAAGGAGAGTGAAAGCGGGAGACCCCTCTTTGTCCTTTCTTCCAGGAATATAACCTATGCCTGCAAGGTGCTTGATAACGGGCAGCTGGAGCATCTGTATTTCGGACCGAGGATCAGCGTGATCAGCTCGGACGGGCTCAGCGAGACGCATGAATTCCCTCCGGGGAACAGCAGCGTATACAGCAGGGAATGCTCCTCCTTTTCGCCCGAGGATATGAGATACGAATATTCTGCTCCCGGAAAGGGTGACGTGCGGGAGCCCATGATCGAGGCTGTGTATGCCGACGGGAGTTCCACACTTGATCTTGTATACAGGTCACATGTGATAAGCAGAGGCAAGCCTAAGCTGGACGGCCTGCCTTCGTCCTATGCTGCGCAGGAGGATGTGGAGAGCCTTGTCATAAGCCTTAAGGATAATAACGGCGGGCTTGAGCTGGTGCTGATCTACAGCATCTTTCCCAGGGCGGATATCATCACAAGAAGCGCATGTCTCCGCAACAGGGGAACTGATATAGTAAAGATCGGACGGATCATGTCCATGCAGCTGGATCTGGATCCGGGCTCCTGGGAGTTCCATAGCTTTACCGGGGCCTGGGCCAGGGAGATGAGAAAGAACGTTACTCCGCTCGGGGGCGGACGGATCTCTATCGGTTCACTTACCGGCAGCAGCTCCAACAGGGCAAATCCCTTTTTCATGATATCGGAAGAGGGCGCGACGGAGGACGCCGGCCTTGTCTACGGTTTTAATCTGGTCTACAGCGGAAACCATTATGCTTCCGCGGAAACTTCGGCTTACGGAAAACTCAGGGTTATGAACGGGATACAGCCCGACGGTTTTTCCTGGACTCTGAAGTCGGGGGAGAGCTTCCAGACACCTGAAGCGGTGCTGGCCGTAAGCGACGGCGGCTTTGATATGCTGAGCCGGAGGCTTCACCGTTTTGTACGCGAACATATAGTAAGAGGAGAATGGAAGCACAGGGAAAGACCCGTGCTCTTAAACAGCTGGGAAGCCTGCTATTTCGGGATCTCGGAGAGCAGGCTCTATCGTCTTGCCAGAGTGGCAAAGTCCGCAGGCATAGAGCTTTTTGTCATGGATGACGGCTGGTTCGGGGAAAGGAATGACGATACTTCATCCCTGGGTGACTGGACCGTGAACAAAAAGAAGCTGCCTCACGGCATAAAGGGCATAGCCGATAAAGTACGCGCGCTGGGAATGCAGTTCGGCATCTGGGTGGAACCGGAGATGGTGAGTGAAAACAGCGCACTCTACCGGTCGCATCCTGAGTGGGCAATGCGCATACCCGGAAAAGATCATTCCGAAGGCAGGAACCAGATGATACTGGATCTGGCATCGGAGGAAGTCCGCGAATACATAGTCGAAGAGATGAGCCGCGTTTTTTCCTCCGCCGATATATCCTATGTCAAATGGGATATGAACAGGAACTTTACCGACGTGTATTCCCCTTCACTTCCCGAAGACAGGCAGGGAGAAACGGCGCACAGGTATATACTCGGACTGTACGATATAATGGACAGGCTGACTAAGAAGTTCCCGGACATACTTTTCGAAGGCTGCGCTTCAGGCGGCAACCGTTTTGACCTGGGCATACTTTCGTATTTCCCGCAGATCTGGGCGAGCGATGATACCGATGCGCTATGCAGGGCGCAGATACAGGAGGGCTACAGCTACGGTTATCCCATGAGCTGTCTTACCTCCCATGTTTCTGATGTGCCCAATCACCAGACACTCAGGCGCACACCTCTTGAGACCCGGTTCAATGTTGCCACTGCAGGCATACTCGGATACGAATGCAATCTTGCAGACATGACGGCAGAGGAACTTGACGCGGTAAAGGAACAGGTTAAGGTATATAAGCAGTGGAGAAAAGTACTGCAGTTCGGCGATTACCACAGGGTCCGGGGATTTTTCAGAAAAAATTACGCGGATGCTCTTGTAACACCGGAGGGTAAAGATATAGAATGGACTGTGGTGTCGCGGGACGGCATGAAGGCCGTGTCCGTGGTGATGCAGATCCTGGTGAAACCGAATACCCAGTATCTGTGCCTGAAACCGAAGGGACTCCGGCTGGCAGGGGTCTACAGGGTTTATACCAGAACGCTGAAGAACAACCTCAAGGATTTCGGAAGCCTGGTAAATGCAGTTGCTCCCGTGCATGTAAAGCAGGACGGAGTGGTGCATAATATACTTTCCAAATTTGTAAGACCGGAAACGGAAAAGGAGGAGCATCTCATGACGGGTTCCGCCCTCATGCACGCGGGACTCAGGCTAAAGAGCGCTTTTGCGGGCGTTGGCTATGATGAGAACGTTCGCTTCTATCCTGACTTTGCATCAAGGCTCTTCTTTATCGAAGCAGAGGGTGAACCGTTGCCCGCTCTGCCGATGAAGGGAGAAGAAGAAAATAAAGAAAAAAAAGATACAACGATAAATAATGAAGGAGAGTAATGTGATGAACGAATTGAATCTGCAGAGAAGGGTGCTGGAAGACAAGCTTGACGAGCGGCTGGAAGAACTGGCCCGTTCTTCTTTCAAAAGAAGCATCACGGACTGTACCGACGCACAGGTCTATGACTGCCTGCTGCAGCTCACCAAATGCCTTATGCAGACCACCGACCGCATCCAGGGCGAGAAGAAGCTGTATTACATCTCGGCCGAATTCCTTATCGGAAAGCTTCTTTCCAACAACCTTATCAATCTCGGTATCTATGACAGGGTAGAGAAGATACTTAAGGAGAAGGGACACGAGCTTGCCAGGATCGAAGAGGCTGAGCCGGAACCTTCCCTCGGAAACGGCGGACTGGGCAGACTTGCGGCCTGCTTCATGGATTCAATTTCAACACTGGGTCTTCCCGGAGAGGGCGTGGGTCTCTGCTATCATCTGGGACTCTTTAAGCAGGTATTCAGGGAGAGACTGCAGAACGCCGAAAAGAATGACTGGATCGAAGAAGATTCATGGCTCACAAAGACCGACACCACATTCACAGTAAACTTCGGAAAGAAGCAGGTGACCTCAAGGCTTTACCAGCTGGACGTTACCGGTTACGGAAGCGGCATCAACAAGCTCAATCTTTTTGACCTTGAGAGCATCGATGAAGGGCTGGTGAAGAAGGGCATAGATTTCAATAAGAAGAGCGTCGATAAGAACCTTACGCTTTTCCTGTATCCCGATGATTCGGATGAGGCCGGAAATCTCCTGCGCATATACCAGCAGTATTTCATGGTGAGCAATGCGGCCCAGCTGATCCTTTCCGAGATGAAGGCCTGCGATTACGATCTCCGCAGACTTTATGATCATGCGGTGATACAGATAAACGATACCCATCCCACGCTGATCATTCCCGAACTCATCCGCATACTCGTGAATGACAAGGCATTCACCATGGATGAGGCGATCGAGGTCGTGAGCAGGACCTGCGCATACACAAACCACACCATACTTGCGGAAGCGCTGGAGAAGTGGCCCCTCAGGTATCTTAACAGAGTCGTGCCCCAGCTGGTGCCTATCATTAAGGAACTCGATAAGAGAGTTAAGAAGCAGTACAGCGATCCCGCGGTCCATATCATCGATGCCGACAAGCGTGTGCATATGGCGCATATCGACATACATTACGGTTTCTCCGTAAACGGCGTTGCGCAGATACATACGGACATACTGAAGAACACGGAGCTTCATCCCTTCTACGAGATCTATCCGGAGAAGTTCAACAACAAGACCAACGGCATCACCTTCAGACGCTGGCTCCTTTCCTGCAACAGGCTCCTGTCCTCGTATCTCGACGAGCTTATCGGAGAGGATTACAAGTTCGATGCGGATAAGCTGGAAGAGCTGCTGAAGTATAAGGATGACAAAAAAGTGCTGGAGCGTCTTGAGGGCATCAAGCGTCTCAACAAGCAGGCGCTTTCGGATCATATACTCAGAAATGAAGGAGTGTACCTTGATCCTTCATCCATCTTTGACGTGCAGATAAAGAGACTGCATGAGTACAAGAGACAGCAGATGAACGCGCTCTACATCATCCACAAGTACCTGGAGATAAAGGGCGGCAAGAAACCTCTTCGTCCCATCAGCTTTATCTTCGGTGCAAAGGCCGCGCCTGCATATGTCATCGCGCAGGACATCATCCATCTTCTTCTGGTGATGCAGGAGATAGTGAACAACGATCCCGAAGTGAGTCCTTACATGAAGGTCGTGATGGTGGAGAATTACAACGTGACCTATGCGGAGAAGCTCATACCTGCAGCAGATATCTCCGAGCAGATATCGCTTGCGAGCAAGGAAGCTTCCGGTACGGGCAACATGAAGATGATGCTCAACGGAGCAGTGACTCTTGGTACCGCGGACGGCGCAAATGTTGAGATCCGCGATCTTGTGGGACAGGATAACATCTATGAATTCGGCATGGATGCCGACACTGTCATCAAGCATTATGAAAAAGCGGATTATGTTTCAAAGGATTATTATAAGAACAACGCGATGATAAAAGAGGCCGTTGATTTCATAACCGGAAGGCAGGCACTCAAGGCAGGACACAGGGAGAATCTGGACAGACTGAAGAAAGAGCTTATCAATAAGGACTGGTTCATGACCCTTGCCGATCTTGAAGAATACATCAGGGTCAAGGATAAGATGCTGTCCGATTATGAGGACAGGGAGAAGTGGATGAAGATGAGTCTGATCAACATCGCGAAGGCCGGCTTCTTCTCATCCGACAGGACCATCAGGCAGTACAATGAAGATATCTGGAAATTAAAAAACGCTGACGAAGCGTGAGGAGGAAATACAAAATGCCCATCATTGATTATCTTGAAAGAAACCACAAACTCTACGGGGACGAGGTCGCGCTCATAGAACTGAATCCCGAAGAGAAGGAGACCAGACGCATCACCTGGAAGGAGTACTCGCTGATACAGCAGACTGAGGACAGGCCTTACCGCAGGGAGATAAGCTGGAAGGTCTTTGACGAAAAAGCAAACCGCTGCGCAAACATGCTGCTGGAAAGAGGTATAAAGCGCGGGGACAAGGTCGCGATACTTATGATGAACTGTCTCGAGTGGCTGCCCATCTACATGGGAATACTGAAGACAGGCGCCCTTGCGGTTCCTTTTAATTTCCGTTATTCCGCAGACGAGATACTCTACTGCGCGGATCTTGCGGAAGTGGATATACTGCTCTTCGGTCCGGAGTTCATCGGACGTATCGAATCAATAGTTGATAAGCTTTCCAGGAACAGACTGCTCATGTATGTGGGTGAGAACTGTCCTACCTTTGCGGAGAGCTACCGTGAACTGGTTGCCGACTGCTCAAGCGAAAAGCCGGATATAAAGATCAGCGACGATGATTACGCTGCGATCTATTTTTCATCGGGAACAACAGGTTTCCCCAAGGCTATACTGCATAAGCATTTAAGTCTTATGACTGCTGCAGAGGTGGAGCAGAAGCATCATTCAACGGGACGCGACGACTGCTTCTTATGCATCCCTCCCCTGTATCACACCGGAGCAAAGATGCACTGGATGGGAAGTCTTGTTGCGGGATCAAAGGCAGTGCTCCTGAAAGGAACAAAACCGAAGTACATCTTTGATGCGGTATCGAGAGAACACTGCACCATAGTCTGGCTTTTGGTTCCCTGGGCGCAGGATATACTTGATGAGCTTGATGCGGGAACCTTAAAGAAAGAGGATTACGAGCTTTCACAGTGGAGACTGATGCACATCGGTGCACAGCCTGTTCCTCCTTCACTTATAAAAAGATGGAAGACATACTTCCCGGATCACCAGTATGATACCAACTACGGTCTCAGCGAATCCATAGGACCCGGCTGTGTGCATCTCGGCGTCGAGAACATTCACAAGGTTGGAGCCATCGGCGTTCCCGGTTACGGCTGGCAGTGTAAGATCGTTGACGAAAACGGAAACGAAGTCACGAGGGGAGAAGCCGGAGAACTCTGCGTTAAGGGCAACGGCGTGATGGAATGTTATTACCGTAACGAAGAAGCAACAAAGGAAGTATTGAAGGACGGCTGGTTATTTACCGGAGATGTCGCCATGCAGGATGAAGACGGTTTCATCTTCCTTGTGGACAGAAAAAAAGATGTCATCGTTTCCGGCGGAGAAAATCTCTATCCCGTGCAGATAGAAGATTTCTTAAGGCAGTATGATAAGATAAGCGACGTTGCAGTAATAGGACTTCCGGATCCCAGACTCGGCGAGATCGCAGGCGCCGTTATCCAGATCAAGGAAGGAATGGAATGCAGCGAAGAAGAGATAAATGAATTCTGCCAGGGAATGCCCAGATACAAGAGACCCCGGAAGATAATATTCGCAGACGTTCCCAGGAATCCTACAGGAAAGATAGAAAAGCCTCTGCTCAGAAAACGCTACAGTGTTGAACGCCTTGTGGAGCGGGAGAACGAGGGGTGATATGAAAACTCTAGAAGAACTCAGGGAATTTTTTGCAAAGGATAATTTCGCAACGCAGCAGACAGGCATAGTGATAGAAGATGCGGCACCGGGATACGCAAAGGTAAGTATTGAGATCGACGACCGTCACATTAACGGCATAGGAAGAGTGATGGGCGGTGTGTATTTTACTCTTGCGGACTTTGCCGCATCCGTTGCAAAGAATCAGGATTTCGATGAAGAGATGAGTGTGGCGATGAACGGACAGATGGATTTCATCTCCTCCGCCAGCGAAGGAAAACTTTTCGCGGAAGCCCGTATTATAAAGGACGGAAGGAAGATATCTTTCTGTGAGATAAAGATATTTGATGAAAAAGAAAAACTCATCGCAAGGTCGAATATAACTTCCTATAAGGTGAAAGAAAAAACCAACGTTTGAGAAATGTGCTTAAAAATCACTGAAATAGCTTGCATTTGAAAAAAATATAATGTAAACTGTTTTTCGAATAATGATTTCAAGCATTTCCAAAACGGAGGAGAAGAAAATGGAAGCTGAAGAAAAGAAGGCTGTTAAGAAGCCTGCTGCAAAAAAGGCTGCAACGAAGAAGGCCGAGGAGAAGAAGCCTGCTGCAAAGAAAGCTTCTGCAGTAAAGAGTACTACCGCAAAGAAGACTACCGCAGCAAAGAAGGCTACTGCTACAAAGAGCACCACTGCTAAGAAGGCCGCTGCTACAAAGGCAGCTGCAGAAAAGAAGACCACTGCTGCAAAGGCAACAACCGCAAAGAAGGCAACCGCAGCAAAGAAGACCACTGCTGCAAAGGCAACAACCGCGAAGAAGGCAACCGCAGCAAAGAAGACTACTGCAAAGGCTGCTACCGCAAAGAAGGCAACCGCAGCAAAGAAGACTACCGCTGCAAAGGCAACGACCGCGAAGAAGGAAACTGCAGCGAAGAAGACTACTGCAAAGGCTGCTACCGCAAAGAAGGCAACCGCAGCAAAGAAGACCACTGCTGCAAAGAGCACTGCAAAGAAGGCTACAGCTGCTAAGACTACTGCAGCAAAGAAGCCCGCAGCAAAGAAGGCAACCGCTGCAAAGGCAACAAGCGCAAAGAAGACCACCGCGGCAAAGAAGCCTGCAGCAAAGAAGACTACAAAGAAAGAGAACTGAATCAACGATCGGTTTTTGATCTGAGTTTAGCAAAAAACACCGGAGCCGAAAGTGCTTCGGTGTTTTTGCAAAATTTATTGGAGAGAAAAGCATAAATGAGAAGCAGCGGAATACTTCTTCCGGTAGCAAGTCTTGCATCGTCTTACGGTATCGGAAGTTTTTCTAAGGAAGCATACGAGCTTATAGATTTTCTTAAGAGCGCAAAGCAGGGCTGGTGGCAGGTACTGCCCCTCGGACCGACGGGTTACGGCGATTCGCCTTACCAGTCTTTTTCCACTTTCGCGGGGAATCCTTATTTCATCGATCTTGATGAGCTGATCAAAAACGGCTGGCTCAAAAAAGAAGAAGTGGTGAAAGCAGACTGGGGAAAGGATCCCCATTACGTTGATTATGAAAAAGTATATCATTCGCGTTTTGAGCTTTTAAGAAAGGCATATAAGAACAGCGGGATAGAAAACGATAAAGCTTACCAAAAATTCAAAAAGGAAAATGCATTCTGGCTTGACGACTATGCCCTCTTCATGGCATTGAAGAAAAAGTTCAGGGGAAGAAGTTTTCTTTTCTGGGATGAGCCGCTGAGGCTCCATGATAAGAAAGCGATAAAGAAAGCACTGGCTGAAAAAGAAGTTTCGGAAGAAACCGAAGTCTTACGCTTCACTCAGTTCATGTTCTTTAAACAGTGGCATGCGCTGAAAAAATATGCAAACGAAAACGGCATAGGGATAATAGGTGACATACCTATCTATGTTGCTACAGACAGCGCCGACCGCTGGGGTAATCCCGAACTTTTCCAGCTGGATGAAAAAGGTTTTCCCAGGGCAGTGGCAGGCTGTCCTCCCGATTATTTTTCAGCAACGGGACAGCTATGGGGCAATCCGCTCTACGACTGGGAAGCTCATAAGAAGAGTGGTTTCGAATGGTGGCTTAAGAGACTGGCCTTCTGCTTTGATATGTATGATACCGTGCGAATAGATCATTTCCGCGGTTTCGATGAATACTATTCCATACCTTACGGCGATCCCACAGCGGAATTCGGACACTGGGAAAAGGGACCGGGCTTTGCGCTCTTTAAGACCATGAAGGAAAAACTCGGTGAAAAGAGTATCATCGCAGAGGATCTGGGATACCTTACGGAGAGTGTCAAAAAGCTGGTGAAGCGTACGGGTTATCCGGGAATGAAGATACTTGAATTCGCATTCGACAGCGCGGAGGATAATGATTATCTTCCCCACAATTTTGATAAGAACTGCATCGTTTATACAGGCACCCATGACAATGATACTGCGGCAGGCTGGTACGAAAAACTGAAGAGGAAGGACCAGCAGTTTGCAAGGCATTATCTCGGGATCAAGAGCGGCGGACATATCGCCAGGGAACTGGTGAGACTTGCGATGGCAAGCGTGGCGGATACCTGTATCATACCGCTGCAGGATCATCTTGAACTGGGAAGCGAAGCACGGATCAATACACCCTCGACTCTGGGAGGAAACTGGAACTGGCGTATGGAAGCCGGGTCCCTTACCCCCGGCCTGGCAGATGAGATAAGAAGCCTCACCGAGCTCTATGCCAGGGAAGGAAACCATGCTTCCCCGAAGGAAAAGTGAAAACCGCTCAGAACTTTTTTGAGGAAAGGTAACTGTTGCTGTAGTTTTTGTCGAAGGTGACTTCCTCGCCGAACCATTCGGGAGGAACGAAGGAGGCGGCATCCTCTTCGGAATCAAACTCCACTTCAACAAAACGGAGGGGAGCAAAGGGAGCATCGAAGATATCCAGCTCCGCAGTGAGCCCCTTATCAAGGGGGATGAGATAACGGGTCTTTGAAATGATGTTGCCGTCAGCCTTTTCGAGGAGATGGGCGTAGGCTTCCCCGGTCAGGGACAGATTATATTCCTCATGGCTCAGGACACCGCTGCCCTTATAGGTGAGGTAATACTCGTCATCCGACCTGCGGACCCGGATCACGGGGGAAGTGTTCAGATAGCCCTGCTCTATCTTATGTTTTGCATAAGCATCAAGATCTCCCGGCAGGCTGCGGATAAGATATTTTTTCTCTATCTCCATGTTTTCCATTATAAGGCTCCTTCCCGAATAACAGTATGACAGCAACATAGTAATACATGAAAATATTTTTTTCAATATACATAAAAAATGAAAGGACGGTTCGTATCTATTACAGATACACCGGGGGAGAGACGTGAGCGAAGAACAATTTGAACAATGCATCCGCGCCATCACCGAAGGTAACAGGGACGGTCTCCGGCAGATCTACGAGGAGTATCATCCATGGCTTTACTCGGTCATATACGGTGTGCTGAGACACAGGGAACGGGCTGAAGACGTAGCCGCGGAGCTGTTCCTCAGGATATGGCGGACGGCCTCGCAGTATAAGCCCGGGAAAGGGCATAAGGGCTATCTTGCCACCATTGCCAGGAATATGGCCATAGACGAGCTCCGGAAATACCGGCATGAGGTATACGCCCCGCCGGGAGACGAGGGGGATGAGGATACGGCGGAGTTCGAACATGCGGATGACGGCCCCGGGCCGGAAGCGCAGACGGTGCAGAACATAAGCGTTTCCGAAGCTTTGTCGAAGCTGAACGAAAAGGAACGTGACGTAGTCAGCATGAAGATACTTTCCGATATGACCTTCCAGGAGATATCGGATGCCACGGGGATCCCGATGGGAACAGTAACCTGGAGATATCAGGCGGCTATGCGAAAGCTGAAAAAATATAATTATTGAGAAAGTCGCGAGGGTGAGCTTGCGAATCCCGAGAACAGCGGCAATTTGGCCATCGGCGAAGCCGATTCTGCATGGACAAATTGCATGTCTGTCAGGGAGCGAAGCGAGCTGAACAGACTGAAGAGGTACGGATATGGAAATGACAAGAGATCTTGAAAAAGAATATCGCGAATATGTACAGGCCTCTGCTCCGGATATCTGGGACAGGATAGAACAGAAGCTGGATGCTGAGGCACAGGCGCCTGCAGAGAGCAGGGTCATAAGGAAGAAGGTCTTCCGCTGGCAGAGACTGGTGCTGCCTATAGCAGCTGCGGCCTGCGTGGCAGTGGCGATCCCGGCGCTTTTCATGAACAGGGAAGCTGCGAACATGACAGCGGCAGAACCCAGAGGCAGCTACGACGCTGCGGCGGGAGACGCGGCACCTAAGGCGAAGCAGATGAGATCGGAAACCGTGGCGGAATGCGAGGAGGCAGAGTATGATGCGGCAGCTGACGAAGCGGCATCGTATAAGACCGACAGCAGCCTTAGCTTCACAGCCAACTATGATACGGAGGTGCAGAGCGCACTAAACTCAGGTGCCGCAATGGAGACTGAAGACTTCAGGGGTGCAGCCGCAGCGGGATCCTCCGAAGCGGCAGCGGCGGAAAGCGAAGAGGCATATTATGAAGAAGCAGAGGAGGATGAGGAGGCATGCGATGCGGAAGGGGCAGAGCCGGGCGGAAGCGTGCTGCTCATAAGCCTGAAGGAAGGAGTGAGCTCCAAAGAGATATACAAGCTGGCTGAAAAATATTCGCTGGAAGTCGTGACCACATATGAAGGCTACGGGACCTGTGAGCTTAAACCCACGGAAGAACCTGGAGAGAAAGAGCTGCAGGAACTGATAGATAAGCTGGCTGAAGAGCCCGGGGTGCTCAGCGTAGATAAGAAAGTCATAGAGTGCGACCCGGAGTAAGCAGGAAAAGCCGTTCCCGTTTACCATAAAACCTTGAAAATAAGGAAAGGTTGTGATAAAGTATACAACGCCGTGTTTCTGCGGCGTTGTTTTTCGTTATGCAGGTACAGAGGAGAACGTGGAAATGAGCAATAAATACAGAAGTTTTGACCTTGGACAGATAAGTGAGGAAAGGATAGGAGAAAACGTCCGTATCGCAGGCTGGATAGAGAATATCCGCGATCACGGCGGCGTTTCCTTTATAGATCTCCGTGATATGTACGGAGTGGTGCAGGTGGTCATGAGGGACACTTCCCTGCTGGAAGGCCTTAACCGTGAGGACTGTGTTTCCATAGAAGGCCCGGTGGAAAAGAGGGACGAGGATACCTATAATCCGAAGATCCCTTCCGGAACCGTAGAAGTGGAGGCAAAGAGCGTGGAGGTGCTGGGCAAGGTTTACAGGCAGCTCCCCTTCGAGATCATGACCTCAAAGGAGACCAGGGAGGAAGTAAGGCTTAAGTACCGTTACCTGGATCTCCGTAACGCAAAGGTTAAGGACAATATCATTTTCCGTTCGAAGGTCATCGCATATCTCAGGCAGAAGATGACGGAGCTGGGCTTTATGGAGATCCAGACTCCCATACTCTGCGCATCCTCGCCCGAAGGAGCCAGGGACTATATCGTTCCCTCCAGAAGATATAAGGGAAAGTTCTACGCTCTTCCCCAGGCGCCCCAGCAGTACAAGCAGCTGCTTATGGTGTCGGGCTTTGACAAGTATTTCCAGATAGCGCCCTGCTTCCGTGATGAGGACGCAAGAGCAGACCGTTCTCCCGGCGAGTTCTACCAGCTTGATTTCGAGATGAGCTTTGCGACCCAGGAGGATGTGTTCAGGGTGGGTGAGGAAGTACTCAGCGAGTGCTTTAAGAAGTTTGCACCTGAGGGCTATGCGGTGAGCGATGCTCCTTTCCCCATCATTTCTTATAAAGAAGCGATGCTGAAGTACGGTACCGACAAGCCGGATCTCCGTAATCCCCTGGAGATAATCGACGTATCCGAGTTCTTCCAGCGCTGCAGCTTCAAGCCCTTCCACGGCAAGTGTGTAAGGGCGATAAACGTCCACAGCCAGATGTCCAAGGGCTTCCATGAAAAGCTCCTTAAGTTCGCACAGGGCATAGGCATGGGCGGTCTGGGCTATCTTGAGGTCCAGGAGGATATGAGCTATAAGGGGCCCATCGACAAGTTCATCCCCGATGACATGAAGGGCGAGATAAAGGATATCGCTGGGCTTCAGGCAGGCGATACCATCTTCTTCATCGCGGATAAGGAGAAGCAGGCCAGCCTTTTTGCGGGACAGATCAGAACGGAGCTCGGAGAAAAGCTGGAGCTCATCGAGAAGAACGCTTACAGGTTCTGCTATATAAATGATTTCCCCATGTATGAGTATGACGAGACGGAGAAGAAGATAGCCTTCACGCACAATCCCTTCTCCATGCCCCAGGGCGGCCTTAAGGCTCTGGAGGAGGAGGATCCCCTCACCATACTTGCATGGCAGTATGACATCGTCTGCAACGGCGTGGAGCTTTCTTCCGGCGCCGTGAGAAACCATGACATGAAGATAATGGAGAAGGCCTTCGAGATCGCTGGCTACGATAAGGAAGTGCTGGCTGCAAAGTTCGGAGCCCTCTACAATGCCTTCCAGTTCGGAGCGCCCCCTCACGCAGGCATGGCTCCCGGCGTGGACAGGATGATAATGCTGCTCAGGGGCGAGGAGAACATCCGCGAAGTCATTGCTTTCCCCATGAGCGGGACCGCCCAGGATCTTATGTGCGGAGCGCCTTCGGAGGTCACGGAGCTTCAGCTGCGTGAGACCCATATAAAGATCAGGGACTGATAAGGAGACAGATCATGGCTAACGTTATAAGCGATGAAACCATAGAATATGTAGGCATACTTTCCAAGCTTAAGCTGAGCGATGAGGAAAAGGAAAGCGCCAAGAAGGATCTGGCAGAGATGCTGGATTATATAGATATGCTTGGAGAACTGGACACCGAGGGCGTGGAGCCCATGAGCCACGTGCATGATGTCAGCAACCGTTTCAGAGAGGATGAGGTCACAAATGGGGACTGCCGTGACATGATCCTTGCCAACGCACCGGAGGAAAGAGATGGAGCATTCGTTGTACCCAGGACATTCGATTAAGAAAAGGACGGCCGAAAGGGCAGTCCGGCTGCTGCTTACGGCAGTACTTCTTGTTTCCGCACTGAAGCCCCTTAAGGTTGAGGCTGCGGGTAACTATTACAGCATTTTTGATGCAAAGTTCTATGCATCAAAGTATCCCGATCTGGCGGCGGCTTTCGGGACCAATTTTTCCAGGCTCTACAACCACTATGCCACCATCGGTGTCATAGAGGGGAGGCAGCCCGGCCCCAGGTTCAATCCCGTTTATTACAAGGTGAACTATCCCGAGCTGGCAGCGGCCTACGGCAACAACTGGCAGGCTTATGCCCAGCACTATATAACCACCGGCCGTGCGGAAGGCAGGGTGGCGGGCTATCTTCTCAGTGAGGGCAAGCCCGAGGATTATGTTGAAGAGACCGGGCCCAATGTCATTGCCACACCGGTGGCTCCCAATCCTGCGGGTTACATGACGACTACGGACCAGCAGGACGTACAGAATGTTATCGACAGCGCCCAGCCCTTCCTGAACGGAAGGAATCTGGCTTATCACCAGGCAGTGGTGGTACCCGGCAGCAGGATGATGACCTATTATGACGGGAGCATCTTCTGCGTAGGCTGGAAGGAGAGGAGAGGAGCCCATCTCTGCACCTTTACCGAGGTCATAGTTGCGGACGGTTCCCAGTTCAGGCGCAAGATCTGCGATGACACCTTCGGTTCCAGGAATTACCGCTTTGCATCACAGCTGGCGGCACAGGCCGGAGCTGTTGTGGCATCCACTTCGGATTTCTACATGTTCAGGGGAGTGGGCACCGTAGTACATGACGGCGTGCTCTACCGTTTTACTCCCGGACTTGATACCTGCTATGTCACCTACGACGGGGACATGCTCTTCAGCTATGCATACCAGCTGAATACAAGGGAGGAGTGCGAGGCCTTTATCGCTCAGAACAACGTGAACTTCGCCATGACCTTCGGCCCTGTCATAATCGACGACGGCATGGCAAGAAAGATAAGCAGCTACCAGCTTGGAGAGATCAACGGCACCTATTCCAGGGGAAGCGTGGGAATGCTGGAGCCCAGGCACTATCTCCTTATGACCATGAACTACGAATACGGCGGGACCGGAGCGACCCTCCAGGCCGAGATAGACGCCATGTCCGCATACGGCTGCCTTAAGGCCTATGCCCTGGACGGAGGCGGAACCTGCGAGATAATGTTCGGGAACACAATGTACAACAGGCCCGACCATAATAAAGAAAGGGCAGTGAGCGATATCATCTATTTCGCTTCATATCCCCTGGCACAGTAGTATCTAAAGTTTCATACAGTCCGTGTATAAGGAGGCATTATGGGTGGATATTTCGCAACAGCGGAAAAGGAAGACTGCGTATTCGATCTGTATTTCGGAACTGACTACCACTCCCACCTGGGAACCCGCAGGGCGGGTATGGTGGTGTACGGAAAGAACGGCTTCAACCGCGCCATACACAATATCGAGAGCGCGCCTTTCAGGACCAAGTTCGACAAGGATACCCACGAGATGGAGGGTTACCTGGGCATAGGCTGTATCTCCGATTATGAGCCCCAGCCTCTTATAGTACGTTCACACCACGGCACCTACGCCATAACGACCGTAGGAAAGATCAACAACGCGGAAGCGTTATCGGATAAGATAATCAAAGGCGGCAGCGCCCACTTCATGGAGCTGTCGGGAGGGACCATAAATGCCACTGAGCTGGTGGCCACCCTCATAAACCAGAAGGACAACATAATAGAAGGCATACAGTACGCCCAGCAGGAGATAGACGGATCCATGTCCATAATGCTGCTGACCCATCAGGGTGTGTACTGCGCCAGGGACAGACAGGGCAGGACTCCTGTCATCATAGGAAAAAAGCCGGAGGGCTACTGCGCCTCCTTTGAGTCTTTTGCCTATCAGAATCTGGGCTTCACCACCTACAGGGAGCTGGGCCCCGGCGAGATAGTGATAATGACGCCGGAGGAAGTCCGCACCCTTGCCGCACCCGGCAGCAATATGAAGATCTGTACCTTCCTCTGGGTCTACTACGGCTATCCCTCATCTGTTTACGAGGGGATGTCCGTGGAACAGATGCGCTACAACTGCGGCGCAAAGATGGCGGAGAGGGACAGCGTGAACAAGCCCGATGCGGATATCGTAGCCGGAGTGCCGGATTCCGGTACCGCCCATGCAGTAGGCTATGCAAATGCTTCCGGCATACCTTTTTCCAGGCCTTTCGTTAAATACACTCCTACCTGGCCCAGATCCTTTATGCCTACCATACAGTCCAAAAGGAACCTGATAGCCAGGATGAAGCTCCTGCCTGTGCATGAGCTCATCGACGGGCACAGCATACTGCTCATCGACGATTCCATCGTCAGGGGAACCCAGCTGCGCGAGACCACGGAATTCCTCTATAAGAGCGGGGCTGAAGCGGTGCATGTGCGTCCTGCCTGCCCGCCCATAATGTTCGGCTGCAAGTACATCAATTTCTCCCGTTCCAATTCCGAGATGGAGCTGATCACCCGGCAGGTGATAAGCGCTCAGGAGGGAGACAATGTGGAGCGCAGCGTCCTTGCGGATTACTGTGATCCCGATTCCGACAGATACCATCTGATGCTGGATAAGATAAAGGAGAAGATGGGCTTTACCAGCCTTGCCTACAACCGTCTTGACGATATGATGGATGCCGTGGGCATAGACAGGGATAAGCTCTGTACCTACTGCTGGGACGGCAGGGAATGAGCACGGCCCAGGCCCCCAAAGACGATCATTTAAAGGGCTTTCTCTGCATACTTTCCGCTGCCCTGGGTTTCTCTCTCATGACCTTTTTCGTAAGGCTCTCGGGAGAGCTGCCCACCATGCAGAAGGCCTTCTTCAGAAATATTGTGGCGGCGGTGGTGGCTTCCGTTCTTATCCTACGTTCGGAGGATAAGTTCAGGATAAAGAAAGGCAGTGCCGGAGATATCTTCTGGCGTTGCGCCTTCGGTACCAGCGGTCTCATAGCAAATTTCTACGCCATCGACAGGCTGGGGCTGAGTGATGCCAACATTCTTAACAAGCTTTCCCCTTTTTTTGCCATACTGGTCTCCATTCCCGTCATGAAGGAAGTGCCAGGGACGGTAGACATTATCGCAACGGTAGTCGCCTTTATAGGGGCGGTCTTTATAATACGTCCGGGACAGGGCCTCAGCACCATACCTGCGCTGATCGGCCTTTACGGAGGCTTCGGCGCAGGCACGGCCTATGCCTTCGTGAGAAGGCTGGGGAAGAAAGGTGAGCGGACGGAGATCATAGTTTTCTGCTTTTCGGCCTTTTCCTGTCTTGTGACGGCGCCTTTTCTCATATTCGGATACGTTCATATGGAAGCCTGGCAGCTGCTGTCCCTGATAGCGGCAGGAGTGGCGGCCAGTCTGGGACAGTTTTCCATAACCACGGCCTACAGATTTGCACCTGCCAGGGAGCTGTCGGTATTTGACTATACCCAGGTGATCTTCGCGGCAGTATGGGGCATGATCTTTTTTGATGAAAAACCGGTGATGCTCAGCATCATCGGATATGTTATAATAATCGGTACGGCAGTAGTCAGATGGTGGCTTAACCTTCGAAAGGAGAAAAAGTGATGGGATACGTTTTTGATGCGGCAGCGAAGAGGGACGAGCTGGTAAGCCTTATACGCAGGCATGCGGAGGACACCGGCTTTTCAAAGGTAGTGCTCGGTATCTCCGGCGGAAAGGACAGTACAGTGGCGGCTGCTCTCTGCGCAAGAGCGCTGGGAAAGCATAATGTATACGGCGTGATGCTGCCGGACAGGGTACAGAGCGATATCGCTGATTCGGTGAGGGTCTGCGAGGTGCTGGGCATAAACAGAAAGGTGGTGAACATCGGCGCGATGCATGAGGCGCTGCTGGGCGAGGTCTCCATGGAAGAAGAGGGAGATTTCCGGGTGGAGTATTCAAAGGAGAGCGATATAAATGTGGGGCCCAGGCTCCGCATGACAACCCTTCGCTATATCGCCCAGGCTCTGGGAGCGAGGCTCTGCGGAACGGGCAACCTTTCCGAGGCAACGGTGGGCTACTGCACAAAGGACGGAGACACCAGCTGCGACTTCAATCCCATGGGGACCATGACCAGCGTGGAGGTGGTGCAGGTGGGCCTCACCATGGAGGAACTGCCGAAGGAGCTGGTGCAGAAGACGCCCACAGACGGGCTTTCGGGAATGAGCGACGAGGAAAAGCTGGGGCTTAAGTACAGCCAGATCCACGACTATATACGTCTGGGAAGCTGCGGGGACGAGGCCGTGGATAAGGAGATCGCCCGCAGGGAGGCGGCCAATATGCATAAGAGACGCATGCCGCTGATACTGGGAGCTTAAACTTGATATTTATACCGAAACAATGTATCATATTGTAGTCTGTTTTTTGAAATATTTTTCTGAAAGGTATAACGGAAATGGCATTGCTTGATATGACGGCCCTTGAGCTGGGCCGGGAGATAGCTTCCGGAAAGGCCGGGGTGAAGGAAGCCCTGGACGAAGTCTTCGGACGCATCGATGAGAAAGAAGAGGAGTACAACTGCTATATTACCCTGGATAAGGAAGGGGCTTATAAGCAGGCGGAAGAGGTACAGAAGAAGATAGACGCGGGAGAGCTTAAGAGCCCTCTTGCCGGCGTGCCCGTGGCCATAAAGGACAATATGTGCACCGTGGGCCTGCGTACCACCTGTGCTTCAAAGATACTCGGGAATTTCGTGCCGGGCTACGGCTCCACTGCGGTGGAGAGGCTGGAGAACGCCGGCGCGGTGATCATAGGAAAGACCAATATGGACGAGTTCGCCATGGGTTCAACCACCGAGACCTCAGCCTTCGGGGTGACTAAGAATCCCGCTGATCCCACCAGGGTACCCGGCGGTTCTTCGGGCGGTTCTGCAGCGGCTGTGGCGGCCGGAGAGTGCTTCTATGCACTGGGCAGCGATACCGGCGGATCCATACGCCAGCCGGCATCCTACTGCGGCGTAGTGGGCATAAAGCCTACTTACGGAACGGTATCCCGTTACGGTCTTGTGGCCTACGGTTCTTCGCTGGACCAGATCGGCCCCCTGGCAAAGGATGTATCCGATGCAGCCTGCGCCCTTGAGCTGATCGCGGGCTACGATGAGAAGGATTCCACCTCCGTTAAGAGGGAGGATACGGCCTTTACCGGAGCCCTCCGTGAGGATGTTTCCGATATAAGGATAGGAATACCTAAGGATTATTTCGGTGAGGGACTTGATCCTCAGGTAGCTGAGGCGGTGCGCGCAGCGGCTTCCGCGCTTGAGAAGGCCGGAGCGAAGGTGGAGGAATTCGACCTTTCACTGGTGGGCTATGCCATCCCTACCTATTACACCATAGCCGATGCGGAGGCCAGCTCCAATCTGGAACGTTTCGACGGCGTGAAGTACGGCTACCGTACCGGGGATTTCGACGACATGCACGACATGTACAAGAAGACCAGGTCCGAGGGCTTCGGGGCAGAGGTGAAGCGCCGCATAATGCTGGGAAGCTTTGTGCTCAGCTCCGGTTATTACGATGCTTACTATCTTAAGGCACTGAAGGTAAAGGCACTGATCAAGCGTTCCTTTGATGAGGCCTTTAAGAAATATGATGTGATCCTGGGACCCGTGGCGCCTTCCACGGCGCCGAAGCTGGGAGAGAGCCTCTCGGATCCCATGAAGATGTATCTCGGGGATATATACACCATCTCCGCCAACCTCGCGGGCCTGCCGGGCATAAGCCTGCCCTGCGGACGTGACGGCAGCGGGATGCCCATAGGGCTGCAGCTCATGGGTGACTGCTTCAATGAGGCGGCTATCATACGTACCGCCTATACCTGGGAAAAGATAAGGGGGAGCTTCTGATGGCAAGGGAATACGAGACCGTCATAGGTCTGGAAGTACATGTGGAGCTGGCAACGAAGACGAAGATCTTCTGCGGCTGTTCCACAAAATTCGGAGGAGAGGTCAATACCCACACCTGTCCCGTCTGTACCGGCATGCCCGGTTCGCTTCCGGTGCTCAATAAGCAGGTGGTGGAATGTGCGATAGCGGTAGGTCTGGCCACTAACTGCGAGATCACAAGATACGGCAAGTTCGACAGGAAGAATTATTTCTATCCCGACAACCCGCAGAACTACCAGATCTCCCAGCTCTATCTGCCCATATGCCGTAACGGATACGTAGAGATAGAGACTGAGAACGGATCAAAGAAGGTGGGCATACACGAGATCCATATGGAAGAGGATGCGGGAAAGCTGATCCATGACGAGTGGGGACAGGTATCCCTGGTGGATTACAACCGTTCGGGCGTGCCCCTTATAGAGATAGTTTCGGAGCCCGACATGCGCAGCGCCGAAGAGGTCATCGCATATCTGGAGAAGCTCCGCATGTTCATACAGTACCTGGGAGCTTCGGACTGCAAGCTGCAGGAGGGCTCCATGAGAGCCGACGTGAACCTTTCCGTAAGGCCGGTGGGCAGCACGGAGTTCGGCACAAGGACGGAGATGAAGAACCTGAATTCCTTCACCTCCATAACCCATGCCATAGAGAGTGAAAGAGAGAGGCAGATAGACATCATCGAGGCAGGCGGCAGTGTGGTACAGGAGACCAGACGCTTTGATGACAGCAAGGGCGAATCCTATGCAATGAGGAGCAAAGAGGATGCCCAGGATTACAGATACTTCCCGGATCCCGACCTGGTGCCTCTTAAGGTGTCGGAGGAGTGGATAGAGAAGATCAGGAGCGCCCAGCCCGAATTCAGGGATGCGAAGGTAAAACGCTACAAGGAAGAGTATGCGATACCGGAATATGACATTGGCATAATCACCGCCAGCAAGCGTATGGCAGATATCTTTGAGGAGGCCAGCGCCATCTGCGGCCAGCCCAAGAAGGTGTCCAACTGGCTCATGGTGGAGACACTGAGGCTCCTTAAGGAGAAGTCAATGGATCCGGAGGATATAGTATATTCACCGGCCCATCTGGCTAAGCTCATCGAGCTGGTGGATAAGAAGGTGATCAACTCCTCCGTGGCTAAGGAAGTCTTCGAGCAGATGTTTGCGGACGATACGGATCCGGAGGAATATGTAAACAGCCACGGCCTGAAGCAGGAGACGGACAGCGGGGCCATAGAGGCCATCTGCAGGCAGGTGATAGAGGAGAATCCCAAATCCGTGGAGGACTTCAGGGCAGGAAAGGACAAGGCTATAGGCTTCCTTGTGGGTCAGACCATGAAGGCCGCAAAAGGCAAGGCCGATCCGGGGACGGTAAACGAGATACTGCGGAAGTTATTAGGGGGGTAATATATGTCACTCAGATTTGTTTTCGGAGGTTCGGGCTCAGGCAAGAGCAGTTTCATCCAGAATGAATTCATAAAGAGGGCAGCAGAAGATCGGGAACGGCAATTCATCATTGTCGTTCCCGATCAGTCTACTATGCAGACCCAGAAGGAGATGGTGGACAGGCACCCGGACGGGGGCATAATGAACATCGATATCCAGAGCTTCGGAAGGCTCTGCCATCTGGTGGCGGATGAGACGGGGGAAGCGGAGAGAAAGGTGCTGGATGACACCGGAAAGAACCTGGTGCTGCGTTCGCTTGCAGGCAGGCTGGAAAAAGAGCTGCCCGTCATCGGAGGCAACATAAAGAAGAACGGATACATAAAGCAGATAAAGAGCGTGATCTCCGAGTTCATGCAGTACGGGATCGGGCCGGAGGACGTGGACAGGCTGGTATCCTATGCTTCGGAAAAGAAGCTGCTGGCGGGAAAGCTTAAGGATATAAGAAAGCTTTATACGGCTTTCAACGAATATCTCGGAGAGCATTTCATCACCAAAGAAGAGAAGCTGGATATACTGGCAGGGAATATAGAAAAGTCGGAGCTCCTGAAAGGGGCGGTGGTGGCCTTTGACGGCTTCACGGGTTTTACCCCGGTACAGAACGGTGTGATACTTGCGATGCTTAAGCACTGCAGCGAGGTCATAGTGTCAGTGATACTCCCGCCTTCGGAGCTGGAGCTGTATTTAAACGGGGCTGATGACCATATGCTCTTCGCCCTGAGCGCAAAGACCGTAGGCTCCCTTAAGCAGCTGGCAGCAGAAGCGGGCTGCGGCCGGGGAGAGGATGCGCTTCTTTCGGACAGTCCGGTATACCGTTATGAGCATCAGCCGGTGCTGTCACATCTGGAACAGAACATATTCCGGCACAGGGAGGTCTTTAGCGGGGATCCGGGAAAGGAGCTTCAGCTTTTTGCCGCCTCCAGTCCGGAGAATGAGCTTAAGGAGATCTTTAAGCGCATATGGGAGCTTACCAGGCACGAGGGCCTGGCCTACAGGGACATAGCCGTGATAACCGGAGACCTGGAGCGCTACGCACCCTATGTCTGCGAAGCGGAGAATTACGGCATTCCGGTTTTCCTGGACAATAACCGAAAGCTGGAGAACGATCCCTGCGCGGAATTCCTATTAAGCGCCCTGAAAGCCGTTTCGGGAAATATGCGTTACGAGGATGTGATGCACTATCTGCGCTGCGGCTTTGCGGATATCAGCGATGAGGAAGCAGATCTTCTGGATGATTATCTGCTGGCCACGGGCATAAGAGGGCTTAATCGTTACGAAAGCGTCTTTACATACAGGCCCGGGGCTTTTTCCGATGAGGAAAGCCTTGCGGAGGTGAACGGGATACGGGAGAAGCTGGTACAGGGTCTCAGTCCCTTATGCGCATACAGAAAGGGAGGGACTGCGGCCGAGTATTCGAAGGCCTGCTATGATTTCCTTACGGGCAGCAGTATCTTTGAGAAGCTGGAGGCCTGTGCCGCTTATTTCCGTGAACAGGGAGATGCGGGAAGGGCAAGGGAGTATGAAGAGGTATTTGAGTCCATATGCCGCCTCCTGGAGCAGACAGCGGCACTTCTCGGTGAGGAGAAGCTTGGCTGTGACGAATACCTGGAGATACTTAAGTCGGGGATAGCGGAGCTGAAAGTGGGAGTTCTCCCGCCGGATACCGACAGGGTGGTCATAGGTGATATGGAGCGCACCCGTCTTAAGCCGGTGAAGGTACTCTTCTTTGCGGGAGTCAATGACGGGATCATCCCTGCAGCCACAGGCACGGGCGGCATGATATCCGACATAGACAGGGAGTTCCTGGAGGGCTCAGGCTACGCCCTTGCCCCCACTCCGAGACAGAAGATGTTCATACAGCAGCTCTATCTCTACCATGTGCTCAGCAGGCCTTCGGAGAGGCTCATCATATCTTATTCACGTATGGACCAGAAGGCTGATTCCATAAGGCCTTCATACCTCATCAGCCGGATAAAGGAGCTCTTTCCCGCTCTTAAGTGCGGGGAATCCTCGGAGGGCAGGATGCCCGTTCCGGGACCGGCAGACCTTGCGGAGGGGCTGAGGGCCTTTGCAGCGGGACAGCTTGCTGATGAGGAGAAGATAAAAAAGCTCCTGACTGAGTTCTATTCCTACAGGAGTGTTGAACCGGTAAATGCAGTGAAGCTTGCGGATGCGGCCTTTTACAGCTACAGTCCCTTAAGGCTTTCGGAAAAAGCGGCACAGGGGCTGTACGGCAAAGTGCTGGAGGGCAGCGTAAGCCGCATGGAGAGCTTTGCCTCCTGTGCCTATGCCCACTACCTTTCATACGGGCTGAAGCTTAAGGAACGCGCGGTGGCGGGCTTTAACAGCGTTGACCAGGGAACTGTTTTCCACCGGGTACTGGAAGGCTTCGGTAAAAGGCTCCGGGCTGAAGGGATATCCTGGGATGAGGTGAGTGATGAAAAAGCCGTGGCCCTGGTAAAGGAGCTGCTGTCGCAGGCCCTTGAGCCCGTAAGGGAAGGCGGCATGATAGAAGACGCGAGAACAGCCTACCGCTGGGGACGGATGGAGAGGATACTTATAAGGAGCGTGCTGACCATACGTTACCAGCTTGCAAAGGGCGGCTTTAAGCCGGCGCATTATGAGAAGCATTTCGAAAGGATGATAGAACTTGATAAGGGCCGCATGATACTTTCGGGAAAGATAGACAGGGTTGATATCCTGCGGGAAGATGACAGGCTTTACGTCAAGATAACCGATTATAAATCAGGCAGGCATGATACCGATGTGACGGAGATAAGAGAGGGAAGGCAGCTCCAGCTCCCGGTATATCTCAGCGAGGCCTGCAGGCTTTACGAGGGGGAAGAAGGGGCGACTGAAGTGAGACCGGCCGCGCTTTTCTATTACACCGTTTCGGATCCCATCATCAAGTCCGACAGCGCTGCCTATGAGCCTGCAGAGCTTGAGAAAAAACGTCTGGAGGAGCTCAGGCTTACCGGCATGATAGCCGATGACGATGTGGTGACCCGCGGTCTTGACGGAAGCGGGGATCCGAAATCGGACGTGGTAAAGCTTACCAGGAACAAGGACGGCGGTTTCCAGAAATCCTCGGAAACCGTTCCGCCTCCGGACCTGCGGGCCGTGCTGGATTATGCCGAGAGAAAGCTCATAAGCCTGGGAGAGCAGATCTACGGAGGTGAGGCCTCGGCCCTTCCGCTGGATGAAGGCAGCTGTGAGTACTGCAGCTTTAAGGAAAGCTGTCCCTTTGACCTGAAGCTGCCGGGCTGCGGCTACAGGAAGGAGAAGGATGACAGTGAGGCCGCATGGGCTGCCATAAGGGGTGAGAACAATGGCTAAGATAGAATATACACCGGAACAGAAGACAGTTATCGACAGCAGGGACTGCCAGATGCTGGTCAGCGCGGCTGCAGGCAGCGGAAAGACCGCAGTGCTGACCCAGAGGATCATCTCCCTCATATCCGATAAGGAGAGGCCGGCGGATATAGACCGCTTTCTCATTGTGACCTTTACAAAGGCCGCAGCGGCCGAGATGAGGGAAAGGATAGGTTCCGCCATTGCAGCATATTTAGCTGAGCATCCCGGGGACCGGAGGATGAGCAGACAGGCGGTACTGCTCAACAATGCCCAGATAAGCACCATCGACAGCTTCTGTAATTTTGTGGTAAAGAATAACTTTGCGGATATAGATCTTGAGCCGGGCTTCCGTACCATGGAAGAAGGTGAAGGCAAGCTGCTGCTCCAGGATGCGCTGGACGAGATCCTGGAAGAGGAATATGCCGCCGGAAGTGAAGGCTTCATCAATCTGGTGGACAGCTATGTCACGGGCGGTAATGAAAGCACGCTGGAGAAGATGATAAAAAAGCTGCTGAACCAGGTCCGCAGCTATCCGGATCCGGAAGCAAAGCTCAGGGCCTCTCTGGAGGAAGAGAGTGTGCTGGGGGAGGAGTGGTACGGTTTCCTGAAAAAACGGAGCCTCCTGCTCATAAAAGAGATCTATGCCCTGGTCACGGAGGCAGAGAAGCTCTGCCGTGAGCCGGACGGACCCGACAAGTACCTTCCCACGGTGGAGGAATACAAGCTGCTGACGGAGCGCTTAAGCGCCGCGGAGGAGCATAACGAGAGGGTGAGGCTGCTTGGCGCCTTCTCTCCCAAGCTGACTCCGGTGAGGACCGCGAAAGTGGATCCCGAATTGAAGGAGAGAGCTCAGGCTCTGATCAATAAGGCTAAAGACTATGTGGGTAAACTCAGGAAGTATTTTTCCCGGGATGAGGAGAGTGAATGTGCGGCCCTTGAGCAGGCGGTAAATAACATACATGAGCTGGCAAGGCTTGCCTTAAGGCTCCTGGAGCGTTTCGGTGAAAAGAAGCGGGAGCGCCAGGTGGTAGACTTCAACGATATGGAGCATTTCGCCCTGAAGATACTGACCCGTGAGGAAGACGGCAGGCTTGTGCCCTCAAAGGCAGCGCTGGAATACAGGGACTATTTTGAATATATCTTTATCGACGAATACCAGGACAGCAACTATCTGCAGGAATACGTGCTCTCTGCCATAGCAAGGGAGAATAACCGGTTTATGGTGGGAGATGTGAAGCAGAGCATCTACCGTTTCAGGCAGGCCAGACCCGAGATCTTCATGGATAAGTATGACAGCTTCTCTGAGGAGGGCAGCAGCCGGCGTATAGACTTAAGCAGCAATTTCCGGAGCAGGAAAGAGGTGCTGGATTTTGTGAACGATGTGTTCGAGGTCATCATGACCCGGGAAAGCTGCGGCATAGAATATGATATGAGCGCCAGGCTGAAACCCGAAGCCCGGTATCCCGGGCCTGAAGGTGATGAGTACATCACCGAGATAGAAACGCTGGTCTATGATGAAGAGGCAGAGGAGGTAAAGGACAAGACCGAGCTGGAAGCGCTCATGGCAGCCCGGAGGATCAGCTCCCTCATGCGGGAAGGCTTTAAGGTCTATGACAGGGACCTGGACGCCCTGAGACCCGTAAGGTATTCCGATATAGTTGTGCTGGCCCGTTCTGCCTCCTCCTATGATAAAGCGATGACGAAGGTATTTGCGGCCAATGATATCCCGCTGTACTGCGGAAAGGGCAAAGGGTATCTGTCTGCGGCCGAGGTGCGCCGCGTACTCGATGCCCTCAGGCTCATAGATAATCCCAGGCAGGATGAGGCGCTTTACGGCACTCTGGTGCATTTCCTTGAGCTTATGGACGATGAGGATATGGTAAAGCTGAGGAAAGGGGATACAGGCCGCCCTCTTATAGAGAGCATAAGGTCCTATCCGGATTCCGAAGGGGCTGAAGGAGAGACCGCGGCGAAATGCCGGAAGGCTCTGGAATGGCTGGCTGAGTACAGGAAATACGCCGGATATATGACCGTAAGGGAGCTTACGGTGAGGCTGATCGAAAAAAGCGGCTATCTGGACAGGGCCTCCGCCATGCCGGGAGGAGTACAGAGAAGGGCAAATCTCAAGCTGCTGCTGGAACGCGCCGATGAATTCGAGAAATCCAGCTACCGGGGGCTCTTTCATTTCATCAGGTATATCGGCCAGCTGAAAGAAATAGATGCGGATCCCGGCGAGGCGGACACCATAAGCGAAGATGCGGATGTGGTGCGTCTCATGACCATACATAAGAGCAAGGGACTGGAATTCCCGGTGGTGATCTGTCTGGGCTTTCGTAAGGAGTTCAACAAAAGTGACCTAAGGGACAGCCTGCTCCTGGATCCCGATCTGGGCATGGCTCTATATTCCGTGGACACGGCCGGACGCCAGAAGTATATGAACCTGAAAAGAAGGGCCATGTCGGATAAGATGGAGTATGATCTGCTGGCAGAGGAGATGCGGGTGCTCTATGTAGCACTGACAAGGGCAAAGGAAAAGCTGATCATCACCGACATCGTAAGCGAAAATGATGCTGAGGCGGGGACTCCGGACAGGAAGGCCGGGATCATGGATGTGCTCGGATGCAAGGGCCTTATGGAGCTCATAAGATGCTCAATGGCCGGAAGGAGCTTCAGCCACTGCAGGGAAAGACTGCTCCGTCTCGGGGAGCTGCGGGATATGATGATAGCGACGGATGCGAAGGGCTTCGCAGACCGGGGGATGCTCTTCGATGATTCCCGGCCCCTGGATAAGGAGCTTCTGGATCTCATTGCTTCGGAAAAAGAACGGGTATATACCCATGAGGGGCTGAGAGGGCTCTATACCAAGACCTCGGTCTCAGAGCTGAAAAGGGCGGCTTTTGAGGATGAGGAAGCCGGATACATTTTTGAGACCGAAAGAAGAGAGGCCTATGTACCGGACTTTGTAAAGACTGAGGAGGGCTCTTCGGGCGCAGCAAGAGGAAGCGCATACCACCGTTTCCTGGAGCTTACGGATTTTACAAAATGTCCGGAAAAGCCGGATGCGGCATGGATAGAAGAAACAGTGGCGGCCCGGTTAAAGAGCGGAAGACTGAGCAGCGAGTATGCGGCGCTCATAAGGCCGGATGCCTTTATACGCTTCTTCAGCCAGGAGCTGGCACGGCGCATGTCGGCAGCAGCCGTAAAGGGTAAGCTTAAGAAGGAGCAGCCCTTCTTTATGGCTGTGGACGCAAGGCGGGTGAAGCCCGATGCCCCCGAAGGGGAGAGCGTGGTCATACAGGGTGTCATCGACGTATTCTTCGAGGAAGAGGACGGTCTGGTGCTCCTGGATTACAAGACCGACAGGGTAAGTGATGCAGGAGAGCTTGAGAAACGGTATAAGCTCCAGCTTGAACTATATGCGGAGGCCATGGAGCGCATACTCCATAAAAAGGTAAAAGAGAGGCTCATCTATTCCTTTGCGCTGGATAAGGTCATAGCGCTGTAGACTTATAGTGCTTTAGACTTTGTACATTCCCGGGCGGTGACGAAGGTGCGTCCGTCCTCCTCGCAGCGGCTTTCAACGAATCCGAGACCTGCTTCGGAGAGGGCGGACTTTATCTCATCAAGGCTGTAGCCACGCTGGAGATGGAGCTCGTCAAAGCGGTCATATCTTCCGTCATCACCGCAGATGAATATGGCCAGGGCACATTCATTGATCCTGTTTCCGGGATCCCAGGAATTTTCCCAGATAAAACTGATGTCCTCGGCACTGTCGCAGATGGAGGAATCCCCAAGGGCTTCGTATTTTTCCGGGGGATTGAAGTCGAAGATGAAGAGTCCGCCGGGATCAAGATAATTGTTCACAAGCTTAAGGCAGGCTACCAGATCCTCATAGTCCGTCAGGTAGTTTATGCTGTCGCAGATGCAGATTATGGCGGCCATGGTGCCGTAGAGCTCGAAGGAGCGCATATCCTGCCTCAGGTACAGTATGTCACTGCCGCTTACGGCCTTTTTTTCGGCGGCGATCTCCAGCATATCGGCGGAGGCGTCCACCCCCGTCATATCGTAGCCGCGCTCTGCCATAAGCTCCGTCATGGTGCCTGTCCCGCAGCAGAGGTCCAGCACCAGGCCTCCTTCTATACCATCCCGTCTGAGTGTGTCACATATCTCAGAAGCCCAGCGTTCGTAGGGCACATCCTCCATAAGACTGTCATAAACCCGGGCAAAGCCCTCATATGCTGTCATATCCCTGCTCCTTTATGGTAAATATCCACATTATTTTACACCATGGCGGTACTTAAATAAAGCAGTTTTACGCTTGTTATTGAAAGTGCTTTCGGTATAAAATAATAAAGTTTAACGGAGGATGATGATATGGCAGTAAGCGATTACCAGAAAGCGCTTAAGCTGGGAGACAAGGAATACAGGATCTGCGTCGCAAAGGGGATGTATCCTTATCTGCCCGTGTTGGATGAGCTGGTTTCAAGAGTTGAGATCGAAGCCCAGGTGAACCTGGGACTGGTTGAGATCCCTATCAAACAGATAGTAGGGACCTACAGCGCGGGGCGCACCACCGCCTTCGCCAGGAATTTCATGCCCATTCTGGAGCCGAATTCCGAATTTGCGACAAAGTGGGCACAGCTCTATGACGAGCTTGAAGAGGATGGGCTCAGGGATCCCATAAAGGCCTTTGAGTTCAACAACCGTTTCTACGTCATGGAGGGCAATAAGAGGGTTTCCGTGTCCAAATTCATGGATGCGGTGAGTATAGAGGGCAGCGTTACCAGAATGGTGCCCAAGAGGTCGGATGAACCCGAGATACGTCTCTACTACGAGTTCATGGAATTCTATGAGCTCACGGGGATCAATTATCTGTATATGTCCAGAGAAGGTAATTTCCGGAAGCTCTTAAAGCAGACGGGAAGCACCGAGGAAAAGTGGACTAAGGAACAGAAGAGCGATTTCAGCGCCTTCTTCAGCTTCTTTGAGAAGGAATTCAGCCCCAGAGCAACTGGAAAGCTGACCATCACAGCAGGCGATGCGGTGGTCCTGTATCTTTCCATCTACGGTTACAAAGAGGCCCTGGAAAAGAACCAGACCGAGATAAAGTCGGATATCGCAAGGCTATGGAATGAGTTCGTGAATTACAACAGCGGCGCGGAGATGACGCTGGTGCTTAACCCCACCCCCGAGTCGCAGAAGACTTCTTTTTCGAAGCTCCTGCCCAGAGGCGGTTCGGAGACAAAGATAGCCTTCATACATGACCGCAGCGCCCAGGAATCCCCCTGGACCTACGCCCATGAGCTGGGAAGGATGTACGTACAGGATGTCTTCGGGGACAAGATTGCCGTTACCTCCGTGGACAGGGTGGATAACGAGGATGCGGACGATGTTTTTGATGCGGCTGTTGAAGCCGGGAACAAGGTCATATTTGCCACCTCGCCTAAGCTTATGTCGGCGGCACTGAGGGCGGCGGTGAAGCATCCCGAGGCCATAATACTGAACTGCTCCATGAACCTGGGGCATAAGACCATACGTTCCTACTACCTGAGGATGTACGAGGCCAAGTTCATAATGGGAGCCATTGCCGGAGCTATGAATGACAGCGGCAACATAGGATATCTCTGCGATTACCCCATACACGGGACCACTGCCGAGATAAACGCTTTTGCCTGCGGAGTGCAGATGACCAGGCCTTCGGCAAAGGTATATCTGGAATGGCATACCGTGAAGGACAGGGATCCCTATGAGGCTTTTAAGGAGAATAATGTAAAGCTCATATCCGGCAGGGATATGAACTCCAAGACCAACCAGGGCAGGGAGTTCGGCCTATATGCGCTGCAGGAGGACGGCAGCGGCGTGAACCTGGCCATGCCCGTGAGGCACTGGGGCAAGCTTTACGAAGATATAATCAGTTCCATACTAAGGGGCGGCTACAAGAATGATGAGAATGTTTTCGCGGACCAGGCCCTTAACTATTTCTGGGGCATGTCCAGCGATGCGGTGGATGTCATTTACTCCAGGAACCTTCCCACAGGCGGTGTAAGGCTTCTGAGGAGCCTTCGCAACGGCATGAGGCTTATGGACATAAATCCTCTCACGGGCCCCATCTATTCACAGGACGGGATCCTGCGCTGCGAGGACGGACAGACGCTTTCAGCCAAAGAAGCGGTGAAGATAGACTGGCTTGCGGAGAATATCGTGGGTTATCTCCCCGATATCGACGAACTGAAGGATGAAGCGGTGGACCTGGTGCGCATACAGGGAATAAAGTCGGAGGAGTAATGCGTATACTTTGTTTGGCGGACAACGAATCGAAGAGCCTCTGGGATTTTTACGAGCCGGGGAAGCTGAAGGGAGTGGACATCATACTGTCCTGCGGGGATCTTGACCCCAGGTACCTTTCTTTCCTTGCAACCTTTACCCATGCTCCTGTATACTATATACACGGCAACCATGACGAAAAATACAAGAGGATACCGCCTGACGGCTGTACCTGCCTTGACTGCGACATGCTGGTCTATGAGGGCGTCAGGATACTGGGCATAGAAGGCTGCCTGAAATACAGGGAAGGCGAGTACCAGTACGAGCAGTGGCAGATGGACCGTAAGGTGATGAAGCTCAGGCACCTTATCAGAAAGCACGGAGGCTTTGACATACTCATGACCCATGCCCCTGCAAGGCATGTGGGAGACGGGGAGGACAGGGCCCATCAGGGCTTTGAGGCCTACACCAGGCTGCTGGAGGAGTACAGGCCCAGATATTTCCTTCACGGCCATGTGCACCCCACCTATTCCAGGAGCTATAAAAGGCTCAACAGCTACGGAGACACCCTGATAATCAACGCATTTGAGAAATATGATTTTGAGTATGAGACCGAATGGGAGGAAAGGATGAATGAGCTGGGAAAAAAACACAAGGAAGGTGACCCCTTACACACCGGGGGAACAGCCTAAGGTCACCGGCAGGATAATAAAGCTGAATACCAACGAATGCCCCTATCCCCCGTCACCTGAGGTGGAGAAGGCATTAAAGGCTCTTTCGGTTGATGAACTGAGGCTCTATCCCGCACCTGATGCGGCGGAACTGACGGAAGCCATAGCGGAGTTTCACGGGACACCGGCCTCGCGTATATTCGTGGGAGTGGGCTCCGACGATGTCATATCCGTGGCCTTTCAGGCATTTTTCAACGGGAGCGATCCGCTGCTCTTTCCGGATGTGACCTATTCCTTCTATCCCGTGTGGGCGGAGCTCTACGGCATACCCTACGAGACTCCGGCACTGGATGAGGGGTTCCACATCATTCCCGCGGATTATAAAAAGAAGAACGGAGGCATCATCTTTCCGAATCCGAATGCGCCCACAGGACTTTCGGAGGAGCTCTCTCTGATAGAGGATATAGTTTCCGCCAATCCGGAGAGCGTGGTGATCATTGACGAGGCCTATATGGATTTCGGCGGCGAGAGCGCGGCGGCGCTTACGGAGAAGTATGACAACCTCCTGGTCATAAGGACTTTTTCAAAGTCCAGGGCCCTGGCGGGACTGAGAGTGGGTTATGCCCTCGGAAACGAAAGGCTCATCGCACATCTGAACACCATAAAGTATTCCATCAATTCCTACACCATGAACCTGCCTTCCATAAAGCTGGGGGCTGCGGCAGTCCGGGATACGGCATACTTTGAGGAGATCGTGGGACGGGTCATCAAAACCAGGGAGAGGATGAAGACGGAGCTTAAGCGGCTGGGCTTTCCTTCCCGGATTCAAAGGCCAATTTCGTGTTCGCAAGCCACAAAAGCGTTCCGGCGGAGGAGATATTCAAATACCTCAGGGAGAACCGGATCTTTGTAAGATATTTTAAGCTGCCCCGCATAGACAACAGCTTAAGGATCACGGCCGGGACGGATGAAGAGGCGGATGCGCTGATAGCAGCCCTGGAAAAGATGCCGGGGATAGGAGAATGACATGCTGAATTACATCATAGTGTTTTTTATATCAATGGTACCCCTTATCGAACTCAGGGGGGCCATACCTTTTGCCTACGGCTTCAAGGCGGCAGATCCTTCATTTAACCTGCTGCTGGCCTATATCATCATTGCGGTGGGGAACATGCTTCCCGTGCCGGTGATATTCTTCTTCGCCAGAAAGGTGCTGGAGTGGGGAAAGGACAAGAAATACACGGCAAAATTCTTTACCTTCTGCCTGGAGAAAGGCCATAAGGGCGGTGAGAAGCTTCAGAAAAAAGCCGGGAGGGGGCTGTTTGTGGCGCTCATGCTCTTCGTGGGCATCCCGCTGCCGGGGACCGGAGCCTGGACAGGCACGCTGGCGGCAAGCCTGCTGGATATGAAGTTCAAAGACAGTGTCATAGCCGTGATGCTGGGAGTGGCCCTGGCCGGAGTCATAGTGGGGCTTTTATGTACCCTGGGCTTCGGGGCCTGGTTCGGCATAACAACCTGAGAAATACGGATGTACTAGGAAAGACGTGATATCAGAAAGATAAAAGTATTTGCTGAGATATGAAATGCGAGAGGGGCCGAAAGGCCCTTTTCCTTTTGCATGAGCCTTCCCATTATGAGGCCGCAGATAAAGGCGTAGATCCCCTGGATGAGGTTCCCGTGGTAGATGCCGAAAAAGAGGGCGCTCAGGAAAAGGGCGATCTTTTCACCGAAGACCCGCTCCATACGGCCAAGCAGCAGCCAGCGGAAGCAGAGCTCCTCCATAAGGGGAGCAAGGAGGCAGTAGAGCAGAAGTCCGCCTGCAAGAGGTATATCGTGGTTATAGGTGGCGCTTTCGAAAAAGGCGGCCACTTTATCCGCATCGTATATGAGGGGCAGGATAAGGCCCGCTGCCAGAGTGAGCAGGTGGTTGAGCACAAAGGAGGCAACTATGCCCGCAGCGCAGCAGGAGGCCAGCTTAAGGGGCAGCCTCTTCTTTTTTCAGAAGGGCAGGAAATGAAGCACGTCCCGTTTGCTGAAGATGAGCCACAGTATCATTATGGTCAGGGCCCTGACGCTTATGTAAAGGGCCAGGCTTATGACCGAGGAATTTGATCGGATAAAAGCATCGGTTTCGCTGCTGCTGCCCTTCAGATGATCGATAAGGGATACGCCGAGACTCAGCAGACCCTGGTACAGCAGCCAGAATACCGCAAAGGGGGTGATCATGTATATAGCCCGCAGGAAGGAATTCTCAGGCAGAGGGGGGATGTTCAGCTGTTCCTCGGCCGCCAGCCTGTCCTGCTTTATCCTCCAGAGCTCGGGATCCTCGCCTCCCAGCAAAAGCTCCCTTAGCTCCAAAACGCTGCCTGCTATGGCATCCGCGCCGCAGGCGGCCAGTTCGCCGGGAGGGGCGTAGCCGTAACTTACTGCTATACCGTCTATGCCTGCCTTCGCTGCGGCTTCCATATCGAAGCGGCGGTCGCCCACCATGGCAGTCTTCAGAAGGGCAGGATCGTCCTTTGCGGGGACATGGCCGTAAAGCTGCTTAAGGGCCTCGTCCACAACCTCCTGTTTTGTGCCCAGGCTTCCGTCCAGCCCGCTTCCGACGATGACCTTGAAATACTTATACAGCCTGAAATGCTTCAGGATCTTTTCCACAAAGACCGTGGGCTTGGAGGAGGCGAGAGCCAGTGACACCCCGGAGGAGGCCAGCTCCTTAAGAAGGCTTTCCATGCCGGGATAAACCTCATTTTCCTTCCAGCCGGTAACGGAAAAACGCTCCCTGTAATAGGCTACCGCGGCATCGGCTGCATCACTGTCCATGGAATAAAACTCCATGAAGCTGTCCTTCAGGGGAGGTCCGATAAAAGGGGTAAGAGCATCGATCTCCGGAGGCTCTATCCCTGATCTTTCAAGTGCGTGCCGGACGGAGCCGCAGATCCCCTCTTTCGGGTCAGTCAGCGTACCGTCCAGATCAAAGAGTATATAAGAGTACATGCTTGACATTTTGTCATAAAATGCGTATATTATCAAGGAAAATCTGAATAAGTGCATTAAAGACAGGGGAGTCCGTGCGGCGGACTGAGAGGAAGTGATCAAACTTCGACCCTAATACCTGATGCGGATAATGCCGCCGTAGGAAGTCGGATATGATGGTTAATTTGCAGGAACTCCGGCGCGCGGGTTCCTGTTTTTTAAAGAAGGAGGAAAACAATGGTAACTTATAATGCAGAAGACGGAGCGTACTCCCTTACACAGGCCGGTATAGTTGTATCGGTGATACTGGTGGTCGTGGCAGTGATCATCGCGGCAGCCGGAGCGGTCTGGCTGTATAAGGGAGGAAAAAAGAAAGGGGAACAGGGTGAGAGCAGGATAACCGTAAAACAGCTGGTCTTTTCCGCCATGGCGCTGGCTCTGGCATTCCCGCTTTCGTACATAAAGGTGATACACTTTCCCTGGGGAGGTTCGGCCACCCTCTGCTCCATGTTCTTTGTGACCATAATAGGCTACTGGTACGGAGCGGGCGTGGGCTTTTCGGCGGCTTTCGCATACAGCCTGCTGCAGTTCATACAGGGGGGCAGCAGCTGGATGCTGTCACTGCCGCAGGTACTGCTGGATTACATATTCGCCTTTACGGCGCTTGGCATCTCGGGCTTTTTTAAGGGAAAGAAACACGGTATGATCATCGGCTATCTGCTGGCTGTCTTTGCCAGAGGCGTCTTCCACAGCCTGGGCGGCTACCTCTACTGGATGGACTACATGCCGGAGGAGTTTCCGCAGTCCCTTGCGATGTTATATCCCGTCATTTACAATTACGCGTATCTTGTGGCTGAAGCTGCGATCACGATAGTGATACTCATACTGCCGCCCGTAAGGAGCGCCCTTGCAGCTATAGAGAAGGAACGGAAATCGTAGGAAAAAGGAAGATTTGCCTGACGGCAAATCTTTGAAGCGCCTCAAAGCCGGCGCGGGCTCCCCCGAGCATAGCTCGGGGGCAGAAAAAAGAAAAAACGGGGGCGGATCCTTATAAGGACGCTCCCGTTTCGGGTTTCTTGCCTTTGAGCACGCAGTCCTTGAGACAGCGGACTATCATCATGTCGAGTTTGCCCTCTTCTCCCATGGACTCCAGTATTGACATGGCAGTATCAAGAGTGAGGGCTTTTTTATAGGGTCTGTCATCTGCCATCAGAGAGTCGAAGATGTCGCAGACGGTCAGTATCCTTGTGAGCAGATCCAGATCCCTGCCTGTCTTGTGGGCAGGATAGCCGCTGCCGTCCAGATACTCGTGGTGGTTGGCAGCGATCGTGCGGACCTTATTGTATTTGTCGGTGAAACGTATCTTTTCAAGTATCCTGTCGGTAAAGGTGACGTGCAGGTGCACCTCCTCCTTTTCCTCGTCGGTAAGGGTACCCTTGCGGATGTGGAGCCATTCCTTCTCCTGGGGAGAAAGATAGGGGATGGGGTCCCCGTTTTCGGGCTCATAGACCTGGGTGGACATGAAGTCCACGCGTGCTATATCCTCGTCAGTCAGATAATCACAGACATTCATGCGTTCCAGATCCATAAGGAAATTGGTAAGGCGCAGGTCGTCCATTGCCCACTGCGCATTGTCCAGCCTGTCTTCCAGCATGTCGATCTTCTTCATCAGCACGATCTTCTCCAGCTTGTTGTGGAGGTGGTCGTAGCCGGCACCCAGACGGGTGGACTTGTTGAGCACTTCCCTGGGAGTGATTATCTTTCCTATATCGTGGAGCATGGCAGCCATGGTGAGCTGTTCCATGTCGTTCTCGTTTAAGTAGACCTCGGTGACGCCCCTGGTGTGGAGGACGTTTATATATTCGCCCACCATCATGCAGTAGCCCGTAACGTGGTTGGTGTGGTTCGCGTTGTAAGGGGTCTTGGCATCGATGGCGGTGATCATGCATTCCACAAAGGAATCCAGCAGCTCCTGCTGGTCCTGTATAAGTATCTTGTTGGTCAGGTTGTTGGCCATCTGGGATGCGATGGACACAACGGTACGCTCGCAGTTTTTGTCGAAGGACACCACATTGCCCTCATCATCCTTGCAGTTATAGAGCATCATAACTCCCAGCACCTTCTGGTTGGTGTCCATGATGGGGACCATCATGACGGAGGAGGTGCGGTAATGGTTCTTCTCATCGCGTTCCTTTATCGCCTGGATATCGTACTTTCTCGTGTTGTATATATCCGAGATATTTATGAGTTTTTTGGTGATGCTGGCATTGGTGAAAAGATTACGCTCGCTGTCGTCGGCGGGGATCATGTCCGCCTGAGAAGAGGAGCGGCTGCCTTTTTTATCGAGAGTACGGTTGATATCGGAAAGATGCACAAGGGACCCTGTCTCCTCGTCAGTGATGTAAAGAGTACCGCCGTCAGCATTTGTAAAGCGCATGCTGGCGTCCAGTACCGTATCGAAAAGGCCGAAAAAGCTTGTCTGCGTGGCAAGATTATAGCCGACAGAAAGCAGATCCTCCATTTCAGGGCTAATGTGCATTCCGTAAGATCCTCACAAAGGTGGTGTAAAAGGTGTTACAAACAGCCACATCATTATATCAAATCGCTCGTTGACAGTAAAGCGTTATTTTCCTATAATTTATGGTATGTTATTCTTGGATCTGGACGGGGTTTTGATAGACACTGAACCGCTGTACAGCCGCTTCTGGAGAGAGGCTGCCGCAGAGTATTCCTATGCCATGACGTATGAGGATTCCCTTTCCTTAAGGAGCCTTGACAATTCCCTGGCCAGGGAACGCTTTAAGGAGCTTCTTGACCGGGATGTATATGACATGATGAGGGAGCGGAGAAAGGCCCTTATGGAGAGATACCGTAAGGATCATCCCATACAGGCAAAGCCGGGGGCAAAGGAGCTTATGAAGGAGCTGGAGGAAAGACAGCTGCCCTATTACATAGTCACCGCATCTCCGGCTGACAGGGCGGAGCGTTACATGACGGAGGCGGGGCTTCACTATGATGCCGACCGCTTTATCTCCACAAAGACAGTCCAGAGAGGTAAGCCCTGGCCGGACGTATACCTGGAGGCACTTCGGATCTCCGGCGCAAGGGCGTATGAGACCATAGCCGTGGAGGATTCCCCCAACGGCATAAAGAGCGCGGCAGCAGCGGGGCTCAAGGCCGTGATGGTGCCGGATCTGACCGAACCCGGAGAAGAAGAACGCAGGCTCTGCTACAGGGTCTGCGGCAATGTGCTGGAGGTACTGAAGCTGATATGAGCGCAGGGATAAAAAAGGGCTGCATGTATGCCATCATACCCGCAAGAGCAGGCAGCAAGGGCGTTGCCAACAAGAACATACGCTGTGTGAAGGGATATCCTCTGATGGCTTATGCCATTGCGGCTGCAAAGAACTGCAGCGGCATCTCGAGAGTACTGGTATCCACGGATTCCGAGAGATATGCCGCGATAGCAGAGGCCTACGGGGCCGAGACGCCTTTCCTGCGGCCGGCGGAATTTGCAACGGACACTTCACCCGATATAGAGTTCATGGAGCATGCCATAGGGTGGCTGGCCGAAAACGAGGGAGAACTGCCGGAGTTCTTCATGCATCTGCGTCCAACCTCGCCGCTGAGGGAAGTGGATATACTGGAGGGGGCAGTAAAGAAGATGCTGGAGGATCCGGAAGCCACGAGTCTTCGGAGCGCCCATAAGCAGGTATTCCCGCCCTATAAGATGTTCTGTATAAGGGAGGACGGCTACTACCGCAGCTTCATGAAGGATATGACCATAGACGAGGCCAACAGCCCCAGGCAGGATTTTGACCAGGTATACACCCCGGACGGATACGTGGACGTGCTCCGTACGGAGTTCATAAGGGAAAAGCATCTCATGCACGGGGATAAGGTGATCTCCTATATAATCCCGAAGGCAGTTGATGTGGATGCAAAGGAAGATCTGGAATATATCGAATTCGTGCTGGAGAGGGAAGCTTCCCCCATGCTTGAATATCTCAGGGAAAACTATAAGCCCCTTGAGGAGATGGAGCTGTAGAAATGAAGGTTATCCCGGAAGGAACCGGGTGATCATAATTCTTTATCCTGAAAGGAGAAAACAATGGAACAGAAAAAGAAACTGACTATCCTTACAATGCTGCTCATGTATGCGCTCATACCGCTGGTCACGGTAGTTGTCTTCCTGTTCTTCATCACTTCGGGGATCATGGTGTCCAACCTTGAGGAAAACACCAGGGAAGAACTCATGGTGGCGACAAAAGGACTGCGGGAATACTATGAATATGACCTTTTGAATGAGGTGGACCTTGAGGACGGTTTCCTGGAGTATGATACGGATTATATCGATTCCATTAAAGCCACCGGTGTGGATCTTACCATATTCAAGGACAATATCCGCTTTATGACCACGATAATCGGCTCCGACGGAAAGCGTATCGAGGGGACCCCCGCTTCGGATGCGGTATGGGCTGCGGTCTCTTCGGGGCAGGATTATTATTCCGATGATGTGGTCATAAACGGTACCGATTATTATGTTTATTATATGCCTCTGTACGGCTCGGACGGAGTGCGGGGCATGGCCTTTTCCGGAAAGACTGCCGATCAGATAAATGCGGCCGAAAAGCACATCTATCTGGTGGTGGCCCTGGTCGGTATCGCCGGCATAGTGGTGTTCACCCTGATCGCCTGGTTCTTTGCCATCAAGGTCTCAAGTCCCCTTAAGGCAGTGGCGGCAAGCCTTCAGAAGCTTTCCGACGGTGAGACCGATGTACGTATAGACGAAAAGACCAGCATACAGGAAACGGCACAGATCATCGCCGCAACGACAAAGCTGGGCGATGTGCTGAAGAGCGCTACGGGAAAGATCAGGAGCTCTGCGGAGACTCTCACCGGCACCATAGGCAGCACTGCCGATATGGCAGCCGATTCCTCGGAAGCTACGGGCCAGATAGCCGACTCCATGCAGGCTCTCACCCAGACCACCATGACCATGGCACAGAGCGTGCAGGATATCAACGACAACATGAACCACATGGGAGATATCATAAGCCAGGCGGTAGACAGCGTAAACAACCTGAATTCCAATGCAGGCGCTATGTCCGAGGCAAACAGGGAAGCGGCCGATTCCATCAGGAAGGTCATCTCCTCCTCCGAGCGTTCCGCTGATGCAGTGGAGGATATCGCAAACCGTATAAATGCTACCAACGAGGCTGTGACCAAGATCAACGAGATGGTTGCATTGATAACGGGTATAGCGTCCCAGACCAACCTGCTCTCCCTGAACGCCAGCATAGAAGCGGCAAGAGCCGGAGAGGCCGGAAGAGGCTTTGCGGTTGTCGCCGAAGAGATAAAGACCCTGGCAGAGCAGTCGGATGTCTCCGCAAACCAGATAAAGGATATAGTGGCAGCCATAGGCGAGTCTTCTACCAAGTGTGTTGAGCACGCAAAGAAGGTCAGGGAACTGATAACCGATGAGAAAGAGCTGCTGCTGCTGACCCAGGATAAGTTTGCAAACCTTGACAGGGATATCCAGAATTCCGTTGAGGAGATCTCCTCCGTGTCCATGGTCACAGGACAGTTGGAATCCATAAAGGATACCATAGCCAACGCCGTGACCGACCTGTCGGCGATCTCCGAAGAGACCTCAGCTACCAATGAAGAGGTGGCTGCGTCCATCCAGAGCGTTGCCAACAACGTGGGACAGGTTTCCGAGAATGCGAATGTGATGAACGACCTTTCCGCAGATCTCAAGGAGGCTGTGGCATACTTCAAGTGATAAGCTGAGAAATGACAGGGGCGGTCCGTCGCTCTTCAACGGCGGTCCGCTCCTTTCTTTATCAGAGTGCCTGGGAGAACGTATGAAAGAGTATATCGAATATCTGAAAAAGCATCCGTTCGGCTGCATCCTGGTGGCAGCGGTCCTTTTTTTATGTTACGGCATCCACGCTTTTTCTACTTACTTTTATATTGACAGTGAGCTGCTGGTCCTTAAGCCGTATACCACATATAACTGGCTGGAAACGGGGCGTTTTTCACTGCCGCTCCTGCGCCGGATAGCCGGGCTCGGTGTATATGATCCATACATGGAAGGTATACTGTTTCTGCTGTTCCTGTTTATCGCATCCACCGGACTCAGTTTCCTTTTGACGAGGGGAAGATCCGGCGGGGTCTTCCTCTTTGCACCGCTCCTGTTCCTCGTCAGCCGAAATTATGAGGACGCGTTTTATTTCCACTATCTGTCTCACACACTGCTGGCTGCATTCATTCTGCTCATCATCGCAGACCGGCTGTTCCTCTCTTTTCTGGAGAAGGGTAAATGGCAGCTGCTGATAGCGGGATGCATCTGCCAGGTACTGTCATTTGGTGTATACCAGCTGATGGCGAATATCCAGATCAGCCTGCTGTTATCGCTGTTCATCCTTTCTTCGCAGGATAAACAGAAGACGAAGGCTGTACCGGTGATCAGGGACGGCTGGCTCTCGATCGCAGTCTATCCGTTTTATTTTCTGGGGGGCTTCCTGCCGTATGAAGTGATCGCAAAACTGTTTTTCAGCGGTTCCTCATATCTGAACGATCAGATCCTGTGGGGACAGCAGCCTTTTAAGACTGTGGTGCAAAGCGTTCTGTCCGCTGTAAAACTCTATCTGACGGCGCCGGGAGATCTGCTGGAAAAGACCTATCCGGCCACGGCGCTGCTCCTGCTCGTGACGAGCTTCCTCCTGTGGAAAAAGCACCGCCTGTCATTCTGGACCGCAGCCGGACTGCTGGGGCTTTTTGCCTCGCCGCTTTTTCTTCCCGTGATCATGGGAAAGATCTTAATAGGACGCACACAGCTTACGATGCCGCTCGTCTGCAGCTGTCTGATCATCGTGTGTATCCGCCTGCTGGAGCAGATCTGTGAAGACCGGGACAGACAGCGGCTGCAGCACCTCGGCGTATTATTTTGTACCGTCCTTATGTATATGCAGGCATTGGTCGTCATGCGGCTGTATTATACCGAAAAGGTGATACGCGACCACGACGCTGTCACAACCGCGCAGATGATACATACGATCGACCAGGCAGGCGGTACGGGAAAGCCTCTCGTCTTCGTGGGCTATCTCAGGGCAGGCAGCAATGCCTCCTGCTATCACTATCGTGACATGGGGTCTTATATGTGCCTGTCCGCATATGCCCTGCGTGCTGATGCCTCAAATCTCTATAATACGCGGGGGATCCTCGCCTACTATGAAACGCTGGGCTTCCACTACCCCGTGCCCACGATGGAGATGATGGCTGAGGGAGAGGCTGCGAGTACACAGATGCCTGACTGGCCGGCCGCCGGTTCCGTCCGTAATATGGGAGACTATACTGTGATACGCCTCAGTGCCGACAATGCAGGTTTTGCCGAGCAGTAAAGCGACCCTTGACAAAACCTCTATTTGTGTTATTGTATGATGTGTAAGGGCTTGACAGGTTTCGACGGGGTGTCTTAAGTTGAAGAAGCTATCCGCAGGTGTGCGTAAACCCGAATCTTAAACTAAACGCTGAAGATAATTTAGCACTGGCTGCCTAAGTGCAGCCCGTCCTTCTCTTCCCACCCGCGGGTTGAGGTAAGGGCGCCGGATCGCGGGAAACGCATACGCAAAGCTTTGAGCGTATGGCTGATCCATGAAGCTACTAAAACCGCTTTTGGTGTCTGTGACAGGGCGGCGGAGGGAACGTTCTCCCACAGACTATGATAGTAGAAGAGCGATGGCGGATATTTCGGACGCGGGTTCAAATCCCGCCAGGTCCATCAGAAGGCAGGGGATTTATACCCTGCCTTTGCATTAGGAAGGAGATATTATGGCCGGATCAACGACCGATTTTGAACAGTTTCTGCAGGGCGAGATCAAAAAGTACAGGGGAGTGACTGTGCCTATCAGGGCCAGCATGGCGGAACGCATGCTCAGGACAAAGCTGCCCTGCAACAGCCTCCATCCCAATCCCGCGGATGAATTCTGCATCCCCAGCGTGGGACCCAGCTACCGTATAATAGGCGAGTATGAGGAAAAATTCCGGAAGGCTATACAGTTCGATAATGAGCCCATGGAGGAGCCGCTGATCGTACAGAAGATACATCCCGACGGCTATCTTCTGCTGAACGGCCATCACCGCTGGGCGGCTGCCATACGCTGCGGCATCAAGAAGGTACCGGTGAAGATAGTCAACCTGACCCAGGATACCGATATAGAGAAGGTCATTCAGAATTCAAAGCACGATAAGCGCGTGTCCCTGGATCTGGACGAGGTCATACTCCGCACGGCTGAGGACGAGGCCATAGAAAAAGCACCGGGCTTTCCGTTCAATCGGGTATACACCGAGAGATTAAAGAAGGGTGTGCCCGCGCTTTTCCATTATCTGGCGAAGAACGGATATGACATATGGCTGTTTTCGGCAAATTACTACTCCTATGACTATATACGTCACCTGTTCTGGAAGCATCATGCCCATGTGGATGCGATAGTCACGGGTACCCAGAGAAAGGCCCAGGATGACGATAAAAAGAAGGCCCGGGAGATCAGTGAACGTGTCAATGCAAATTATAAGGAGACCCTGACCATTGACAACAGCATGGTGCTGAAGAGTGAACGGGGAAGTAAGGATTTCGAACAGTTCGATATAAACGGCGGTGACAGCGAATGGTCTGCCGAGGTGATCGCCATTGTTGAAAAGATCGTAAAGGACGCTGCCAATGAATAACGGAAAGATGCGGGTCTCTTTTGATCTGGACGAGGTGCTCTTCGTGATGCCGGAGACGCATAAGACCGAGCCGCCGCTGCATTTCCCCTTCAATAAGATCTATAAGGAGAGGCTGCGGCTCGGAACGCCGGAGCTTATCAGGAAACTGCAGGAGATGGGCTATGAGGTGTGGGTCTATACTTCTTCATTCCGTTCCGAGCAGTATATCAGAAAGCTGTTCAGGCATTACGGCGTGAAGTTTGACGGCATCGTGAACGGGACCAGGCACCTTAAGGAGGTGCAGCGTGACAATAAGCAGATACTCCCGCAGAAGCTGCCCAACCGCTACAGGATATCGCTGCACATAGACGACGAGACCGTGGTGTGCACACTGGGGCGGCAGTACGGCTACAATGTGTTCCAGCTGGATGCCCAGGATGATGACTGGAAGGAAAAGATCATTGAACGGGCAGGGGAGATAAGAAAAAGAGAATTCGGGGAATAAAAAGGGGACGGAAGACCGTCCCCCTTTCTCATCATATTATCTTTACAAGTCTGTCCCTTACGCTGTCCATGCAGGCATCCGCCAGGCCGAAGTCCATTTCCCTGTAGCTCCATGCAGCGCGGCCTATACCATGGTCGTTCATGCAGCCGCAGATCAGTTCATACCACTTCAGTGCGTCTTCAGGATCAGCCAGCTGTATCACTCCGAACTCACCGCAGTAGAGAGGAACGTTACGCTCGTCAGCTACGGCTACGGCCTCTGCCATGAGCTTTTCGAAGAACTCGCGGCCGAACCTGGCATCGGGATCGAAAGCGGAGATATCCCACACATAGCTGCTGATGTTCTTCTCTGCAAAGTCCCTGTACTGACGGTAGGTATTGTCTATGCCCATCCTGAAATCCAGATCCATGGACTCTATCCAGTACGCCCCCTGGTGGGTAAAGATCAGGGGCTCATAGCAGTGGAAGTTGTAGACGATCTTATCGTCATAGGGAGGCAGCAGATCCTTAAGAGCCTCGATGCTGTTGTTGTAATAGCCGCCCAGCAGTATGTGTATATCGGGCGCGTATTTACGGATGCGCTTTATGCATTCCGTTGAGATGCGGTTCCAGGTATCGCTGTATTTTTTGTCGGTGACTTCATTGAGCATCTCAAAGGAAAGACGGTCCGCGTACTTTCCGAACCTTTCGGCAAACTGTTCCCAGAGGCGGTAGAAGCGGTCCTGATAAGCCTCGTTCTCAAAGAAGCCCGACTCGCCCTCGCCTACGTCGAAGGAAAAGCCGAAGGTCTTGTGCAGATCCAGGATCATGTTGAGACCGTATTCCCCGCACCAGTCAATGGCACGCTGGATGTAGGAAAAGCCCTCCTCCCTGTAGTTTCCCTTGCTGTCCTCCACAAGATCATAATCAACGGGCACGCGTATGTGATCCATACCCCAGCCCTTTATGACCGCGATATCCTCCTTTTTGATGAAGTTTTCATATCTGTCCGTCGTGTGATCGCACTGTGAAAGCCAGCCGCCGAGATTGATGCCGTGCATGTAACCCTCAAATTTCTTCATTTGTGATACCTCCAGATAAATAAAATCACACCAAATGGTACTATACCATAAACCTCCCATACTTGTCAGCATTTTTTATGTAATTTGAATGAAGGCGCTCCCGGCTCCCGCTCTGCCTTGTGGGAAGGGCGTTTTTATGTTATCATAAGCCGGTATATGTCATGATGCCAGGGTCAAAAACTCATATGACGGTCATGCTTGCATGAACCGGCATATGAGTTTGGGACCCGCCCGAACATGAGCAAGTAGCGAAATGCTTGTGTAGCAAGCATTTCAGCGGATTGCGAATGTTCGTAGAATTGCGGGAGCTGCAAAGCAGCGGAGCAATTCGGGGGCATCATATAAGTTGAATACTCAATTGACCCCAACATCATGTCATTGAAGAGGAAAACTGAAAATGCGGAAACAGAAAAGAAAATATATTTCTGCCGGGCTTATGGTCCTGCTCCTGCCGCTGATGCTCGCATCACTGCTCACAGGCTGCGGCAAAGCGGGAGTGCAGTCCGGGAAGACTGTAAAGGTGCCGGAATTTACCGGGTTTGAGGAGCTGAACGGTAAGACGATCTCAATGGTCACCGGAGCGCCTTTTGAAGAGATGATCTCGCAGCATGTTCCGGAGGTGGGACAGTTCACCTATTTCACGTCACTTCCCGACATGATACTGGCAGTCAGATCCGGAAAGAGTGATGCCTGTCTTATGAACAATGCGGTGGCCCAGCTTGCCGTAAACAGGGAAGACGCCCTGGAGCTTTTTCCGAAAAGCCTGGGGGATACGGCTTTCGGCATAGCCTTCGGGAAAGGCGATGAAAGAAGGCAGCAGTGGCAGGAGGCTTATGACAGCATATCCGAAGATGAGAAGGAAGCCATGTGGCGCAAGTGGACAGGCGCGGATGAGAACGTAAAGGTGCTGCCTGAGCAGGACTGGCCCGGAACGGGAGGTACCGTGAACGTGGCGGCCTGCGACACCCTTGAACCCATGAGCTACGCCGGTGAGGGCGGAGACGTGACCGGTTTTGACGTCGAGATGATACTGACCATGGCGGAAAAGCTGGATGTGCGGGTAAAATTCACCGGCATGGATTTCGCTGCGGTGCTGGCTTCGGTGGAGTCGGGCAAGGCTGATCTGGGCTGCGGTTCCATCGTTGTTACGGATGAGAGGAAACAGGCAGTGGATTTCGTGGAATACTACCCGGCATCCTTTGTGCTCATGGTCCGCTCCGTTTCAAAGGAAGTGCCGGATGACGGAGGGATCACTTCCGTCGCCCAGCTCAATGACTCTAAGTATACGGTAGGCGTGGGCCTTGGAACCTCCTGCGAGAGGGATGTGAAGAATGACCTGCCGAATGCGCAGATAATGTACATAGAGGGGACGGAGGCCTACAAAGCGGTGCAGCTGGGAAAGGTGGACGCCTATGCCTGCGACTATGATCAGCTCCGCATTGCAAATGATAACGGCGTAGAGGATATAAGGCTGCTGGATGAGACAATAGGGGAAGGCATAACCGTTGCTGTGGGTATCTCGCCTGTCTCGGGAATACCGGATCTGGAAAGCAGGGTGAACTCCTTCATCGATGAGCTCCGGGCAGACGGTACTCTTGATGATATGTACAGGCGCTGGCTGGTGGATGGGGATGAGAGCATCCCGGATATACCGGAGCCTGAGGATCCGGAGATGCATCTCATAGTGGGGACCTCCGGCGTTGTGCGGCCCTTCACCTATTATGTGGGGACGGAGCTGGGAGGCTACGATATCGAGCTGGCAAAACGCTTTGCCGCCTATCTCAACGCGAGCCTGGAGTTCAAGGTATATGATTACGGCGCCATAGTCATGGCGGCCCACAGCGGGGATGTGGATGTGGTCATGGCGGATCTTAACGAAACGCCGGAGCGCAGCGAGGCCATGATCTTCTCACAGCCTCTGATGGTACAGCAGACGGGACTTATGGTGCGGGATACGGAAAGCATGGGATCCTCGACAGTGCCCGCCTTTGCTGACGGCGTAAAGGAAAGCTTTGTAAAGACCTTCGTCAGGGAGGAACGCTGGAAGCTCTTCGTGGAGGGCATAGGCATCACGATGCTCATAACCGTATTGTCCGTGATCTTCGGCACGGCTCTGGGTTATACAACCTTCATGCTCTGCAGGAACGGTAATCCCATCGCCAATACCATAACCCGCTTTACGGTGTGGCTGGTGCAGGGCATGCCTATGGTGGTGCTGCTCATGATCCTGTATTACATAATCTTTGGCAATGTTTCCATAAGCGGCGTACCGGTGGCCATCATAGGCTTTACGCTGGTGTTCGGTGCATCTGTCTACGGCATGCTGAAGCTGGGCGTGGGAGCAGTGGACAAAGGCCAGAGAGAGGCTGCCCTGGCCCTGGGATATCCGGACCGCAGGGTCTTCTACCGTGTGATACTGCCCCAGGCCATACCCCATGTCATTCCGGTGTACAGAGGTGAGATAGTGGGGCTTATAAAAGCTACGGCAATTGTGGGCTATATTGCGGTGCAGGACCTTACCAGGATGGGAGATATCGTGCGTTCCAGGACCTACGAGGCCTTCTTCCCCCTCATCGCGGTGGCAGTGATCTATTTTGTGCTCTCCGCCATACTCACGTTCTTCGTGGATAAGCTGGCCCGGCTCTTTGACAGCAAGGGCAGGAGCAGGGAGAAGATCTTAAAGGGGGTGCGGTTATGATAGAGCTTAAGCACCTGAGAAAGGAATATGACATTGTAACGCCTCTCAAAGACGTGAATACGGTGATAAATGACGGGGACATCATCTCCGTGATAGGGCCCTCAGGAACGGGAAAATCCACGCTGCTCCGCTGCATCAATATGCTGGAGACTCCCACCTCGGGGCAGGTGATCATAAACGGCGTGGATGTGACATCACCGAAATGCGACCTGGGAAAGATAAGGCAGAAGACCGGGATGGTGTTCCAGTCTTTCAATCTTTTCGGTCATCTGACTGTCATAGAAAACATCATGCTGGCGCAGGCAGACCTTCTGGGAAAGAGCAGGCAGGAAGCCTATGACGAGGGTATGCGGCTTTTGCGTACCGTGGGTCTTGCGGACAAGGCACTCAAATACCCGGACGAGCTTTCCGGCGGACAGAAGCAGCGTGTGGCCATTGCAAGGACGCTGGCCATGGATCCGGATACGATCCTTCTGGACGAACCCACCAGTGCGCTGGATCCCACCATGGTGGGAGAGGTGCAGGCTGTCATCAGGGAACTGGCAACTACGGGCAAGACCATGCTCATAGTCACCCACGAGATGAACTTTGCCAGATCCATCTGCAACAGGGTCTTTTACATGGACGAAGGGGGGATCTACGAAGACGGAACGCCCGAGCAGATCTTCGAGCATCCGCAGAAGGAAAAGACGCGCCGCTTCATCAAGAAGCTGAAGATACTGGAGCTTGAGGTACATGATAAGGATTACGACCTTCCCGGTATCCAGAGCGCTATAGACGCTTACTGCATGAAGAACCGTATATCCGGCAGGATGACTGCGCATCTGCAGCTGGCTTTTGAAGAGACCGTGCAGCAGCTGCTGATACCTGCGCTCAGTGAGCCGGAGATCAGCTGTACCTTCGAATACTCAGAGGAAAAGGGGACTGCCGTCTTTACCGTGCTCTACGGAGGAGAGGCTTTTGATCCCGCAACAGCCGGGGATAAGCTTCCGCTTGCGGTACTGAAGAGCGCGGCTGAGGACCTGAGATACGAGCGGCTTGAGGAGGGGGAGCTTAAGAACCGCATAACCATGAACATACTGCCGTAAGGTATTCTGAAAATGAAAAAGGGTGAGGATCATGTATGTAAATAAGCTGAACCAGCTTTTCAGGCCCGAAAGGGTATTGTATTACAGGGAAGCCTCGGAGGAGGATATCGCGCTGATCGGCGGCGGAAAGAAGCCGGGATCCGCACAGGCCTGTGGCGGCTGCTTCGGAGCCTATGACCAAACGGGGATATTCTTCCTGAAGGGCTATGATAAGCCTGTTACCGGCGTTGAATACCGCATGGATGATAAGCGTATCCGCTATCCGGAGACGGAGCATACGGTGCTTGGCGCAGCTTTCTTTTACTCCATTGAGATCGACGGCGAGATAGAGATCAGCCGGGAGGCGATAACAAAGTTCTTTACGGAACTGGGCAGGGACAATGAGGCCGTGAGGCTCTTTACGGAACTTTCGGTATCCGAGGAATCCGGGATCATAGGTGTTTTCGCAGGCGGCATGGGAAGAAAGCTGCGCATACTCTATGAGGGCAGAGTGGATGTGGACAGGTCCGAGGGCATCATCATGGACGACATGGAGAGCCTGGACAGATCACTGCTGTACAGGATGGCGTTTTCCGATCCCATCACCGGACATCATAACTGGAATCATCTGGTCCCTTTTCTGGAAATGCCCATGCACAAAGGGATACGTGATTATGCCTTCGCACATTTCGACATAAAGGCTTTCCGTGTGATAAACGAGTTCTTCGGGCATAACGTCGCCAACAGCGTGCTCTGCCGTGTGGTAAAAGCGATGGAGGAAGCGGACTTCATCTACACCAGCGCCAGATGCCACAATGACAATTTTGCGATGCTCATAAAGGATATGCCGCAGGAGGAGATGCTGGAAAAGCTGAAAGCCTTTTTTGACGGCCTGTCCCGGCTGGATGAGGATCCTGATTACAGGATATACTACCGCTGCGGTCTGGTACCCATGCAGCGTTCCATGCTCCTGGGCAACCGCGTGGCCGATGCGGGAAAGTTCGCCCAGGCCATGGGGACAAAGTTGGGCGAGACCGAGATCACGGTCTACACGGATGAGATCCATGAGGATATCATGTGGAGCAATTACATCAAGGCCTATGTGGACACAGCCATCGCAAAAGATGAGTTTACGGTCTTCCTGCAGCCCAAGATCGATGCGGTGAGCGGAAAGCTCGTTGGCTCCGAAGCCCTTATACGCTGGAGATACAAGGGGGAAGAGCTGCTGCCGCCTTCCCGTTTCATACCGTTTTTCGAGAAGGACAACACTGTAGGAAAGATAGATGATATAGTGCTGAAAAAAGTCTGCGAAGCGCTGGCGGAATGGAAGAAAGAAGGGCGTGCCCTCTGCCCCGTATCGGTGAACCTCTCACGGAAGCAGCTGTACGACAGGACCCTCACGGAGGATCTGCTGCGCATCGTTGACAGCTACGGAACGGACCACTCACTGATAGATTTCGAGCTTACGGAGAGTGCCGGTTATGAGGATGCGGAGCATATGATACGCGTTCTGAACGAGCTCAGGGAAAGCGGTTTTGAGGTTTCCATGGATGATTTCGGAACAGGCTATTCATCTCTGTCGCTGCTTACGGAGATGCCTCTTGATACGCTGAAGATAGACAAGAGCTTCGTTGATAAGATAGGCATAGCGGGTGAAGAGGAGAACGATATCATCGTGCTGAAGCACATCATAACACTGGCTAAGGAACTGGGTATACGCTGCCTGGCAGAAGGCGCCGAGAGCAGGGAACAGGTGGACAGGCTTGTGGAGCTTGGCTGCAATATCATACAGGGCTACTACTACAGCAGGCCCATACCCATCGCGGAGTTTGAAAAGAAGTATCTGTAAGGGCCTGAAGCATAGCCGGAAAATTTTTTCAAAAAACCTCTTGACAATCTTTTCGCTTTGAAGTAACATACGGAACCATAAAAGACAAAGGCGTCTTGGAGATATCCAAGGCGCCTTTTCCTGTTTTCAAAAAATTCAGGGAGGAGAAGAGATATGGAAAAACAGAACGTACCTGAGCTTTTCGGAACGATGGTATTTGACGACAGAGTGATGCGCGCAAGGCTTTCCGCAGAAGTGTACCAGTCACTTCGGAAGACTATCGACGAGAACGTAAAGCTCGAAGAAGATGTGGCTGAAGCTGTTGCCGCAGAGATGCGCGACTGGGCAGTGGAACGCGGAGCAACACATTTCACCCACTGGTTCCAGCCCCTTACCGGAGTTACCGCCGAGAAGCATGACAGCTTCATCTGCCCTTCACCGGACGGCGGCGTGATCATGGAGTTCTCGGGCAAGGAACTGATCAAGGGCGAGCCCGATGCATCTTCCTTCCCTTCAGGCGGACTGAGGGCAACCTTCGAGGCAAGAGGTTATACCGCATGGGATCCCACCTCTTACGCTTTCATCAAGGATCACACCCTTTGCATTCCCACAGCGTTCTGTTCCTACTCGGGGGATGCACTGGATAAGAAAACACCGCTGCTGAGATCCATGCAGGCTCTGAATCGTCAGGCAAAGAGGATACTTAAGCTCTTCGGAAAGGAAGTAAAGTATGTACGTACCAGCGTGGGACCGGAACAGGAATATTTCCTGATTGACA